>CAYUHP010000006.1:12358-41870 GCA_964444595.1 uncultured Sphaerochaeta sp. | reverse complement strand
ATGCCCACTTCATCAATCGTGGATTTGTGGACGCTGCTGCCGCCTTTTACGATTACTTGTGGTTCAAGGTTGTACTGTATTGCAAGATCTTGGAGATGAGCGTATGCAACACCTCTTGCCCTTGGGAGGTAGTGACTGCTTGTCATCTCCCATACTCCGCCTGAAAGCCCGAGAAGGGGTGCTGAGTTTGTCGAAAGACTCAAGCTTGCGTCATAGACCGTATTTGTTTGAGAATAGGCAGCTTGGCTCCACATCGCTTCGGTGGGGATGAACACCTCTTTTGAGCTCTTCTTACTGAGCCACTCGACAAACGCCAACGCTGCCTGATAGCTGATGTTAAAGATCGGACGGTTGGTTGAGTATTGGGTGGAAAGCGAAAGACCGGCTAAGTAGGTAGGATCGTTTTGATTGCTCTTGGACCACTGGGGATTTTCTTCGATGAAGAGAGCCCACTCGTATTGAGAAACGGGTCGTTTTGCCAAGACAAAGGTTGATGTAGAATCTTGAGCAAGATTGCTTTGAGGCGTTTGTCCGTCACCAAAGGTAATACTTGATCCTTCGTAGGTGTAGCCTTCGATCGAAAGCGAACCGGCTTGAAGGGTTGATACCTTTCCAACCGGCGGAAGATCGTTGATTTTTGTTTGAACCGGTTTTACAGGCTCTATTGCGAAGAATTGTTCAGCTTCTTCTCTCATCGTCTCGTTGCTGATCATACTCAAGGCAAGGGTGATGATCTCTGGCTTGTTGATCTCTAACGCTTGCAAATCGGTAAAGAGATTCTTGTATACCGGTTGGTAGGGGAACTGAGGAGGGTACTCAAGGGCTTTGCTTACTTCTTGGATTTCGTTCAACAGAAATGAGATGATCGTATCCTTTTGATCATGTGAAAGGGAGATTGTCGGTTCTTGAAGGAGTTTGGTTCGGTGAATAAGCCACGTAAAGAAGATAGGGTGGTCGATGTTTATCTCCTCGGTGGCATAGATCTGATCGGCTTTGACATATTCAACGGTATGAGTGCCGGAGGGAATAAAATACTGGTGGGTGGCTGAGCCCAAGTAGGTTCCATTCAAAAGGATTCCCGTTTCACTCAACGGTGCTTGGAAGGAGACGTATCGCCCACCTTTTATGATTCCGGGCAGAAAACCAAGAAGAAAGATGAGGATAAGGAGGGCGAGGATGATCATGCCCAGGATGAGATAGCCGGGTCGGAGATTGAATAATTTGGGGAGGACTACCTCTTCTACCGGTGGAAGTTCAATCTTAGGTTTCATACACAAGTAAGGTAGCCATCAGCTCTTGCCTTGTCAACCAATGGCCGTTGTGATAATTTGCCAGATATGGACCGATTCTTAACCTGGCTTGAGACCATGACTGTTCGTTTTTTGACCCATCGAAAAGCAGTCAGGCTCTATGAAACGATGAACAAACCAAGACGTACCTTTGTAGGCGAATTGAAAGGATGGGCTGATGCGCTCGTTTTTGCCGTCTTTGCGGTATTGTTAATCAACCAATATCTTTTCCAACTCTTTGTTATTCCCTCGCCCTCGATGGTTTCAACCCTGGAGATCGGCGATCGCGTGTTTGTTTCCAAAACAATCTATGGCATTGAACTCTACCCGGCGGGACCGAAAGTAGGAGCGAAGAACCGGCAAGTCAAACGCGATTCGATCATTACCTTCTATAACCCCGAATATGACTCCAAGGGTCCTTTCTTTGATATTCTTTCGCAGATCATCTTCAGCGGGACGTTGTCACTGGTAAATATTGACCGCAATGAAGATGGATCGATCGCCGAGCGGCTCTTTGTGAAGCGGGCGATCGGGTTACCCGAGGAGGTCGTTCGCTTTGTCGACGGAAACGTCGAGGTACGAAAAACCGGTTTTACTGCCTATGAAAAGGAAACGACGTTCCGAAGTGAGTTGGATTTAGTGGATGCGCCGCATCGAACGATTGATGATTCCCTCTACGAAGGGTTGAACGCCTGGGGTACGCTGTATGGGTATCAAGAGGCGGGCTTAGAGGTAAACAACGCCCCCAACCATATTAAAACCAGTTATAACAGCGTTGCCAACCTTTCCTATCCACCGGATTACCATGCCTTTGAAAACGCAGCAGCACAGGCTCACCACCTCCTCGATCCGACCGACCTAACAGCCCGCTCGAAAGCGAGTATGTATAAGAGGGGAGTGTATGTTCCCTTGAACGCAATCCTTCCCTTGGGTGATAACCGCGATAACAGCCGCGACGGCCGATACTTTGGCCCGGTTGATCAATCCACGATCAACGGCAGCGTTGTGTTCCGTTTCTGGCCACCAAAGCGAGTTCGACCGATGGGCAACGCCTGATGCGATCCTTGTATCTTCACATTCCCTTTTGCACCAGCAGGTGTGCGTACTGCACCTTTTACTCTGAAGTGTACCGAACCCACTCTCAATTCATCGAACCCTACTACCAACGCATTTTGGCGGAGGTAGATGGGTTAGTTTCAAAGAGTGATGAGCCTTTTGATACGGTGTATCTCGGTGGAGGTAACCCTGGACTCTTGGGCTTTGAACGACTGAAGACATTGCTTCAAAGGATCCAGACACACGGTAGGAGTCGGGAAGTTACGATGGAGATCAACCCCGAGACCCTCAATGAGTCCTTCTTTTCTCTCTTTGAAGAGGGGTTGCTCACTCGACTTTCGATCGGGATTCAATCGATGGATGACCGGTTCCTACAGCGAATCGGGCGAAACACCACCAAAGCGATGAATGAGCGAGCGCTCCTTCTTGCTGAAAAGATCCGTTCTATGTTTGGTGTTGAAGTAACCTTCGATTTGATCGTGGCGATCCCCGGGCAAACGGTTGAGGATGTTGTAAAAGATATCAATTCGGTATTGAGTCTTTGCAAGGCGAACCACGTAAGCTTGTATTGCCTTACCGTTGAAGAGGGCAGTCGCCTCTTTGAAGTGGGAGGCGTGTTTATGAGTGAAGATGACCAAGCAAAGCTGCTCTATGGGGTTTGGGAGTACCTGGCCTCGCTTGGCTTTGAACACTATGAGGTCTCGAACTTTGCTAAAGATCAGCACTACAGTCAACATAATCTTGTGTATTGGAGATTGGGTGAATATATCGGCCTGGGCAGTAGTGCAGCCTCAACACTTTTTGAGGGTGGAACGCTGGTTCATTACACCCAAGAGCAAAGCGCTGAGGAGTATGGTTTTGGTCGTGTTGGCAGTGGCTATGAAAAAGAAGTTCTTACCATTGCCGAGCGAATCGAAGAGGAGATCATGGTCGGACTCAGAACCGCTTGGGGAATCGATAAACAAATCTTCTTGGAACGAACCGGCTACGATTTTACACCTCTTTTTTCGACAATTATTGCGAAGTTTGATTCTCTGTGGTATACTGACTCCAGTCAATTCTTTATATTAACAGAAATTGGCTTTATGGTTCTCGATACAATCCTGCTCCGTTTTTTCGAGAGAATTGCACAAGCCCTTGACCGGCCCTAGTGGTTGTGGTAATTTTTGGGCACAAGAAATCTAATAACATCAAAGGGGTCCATCGATGTCTGGACATAGTAAATGGGCAACCATTAAACGCAAAAAAGGAGCTGCTGATGCGGCTCGCGGTCAGAAGTTCACAAAACTGATAAAAGAGATCTCCGTCGCGGCAAAAAACGGAGGGCCTGACCCCGATTCAAATGCGGCGCTTCGTACCGCGATTCTTAAAGCGCGGACGGAAAATATGCCCAAAGATAATATCGATCGGGCTATAAAAAAGGGCAGTGGCGAATTGGCCAATGCCGTATTCTACGAACTTACCTATGAGGGCTATGCTCCCGGTGGAGTCGCAATCATCATCGATACGCTTACCGATAACAAAAACCGAACCGCCAGTGAAGTCCGATCAACCTTAACGAAGGGTGGTGGAACACTCGGTACAACCGGCTCGGTTTCCTATATGTTCCAAACCAAGGGTATGATCATCTATGATGATGAGAAATACACCGAAGAGGAGATCTTTGAAGCGGCTCTTGATCATGGTGCGGACGATGTCCTCCATGAAGACGGAATGATCGAGGTCTACACCGCCCCCAATGACTTTGCCAACGTGCTTGAAGCACTGCAGGAAGCGGGCTTTGAACAAGAAAGCGCTGAGATTGCAAAGATCGCCGACCAAACCGTTGAACTTGATGATGAACGAACCCGGAAAGTCTTAAAGATTTTAGAGCGTTTGGAGGAGTTGGATGACGTCCAACAGGTGTTCTCCAACCTTGAGATTCCCGATGGCTTCGAGGATGAAGAGTAGGGGATGCGAATTCTTGGAATCGATCCCGGATATGCCCAAACAGGCTGGGGAGTTGTCGAAACACAACGGCAACACACCCGGCTTGTTTCTTATGGGGTGATCAAGACGACGACAAAAGACAGTGATTGCAATCGAATCCACTTCATCGCTAAATCCATCGGCGACCTTGCCATGGAGCATGAAGTAACGGTGTGCGGAATGGAAGATATCTTTTTTACCAAAAATATCTCCAGTGCCATTCCGGTTGCCAAAGTCATCGGCTCGATCATGCACGAGCTGACGAGCCGAAAGGTTCCGATTCGCCTCTTCAGCCCTCCGGTGATCAAAAGTTCGGTCGTCGGCTACGGGGCTGCCGATAAAGCTCAAGTCCAAGAGATGGTTCGAATCCTTCTCTCCTTGGAGAAGATTCCTCGCCCCGATCACGCCGCAGATGCTCTTGCGGCGGCTTTATGTTTACACGCCCATGAGTCAACCCGAATAAGGATGAACCGGATATGATTAACGCCCTGATTGGTGAAATTGTCTCGATTAAAGAAGGAACGGTCATCCTCCGTTCCAACAACATCGAATACATGCTTCTTGTTTCCAACCAAAGTGTCAGTCGCTTTTCAAACCTCGATAAACAGGAGCGAAAGCTCATTAAAATCTTAACGACCTTAATCGTTCGAGAGGATTCCATGACCCTTTACGGGTTTTACGATGAAAGCGAACGCGAAGCGTTTGAACAGCTGCAAACTGTCTCCGGAATCGGAGCTAAGCAAGCACTCAAGATTCTCAGCGGAATCAACGTAAGGCATTTGGCCGAGGCGCTTGACAGCGGAAATGTGAAAACCCTTTCAACGATCCCTGGAATCGGGCCAAAAACCGCCCAAAAGATGGTTCTTGCCCTTCGCAATGTTTTGGTTCTTGATGAACCTACCGTTAAACAACGATCAAGTCGAACGACCATTTGGTCGGATCTTGTAAATGCCCTTGTTGAGATGGGCTTTGAACGAAGACAAGCGGAGGACGTAATCGCTGAGTTGGAAGTTGAGTTTGCTCAAGAGATCGGTGAGATACCCCGCCAAGATGCCGAAGCGTTGCTCTTTCGCCAGGCACTGAATCGGTTGAGTTAGGAGAGGATATGGATAACTACGATCAACTGCTTGAGAACTCAGTCGTCTCTACCTCCTTTCAGGAGATCTCCGACCGCCAAGAGAATGTGCTCCGACCGAAGATGCTTGCCGACTTCCAAGGCCAAGCCCGGCTTAAAGAAAACCTCTCGATCTTCATTCAAGCTGCCCGGGAGCGGGGCGAAGCACTTGATCATACCTTTTTAATCGGACCGCCGGGGTTAGGAAAAACCACCTTAGCTTCGATCATCGCCAATGAGATGGGCTCGGAGATTCGGATGACCAGCGCACCGGCGCTCGATAAACCTAAGGACCTTGCTGGAATTCTCACCAATGTGACGGAACATTCGATCTTCTTTATCGATGAGATTCACCGCCTCAAGCCGGCGCTTGAAGAGATGCTCTATATCGCGATGGAGGACTTTGAAATTGACTGGATCATCGGCCAAGGCCCTTCGGCTCGTACGATGAGAATTCCCCTTCCGTCCTTTACCCTCGTCGGGGCAACAACGAAAGCGGGCAGTGTTTCTTCACCCTTGGCTTCACGCTTCGGGATCACCGCTCACATCGAATTCTATACGGAAGAGGAGTTGGCAAACATCATCCATCGCTCAAGTGAGATCGTTGATGTGCGAATCAGCGATGATGCAGTTCTCACCCTGGCTAAGTGCAGTCGGGGAACACCCCGAATCGCCAACCGCTTACTTCGAAGACTCCGAGACTTTGCCTCAGTCCTTGGTAAGGGAACGATTACCAATGAAATCGTCCTTGACGGGCTAGAACGCCTCGGTATCGACCAACAGGGCTTGGAGAACCAAGACCGAAACATCCTTCGGGCGATCATCGAACACTATGATGGGGGGCCGGTCGGTGCTGAGACCCTTTCGATCAGCGTAGGGGAGGCGCTTGAGTCATTGGAAGATTTCTATGAGCCGTACTTGATTCAAAAAGGCTATTTGAAACGAACCCCCCGAGGACGGATGGCAACCGGTAAAGCCTACGACTTATTAAACATAAAACGAAAGCAGAACATATACGATGACGATCAAGGAATACTCTTTTGACTTACCCGCTGAGCTGATCGCTCAGCGCCCCAGCGAGAAGCGGGGAGAAGACCGACTGTTAGTGGTTGACCGCCTTTCCAACACCTATTATGACGATCAGATTTCTACCTTTCCCGATCTCTTGGAGGAGGGCTCTTTGCTTGTTTTAAACAACTCCAAGGTCAGAAAAGCTCGCCTCTATGGCGAGAGTGAGAGTGGAGGGATCGTTGAATTTCTCTTTTTGAATGAGAACCCCGATTCCTCTTGGAACGCCTTTGTTTCAAAGAGTAAACGCCAACGAGTCGGAAAACGCTATCGTTTTGGTTCTCTTGAAGCGACGATTACCGCCCTTGGAAGTGACGGCTCAAAAGTGGTCACCTTTGCTACGCCAATCGATGAAACATTTTTTGAAACCTTAGGCCACGTTCCGCTTCCGCCATACATTAAACGCAGCGATGAGCTTTCCGATGAGAGTCGCTATCAAACCGTGTACGCCGAGGCCGAGGGATCCGTCGCGGCTCCTACTGCGGGTCTTCACTTTACCGAAGAACACTTTGCTCGAATCAAAGAGCGGGGTATTGAGATCGCCTCCGTTACCCTTCACGTTGGAGCGGGAACGTTCCTGCCGGTTCGAACCGAACATCTTGAAGATCATCAAATGCACACTGAATCCTATGAAATCAGCACCTCGTGTGCCGAGGCGGTGATGAGAGCCAAAGGGGATGGGCGCAAGGTCGTTGGTGTTGGAACGACGAGCGTGCGCACACTTGAGTCAGCGTATGATGAAAAAACGGACACGCTCCTAAGCGGCTTAGGTCAAACAAACCTGTTTATTAAACCGGGGTTTCGCTTTCATGTAGTCGATCAACTGCTGACAAACTTCCATACTCCCGAATCCACCCTGCTTGTTCTTGTTGCGACCTTTGCCTCAAAAGAGTTGATCGATGAAGTGTACAAACACGCAGTGAGCGAGCGTTATCGATTCTTTAGCTACGGCGATGCGATGTTTATTCGCTAAAGAGCGTTGATCGAATCAGCGCTGAGATCTCTTCGATCGGCAAAAGTCCATCGATTCGGGTTAATTTCACCTCGGGATTCAGCTCTTCAAAGATTCGTTCATAGTTGTCTTTGACTTGCACCAAAAACTCATGATGTTCAAAGAGCTCAACCTCAGTTTTTCGGTGAGCAATGCGCCTGAGGCACTCATCCACCGGCGTATCGAGGAAGAAGAGATACTCCGGGTGAGGGAATTGATTCAAAGCAACGATCGTGTCGTATCCGCATTCGACACTCTGATACGCCAACGATGAATACAAATAGCGATCACTGATGACGAGTTTACCTGCTTTGGCTTCAGCAGCGATCCCGTAGATTGGATTGTACAGGTGATCTTCCCGGTCGGCGGCGTAGAGGAGGGCGAGGGCGAGCGGAGTGGTGACAACTTGTTTTTGTAAGATCGAGCGAACAAGTCGACCGATCGGTTTATCCGTCGGTTCAAAGGTCGCCTTACACGAACGGGATGTGCGATCACATGTTTCCGCCAACAACTGCATCTGGGTGGTTGTTCCCGAACCATCCAGCCCTTCAAATACGATGAAATTCTTTAAGATCGTGCTCATAGGTACATCCTACGCTAAAAGTGGCTTGTGGTAAATCCACATTCACTAGGTGCCAAAGACTGAAAAGATACGGTATACTCTCGATGAGGTCAAAGCGTGTGAGATTTCATACCCGAGCAAAAGATGTTGTAATCGCCACAACAATCCTCCTCCTGATAACAGCCCTTGTGGGCTGGGTTTTAGTGTATGACCTCCTCCCTGATTCTCCAACCCATTTACTCAGTGACTACTTATTGGGTGAGATTGGTGGCGAGGGGGATAACCACCTCTCCTTTACCTCTATTGAACGGAACCTCTTTGCTGACTTGACGATCTTCGACCTGACCTACCACAGCGGCGAAGATCTTTCGATTACTGCTCAACAAACCTACCTTAAAGGAGGATTGTTCAATCTTTTTCTCTCACTGTTTACCCCAAAACCCTTGCTCAGCCTTACCATTGATGAACCATCGGTGTACCTTCGGAGTTCCGGCAAAGAATTTGAAGGGCCGCAATCAATTCCTTGGCTCCTTCGTTCTTGGGTAAAACGATTGCAGATCGAAGCGTTTGGAAAAGATGGTTCCTTTGAAGCGAACCTTGCTCTAGGAGCAGTAACCTTGGATGATGTCGACGTAGCGTTTACGTGGGCCCTCGCCAACGATTTTCCATCCTTTACGATTCAGGCTCAACAGGTAGCTGCAGCAACGCCCGTTCTTGATCTTTCCTCCTCCACCTTGTTGGTAAACTTTCAAGAGAGTGGATTGTTCACCTTCAGTGGCTTTGATACAACGGTGAATCTTGATCAACATCGAATCGGCACGAGCTACCTCTCCGCTCAAGGAGAGATTGGGGAGCGCATGATTCACGTTCAAGTGTTGGCCGATCAAGGAAGCTACCAAAACTCCGATCTTCAGGTAACCTCTCCCTCACTTACCTTCAACGGTACTTACGCCGCCGACACGCTCCAATCGATCCACCTCGGTGTACCCTCTTTGGGAGTACTGAGTCCTGCGCTCCAAGTCGAAGGGGAGGCGATCGATCTTTGGGTACATGATCTGAGTTCATTGATGCTCAAAAGCGATCGAATTACCCTCACTAACTTGGAGACTGCGCTCACCCTCTTGGGCTTACATGCTGAGGTCGCTGATCAAGGGTCCGATCGGTATCATTTCTCATTGGAATTACAAGAAGCACAGAGTTCACCGTATGGAATGAACGTTGCCGGTCACACGTTGAATGCTTCGGGTGAAGGCGTCTATCGCCATGGAGTCTTGGAGTCCCTCCAACTGCAAAGTTTGGCGGACCTGGAAATCCAAAGCAATATTCTTATGAGCCTTCCTTTGGAAGCTTCCTTTTCCTATCGTGCATCAGATGGGCAAATCATCGGGCGTGCCTCCTCCGGGGCGTTGACCTCCAATTTGTTTACCGATGATTTCACCTTCGCCATATCCTACGAACGAGATCGCTCAAACCGCTTCCTCAATCTCCTCATTGAACAAGGCTCAGCTCTTCGCCTCCAAGCTCATGCGGTGGATAAAAAAGACAATCTTCTTGATTTTCAGCTCACCGGGCGCTTTAATCAATTCAGCCTGGGAGTCATCCAACCGCTCTTGAATGAATTCGCTCCCTATTTGAATCCCTACTACACTTCGGACAGTTCCCTGACCGGTAACCTGTTCTTTACCGCTGACAGTGGTAACGGGAAGGTGTTTGGATTGGATGGTCGAATTAGTTTGGATGGATCGTTGAGCAACCTCCGAGTCGGTCGCTTTGAAAGCTCGGCGGGCTTTCTTTTCACCGCTACCGTTCAGGACGATCTGGTCGATGTAACCTCAGCGGCGCTCTCCGCCGAGGGGTATCGCCTCTCCTACCGGGGAAGATCCCACTTGGATACGACGTTCACTGAAGGGGCAGTGGACCTCTTTCAAATCAATGAGAATCAACTCTTGGCGAACATTGGAATCTCGGGGAGGATCAACAATCTCTTTACTCTCAACTTCTCCTCACCCTTGACGCCCGAACTTCACATCAATATGAGTGTTTCACTCACTGACCAACGTTTGATCCAGGGATCGGGTGTTGTTGATCTGTTTGATATGACCTATCCCTTTACCGGATATGTTGATCTTTCCCTCCTGGAGTTTGAGTTTACCCAAGAAGAAGCGCTCACGCTTCGTGGTTCAGCGTTAGAAACGATCGCGATCGATCTGAATGCCTCCTATTTTACCCTTCCGATCAGTCGCACGTCGATCAGCGGAAGAGCTCACGTAACGATCCAAGACCGTCTTTCCTTCCTTTTTGAAAGTGAGCAGCTTTCCGTTCACAATCTGAAAGTAGGGGTAACTGTCTATAGTGTGGATACCGAGTTAATGATCTCCAGTGATGAACTTTTGATCCGCAATGCTCGATTTACCGACTGGACCCACACCTACAGCGGTAACGCTCACTATCAAGGTTCGCCGTTGCTAGCCTTAGCTCAGCAGAAGTTTTTACAACCCTTTAGTTTTGATCTTTCCATCTTCCGCGAGGACCTTCCCATCATTCAAACAGCGATCATCGGTTCCTCAGATCACCTGCAAACGATGATCGTCACCAACGGACTTTCCCTCGGTTCTTTTGTGACCGCACTAGAAGGAACCTATCTTGATCTCTCCTTGCTTGGCTCCAGTGACCTTACCAAAACCATCGAACTCTCCGGAACAGCGGAGATCCGCAGTGATACGATCTCCCTCTCAACAAAGATCGGTAGCAGCGGTAGCGATCTTCGCCTCTATGATTCCTTTGCTCGAATGGGTGAGTTGACCTTTCGGGGCGATCTGTTAACGATTGAAGGACAAACTGCGTCGCTTAATGGTTCGCTTGAACATATCCGCCACCTCTCATACATCGATCAGTTAAGTCACCTCGATCTCTTTGCCACCCTTGATTTGGTGGGCTATGAGAACCTCTTGAGTTTACCAAGTGTTCTGAAGCCCCTGAGCAAACGAATCGGCAGCGGCTCGCTTACGATCGGCGAACCGCTTCTCTTTGGCGAAGGAGGGTTTATTGGCGGAACGCATACGTTCCATAGCGATGGTACCCATCTTTCTTTTGGCGGTACCTTCTTGGAAGGAACCTATTCCTATCCAACGCAAACCCTTGAGGCAACACTTGATCAATCGTTTGGAATTGGAGCGACCGTTCAAGCGGATCTCCGAACCGATTCCTTTGGGGTAAAAGCTGATAACCTGTATTTCCCGTTACCGTATTTAAACCGAACGTTCTTAAAACCGGTCTTTGCCTTCTCCGAAGGAACGGTGAAAGGAACCGTGTTTTTAACCGGATCAAAGGCGAGTCCGAAAGTGTATGGCCAACTCAGCGTCGATTCATCTCAAATGACGACGTTCTGGGTTCACGATGATATCATCTCAGTGAAAAACCTGAGTGTCTCAATTGACGGAAATCGGGCGATCAGTCCCCATCTTCCATTTTTTAGCACCAACCAAAAAACCGGAGCAGTCGTCCAGGGAACAACTTTACTGCGCGCCCAGCTCGACGGACTTGGCCTTGACCACTATGAAATCATCGTAGAATCGGGCGATAAACCAATCTATCTATGGATCCCGATGCTCGGCTTCGATGCCGATGCCAAGCTTTGGGCCAAAGGAACGTTTACTCTTTGGGGCAGGGGCTTGGAGACCTGGCTGAGCGGCGATTTAATTATCAGCGACGCGACGCTGAGTTTAGGAGTTCGAGGGTTACCCTATTGGTATACGTACGAGAACAACTCTTCAACTGACTTTAACCTTACCACCGACAAGGGGGTGAACTTCCTCTATCCCAACATCGTTAACCCCGTCATCAAAGCAACGATCAGTGAAGGGGAGCGGTTGAGTTTCACCTACGATCATCAGCGAGATGAGATTACGATGGACGGCAGCTTGGCGTTGCGCAGCGGTGAAATCTACTACTTCCAAAAAGATTTCTTCATCACTGAGGGTTCGCTTGGCTTACACACTGAATCCTTTGGTGGAAGTACCTCCGTTCAGCCGACGATCAATCTTCGGGCAAAGCTCACCGACTACGATCAAAGCGGAAACAGGGTGGATATCTTCCTCCTGCTTCGGGAGGCGAGCTTTACTGCCCTGAATCCACAGTTTGAATCACTGCCGGCAAAAGACACCAACGAGATTTTGGAGATCTTAGGCCAAAGTATTCTCCCCAGCGGAGCGTACGGGCAGTTCAACCTCTATTCAGTTGCGAATATCGCCGCTGCTGCTACAAATGTTGCCGAACGCTTGGGCTACATCGATGTGTTCCAAACAAGTGCGTTAACCGAAGCGATTCGAGTATCGTTGGGATTGGATATGTTCAGCCTTCGCTCCAACATCATCCAAAACATCCTTCTTGATACACTACCCGGTTCAACGTTGGGTACTACCTTTACTCCCTTGGCGCGCTATTTGAACAACACCGTGATCTTCATGGGTAAGTACTTCGGCCGGGAATTCTTCCTCCAAGCATTGGTCTATTTGAGTGCTATGGAACACAGTAAGATCCGAAACTCCTTCCTAGCTCCCGATCTTTCATTGAACCTTGAACTCTCGCTTGAGTGGAGTAACCCATTGCTTACCTTCTCTTTATTCACCCAGCCAAACGAGTTGTCGTTCATAGATATTTTAGATACGATGGGCCTAAGTGTAACCAAACGCATCGTGTTGCGTTAAGGAAGGTAGAGGAATTATTATGAAATCCACCCAACGTCGAATTCTCGCAATTGTGCTCCTTGCACTCTTTACCGCCACGCTGATCTTTGCTGCCGACGGGGCCCCTTGGTATATGGGCCGACCGATTGCATCATTTGTAAACACGGGTTTGGTACACGTAAAAGAGAGTGAAATCCTTGATCTTCAGTATGAGTACTTGAAGAAACCCTTCAGTGACGAACTCTTTAATGAATTGCAATCAAAACTCTATAGCCTTGAGTATTTCTACTACTTCCTCGCCGATGCTGAGCGAACCGGCGAGAGCGGCAATGACCTGAGCATCGTTATGCACTTTGAGGAGTTGCCGTATGTTCAGCGAGTCGAAATAACGGGAAACAGCGGCATTAAAACAAAAGATATTACCAATGCTTCCTTAGTCCATGACGGTGATTTCTTTGATGAGTATACGCTGAACCTCAGTGCGGCATTGATCGAAGAGCTGTATATGCAAAAAGGGTATATCCACGCCAAGGTCGATGACTCCTATGAGGAGGACGAAGCGACCAATACCGTCGTGATCCACCTTGATATCGAAGAGGGCAGTCAATCCCGAATCGGCGAAATCGTCTTTGAAGGAGCGGATGCCTTTGCCTCTTCGGCTCTCGTTAAACAGCTTGAAAGTAAAAGTGTTTCCCTCTTCAATCCCGGCTACTACAACCCCCTCCTAGAGAAAAACGATCAAAAAGCCCTCATCAGTTACTATCAAGATCGGGGATATATCGATGTTGAAGTCGGCTCGGCCCGAGTCGAGGATATCTCTTCCGATGATGACAAATATACGCGCCTGCGATTAATCTACCCGATAACTGAGGGGGATCAATGGTATTTTGGTGGAATCGAAGTAAGTGGAAATGAAGTCTTCTCTGATGAACAATTTCAAAACTTGATCTCGATGAAGGTGGGCTCGATTCTGGATCTTACCCGGATTCAAACGCAGATCTCCGCCCTCACTGACCTGTACTGGAACAGTGGGTATATCTTTAACTTAATCAGCAGTGATGAGATCCGTGATGAAGAGAAGAAGACGATCTCCTATCACCTCTATGTCCAGGAGAACCAACAGGCGATCATCGAAGATGTGCGAATCGAAGGAATTACTCGGTCGAAACCCTACGTTTTCGAACGCGAACTTGCGTTTAAGAAGGGAGATATCTTCTCCAAAGAGCTTTTGATTAAATCCGCCCAAAATATCTACAACACCTTAATCGTTACGGATGTTCAATTCGACATCCACAACGGAAGTGAAGAGGGGTACGTCATCCCCGTATTTACCGTAACGGAAGGTAATCAGATGGACTTGCAGTTTGGGGCCACCTTCGGTGGTAACGTTGACGGCTTCCCCGTCAGCGGCTTCCTCCAATGGTCCAACAAAAACTTGATGGGCACCGGACGTGATCTTTCCGTTTCCACGAACATCAGCCCCGATACACAAACGGTGATGGTTGCGTTCCAAGATGATTGGTTCAAATCCCATCGCTGGTCCAACGGCTTCACCTTCTCCTTTGAACGCAGTATCAAAGAGAACACCCTCACCAAGGGCGAGGGTAGTGAGTACTTCACGACCTTAACGAGTGATCGGGCATATCCGGCCGGATATGAGAGTTACCAAGCGTACAAGGCGGCAAATTTCGCGTATCCTTCCAGCAATAATTTGATGGAGTATATTCAGTACCGCTTCTCCCTCGGCTACAACACCGGCTATACATTCATGTTCAAACCCGGAGCACTCTCTCTTGGAGTCGGGCTCTCCATCGGGTTGAACAAAGCGGAGTACGATAAAGATATCTACGACCCCTATGAGTGGTTGATTAAGCAGTATGGCGAAAAGTGGCAGTTCTCCAACCGACTCTCCCTCTCCTTTGCGTGGGACGGACGCGACTTAATCGAAAACACGACCCGCGGCTACTACCTCTCTCAAAGCTTTACCTACGCCGGTGGATTCCTCTTTGGTCTCTCCAACTATATGCGAACCTCCACCAGCCTCAGCGGATACGTCACGCTCTTTAACTTTGAGCTGGAGGAACGACCGGCAAACGTTGTCCTCGGCCTTACCACAACAATCGGGGCGATGTTGCCGCAATTCCACAACCCAAAAACCCAATACGGGGATGAGGGGTGGGATTGGTATGACGCAAAGATGGGAGCAACCCGCTACGAGATGCTCTACTTAGACGGTATGAACACCGCCCGAGGCTTTGGTGTAGTCTTCGATCAAGCGTTCCTTTGGGATACCCAACTCTCCGTCTCCTGGCCCTTGGTCCACAACGTTCTCTCCGCCGAGCTCTACGCTTCGGCAAGCGGGGTAAGCGAAAACCTCAACGAAACAAGGATGAATCAACTCTCTTGGTACTTCTCCGCCGGCGGCGGAATCAAGCTGAAAGTTCCGGGTTTCCCCCTTGGCCTTTACTTGGTCAAGAACGCAAAATATATCGACAACACCTTTGCTTGGGATGAAAAACACTTAATATTCCGACGAGACGGCAAGCCGGGAAGCGGGTTGAAATTGGTTCTTGCAATTACCACGACCTTGTATTGATATGAGTAAAGAAAAACGAACCGACACGCCGATGATGGCTCAATACCGCTCGATCAAAGAGCAGCACCCCGACTCGGTTCTCTTCTTTCGCCTCGGCGACTTCTACGAGATGTTCGAAGATGATGCGATCGAGGTGTCGCGTTTACTCAATATCACCCTCACTGCGCGTGGTGGGATACCTATGGCGGGGGTTCCCTACCACGCAGCAAAGAACTACATCAAACGCCTCTTGGATGCGGGAAAGAAAGTAGCAATCTGCGAACAAACCGTAACCGGAGAAAAGCTGGCTCAACGGGAAGTGGTCCAAGTAGTAACTCCGGCAACGGTTATCGAAGATGATTTTCTGCAATCCCGGGAAGCAAACTTCTTGATGGCACTCACAATCCAAAAGGGAACGATTACCACCAGCTATGCCGACTTAGGCTCCGGTTCCTTCTTTGTTCGCCAAGTTGATCACGACCCGCAGTTCATTCACCTCCTTGCCCTGCTGGAAGAGATTCGACCACGCGAGCTCCTTGTCAGTGAAGATGAGTACTTTCTTCTGAAAGAGTTCAAAGAGGCGATCGATCAATCGAATGCGATGATCACCAAGTTGCCGACCTATCAGTTCTCCGCAAAAAAAGCGTATGAACTCTTACTCGAACACTTTGAAGTACACAACCTCACCGCCTTTGGCATTGAAGATAACGCACCCTATCTCGCCAGCGCCGGCGCGCTTCTTTCCTACCTCCAACAAACCGCCCGCTCCTCCTTGAAACAAATCGACTCGCTGAAGTTGATCCACTCCAATGAATTTCTACAGATCGATGAAGAATCACGAAAATCACTTGAACTCTTTGCCAACCTTGGAGACGGATCAGCCCGTTTTACGCTCTTTCATGCAATCGATTCGACAGTTACCAGCATGGGCAGTCGAAAACTCAAACTTTGGATTGCTTCCCCCTTGGCTCAACAAAAAACAATCTTCGATCGACACCGATGGGTCGACTTACTCTACCAAGACCGCGAGGAGTTGGAACGAGTCCGGCACGAATTGAAGCAAGTACTGGATTTAGAACGCCTCAGCACTCGGGTAGTGATGGGACGCCACCTGCCCAAGGACCTGAGTGGAATCGCTCAAGCACTGAGGGGATTTTTCCTGCTTTTCGACCAACGTTACCAAAACTTGCTTACTACGACTCAAGAGGATAATGAAACGGCTCTGAATCTCCTAAACCATATTGAGCGAGCAATAAACCCCAGCCACCAAGGACCCTTTGAAGAGGGTAAGATTATCTTGGACGGCTATGATAGCCAACTGGATGAGTTACGGGAGGTTAAAGGTGGGGGGAAGAAGCTCCTGAGCTCCTACCTTGAAGAGGTTAAAAACCAAACAGGCATACCAAACATAAAGTTGGGGAGTAACCGAATCCTCGGTCACTACCTTGAGGTGAGTAAACTCCATACCGATAAGATGCCCCAAACATTTTATCGCAAACAAACCCTGGTGAACGCTGAACGCTTCAGCAGCGAAGAGTTGATCGCCCTTGAACGAAAGATCCAACACGCCGCCTTTGATGCCGAACAGTATGAACGAGCCCTCTATGAGCGAGTTGTTGAAGAAACCCTCCAAGCACAAAAGGTTTTGTTGACAATCGCTTCCTTCCTCAGTGATCTGGATTGTTACCAAAGCCTTGCCCACCGAGCCCACCTCTCCTCATTTGTGAAGCCCTCTTTTGTTGAAGAAGATTGCCTCATCGTTGAAGGGGGCCGCCACCCGGTTGTTGAGGCGTACTTGCCAAGCGGTGAGTTTGTGGCAAACCCCTTGAGTATTACCGAAGGCGAGAGACGTTTTTGTCTGATCACCGGACCTAATATGGCTGGTAAATCAACGTATTTGAGGCAAAATGCCCTCATTGTTCTCCTTGCCCAGATCGGTAGTTATGTTCCGGCAACCAGTGCTACGTTGAGTTTGGTTGATCGACTCTACTGCCGAGTCGGAGCCAGTGACAACGTTGCCCGGGGCGAATCAACCTTTTTAGTCGAGATGCTTGAAGCAGCGCACATCCTTCGAACCGCTTCAAAAGCTTCACTGGTGATCATCGACGAGTTGGGCCGGGGTACTTCTACCCAAGACGGAATGTCGATCGCCTATGCGGTGATGAAGCAACTGATCGCCCTCGGATCGAAAACACTCTTTGCCACCCACTACCATGAACTGGCCCGAACCGAACTGCAAAACCTTCAACTTCTTACTCTGGAGGTGCTGGAGCAGGGTAGGGAGATTCGCTTCCTTCGAAGGGTGATCGATGGTGTAGCCAACTCATCCTACGGCCTCAATGTTGCAAAGATGGCGGGGATTCAAGCAAATGTCCTGAAGACCGCCCAATCATTCCAACGCCAACACTTTGCTGACTATGACCTCTCCTCGGTCCAGATGAACCTCTTCAGTGAACCAGAGGATCCGATCTCCTCATATCATGAGATCGAAGCGCAAATTCTCATCGATCTTGAGAGCTTCGCCCTTGAGCATGCAACACCGGTCGATGCCCTCTTGTTTTTAAAGGAACTGCAAGAGCGCTTACAAGCGAAGTAACACTATCTGCCCCTTAGGGGGTATGTTCTGCTATCAGTGTAATCGGTTCTCGGAAAATGTTCTGTGCTCATCGTGTGCACAGGAGCTGTATAGCTCCTCCTTTACCTCGCTCTATCACCACAGCTGCCCACGTTGCACATTGCCGATCTTAGACTCAGCGTATGCGTGCACCTGGTGTACTGAGCAAAAAGTTAGTTGGGGGGTGTATGAGGGAGTTTTGGCCCGATTGTTGGCCAAAATGAAAAACACGAACGATCCACCTCTTATGCACTATCTTGCCCATGTGTTACATCCACTCACAAGAGGTTTACAGATCGATTGTATCGTTCCCACTCCCGCATCCTTCTCGGGGCGCAGAAGAAGAGGCTATGACCAAATGGTGATCCTATCGAAGATCCTTGCCAAAGATCTCGGGTGCGAGGTCCACGATCTTCTCATTCAAAAGAAAAGAAGCATCGAAGTGACTGGAACCAAGACACCCCTACCATCAAAACACGTTGTCTTGTTGGATGATGTTTACACCACCGGCTCTACTACAGATCGCTGTAAGGAACTCCTTAATGAGCACTATGGAATCATTGCTTCTGTTATCACCCTTGCCCAATCCTAATAGGGAAGGTCCCGAGTTGACACATAGTGTCGATATCACTATTATACAGGAAGGATTAATTGATTATTGGGGGATCGCCGCGAGGTGCATCCCCTTTTTATGGAGAAGCGAACGAAGCATGCTAAAGAAAGGGATTGAAGAAACACCACTGTTTGTCACCTTTGAACCATTGATCCAAGCGGTCGGACTGCGCTTAGTCGACGTCTCGATCTTTGAGAGTCGAGGTCATGTTGGGGTGAACTTGGTAATCATGGCAGAAAGCCGAACTACCACGGTGGATGATTGCGCAACGGTTCATAAGATTGTTGCCCCAAAGCTGAATCTGTTCTATGAAAGCAGAGAGGTAAGCTTGGAAGTTTCAACCCCGGGCTTGCAGCGTAATCTTAAAGACGTATATGAACTTACCTTGTATATCGGTAAGCGCATACGGATTTATTCCACGATCATAAAGGGATGGCTCAGCGGGATCATCGAATCCACGGAAGAAACGTCTCTGACCCTCAGCGATGTATTCGTTGATGATACGAAGGAACAATTGGAACGAAAATCGGTCGAGTTTGATGAGATTCAAAAAGCAAAGCTCGATTACCGATGGGAGGATACACCACATGGCAACTGATATTGGTGATGCAATACGAGCGATGGTAGCAGAGAAGAACATCAGCGAAGAGTTAGTAATTACTACGATCGAAGATATTCTTCGGGCTGCATTTAAACGCAAATTTGGCACCGACGAAAACGCAGTAATACAATTTAGCGAAGATTTCAGCAGCGTCGAGATGGCGAGTCGCCGCCTCGTTGTTGATGATGATAACTGGTATAACGAAGTAACCGAGATCCCATACTCCGAGGCAATTGCCCTTCACGAGGGTGCGACGATCGGGGATGAACTCTTAATCCCAGTGGATTTGAAGGAGTTTGACCGAATCAGTGTCCAGTCGGCAAAGCAACGAGCCCACCAAAGCTTTCGGGATATTCAGAAGGACACCCTCTACAGTGAGTACAAAGCAAAAGAGGGGATGGTCATCATCGGATATTTCCGTCGCCAACTTCCCAACGGTGATATCTACGTAGATATCGGTAATACCGAAGGCCTCTTGCCAAAACGAAACCAATCAAGTCGCGAAAGCTACCAGAGCGGGGACAAGATTAAGTGTTATGTGGAAAAAGTTGAAAAAGCAGAACGGGGCTTGAGGGTTATCCTTTCCCGATCCAGCCCGGAGTTGCTCCGCCGTCTCTTTGAAGTCGAAGTACCTGAGATCGCCCAGAACCAAATTGATGTGGTTAAAATTGTCCGCGAAGCGGGATATCGTTCAAAAGTTGCCGTTGCATCGCGCAATGATGAGATCGACCCCGTCGGTGCGTGTGTTGGGTTGAAGGGAAATCGAATTCAGACTATCATGAGTGAGATCGAAGGGGAAAAGATCGACATCTTGCGGTATGATCCTAACCCGATTAATTACATCCGCAACGCCCTCTCCCCGGCACAGGTTCGTGATGTTGTGATCATTGACAAAAATATTTACCACGCCGTTGCGATCGTTGACGAAAGCCAACTCTCTTTAGCTATTGGTAAGCAAGGCTTAAATGTCCGCCTTGCGAACAAGCTTGTTGACTGGATGATCGACGTAAAAACTCAAGAACAATTTGAAGAGATGGATATCGCCAAAGAGGCTCGTTATCGAGCTGAGTCGATCTTCTTTGATGATGAGGGTCAAGAGTACTACAACGAAGTGACCGAACACTTTGAAGAACCGGTCTTTGCTCAAGAAGAGGTCGTGGAACTTGGAATCGACGAGGATGAGATCGCTCTTACTGAACTGCCATTGGGCGAGGAACTGATTGCGAAGTTACACTTCTACGATATTTACACCGTTGAAGAGTTCATTAATATCAGTGAGGAGCAACTGGCAACGCTGGAGAATCTCACCGACGAAGAATTGATTCAGATTAAGGATATCATTACCGAACACGTTGACATCGTCGAGGATGATGATGAAGAAGAGATGCAGTACATTTGTCCCTCTTGCGGTGGAGTAATCACCGAGGAAATGGATATATGCCCCCACTGCGGCACTGGTTTGGCGTTTGAGGAAGAGTAACTCATAGAGGAAATAATGACGGAAGAGAAAAATAAGCCTAAAATTACCCTGATTAAGCAAGTAGTCGCCCCCAATGAACATGTTGAGGAGACAAAAAGCGCACCGGATAAGGAAGGCGAGCAAAAACCAAAGACCACCGAAAAACGCCGAGTTGTGGTGGTAAAGAAAAAAGTAGTAAAGGCAAAGCCAGCGCCAAAGCCCGAGCCAACCAAGAGCGAACCACGGAAAAAGCAGGAAGCTAAGAGTGCAAGCACCCCGACTTCCAAAACGGTCGTGCGCCGCGAGCCGGTAGTCAGCGAGCGGCTGGGCTCATCGCCTTTGCATACCGGTCCGAAAGTAATTCGTCCCACGAACCTTCCGCCGGTACCAAACCAAGGCCTCACGATTAATGATACTCCTGAGCGCGTTCAACAACAACGCCCGCCTCAGGGTCAGCAAGGTAGGCGAGTCTATGGCACCGTTGGTGGGCGGCCTGCTCGGCAAGATGGTCAGCGACCTCCCTATCAAGGCGGAGGTCAACGCCCCGGTGGCCAGCGTCCTCCCTACCAGGGAGGCGGTCAGCGTCCTCCGTACCAGGGTGGCGGCCAACGTCCCCCCTATCAAGGTGGTTCGCAGCGCCAAGGCGGGCCCGGACGCTTCCCTCAGGGTGGTGGCTTTACTCCTCGGCCCGGCAGTCGACCCGGTGGTTTTAGACCACCGATGGGCGATGCACCACCGCAGGAACAACAGCGCGCTCAGAAGAAACCGTATACGAAACGACGGGATCAGAACTATAAGCGCCGAAATGCTGAAGAAGAGAAAGAATTCCAAATTCAACGACGAAAAGAACAAGCAGCAGCCAAGCTTGCCTCCGTTCCCAAGTCGATTGACATGATGGAAGTAATCACCGTCGCCGATCTTGCTAAAAAGATGAATCTTAAGGCAGCAGAGATCATTGCAATGCTCTTTAAGATGGGCATGATGGTTACGATTAACCAACAGATCGACTTTGATACTGCTCAGATCATCTGTAATGAGTATAACTGTGAAGTGCGTCTTGTTTCGCTCTACGATGAAACAATTATCGCCAGTGACGAAGATGAAGAAGAGGAACTCGTGGATCGAGCTCCGATCGTAACGGTCATGGGTCACGTTGACCACGGTAAAACCAAACTCTTGGACGCTATTCGATCAACGAAGGTAGCTGAAGGGGAGTTTGGGGGAATTACTCAGCACATCGGTGCGTATAAAGTAACGCTGCCCAACAAGGGCGATGTGGTGTTCTTGGACACCCCCGGTCACTCCGCATTTAGTATGATGCGGGCTCGGGGTGCCCAACTGACGGATATCGTCATTCTGGTCGTCGCCGCAAACGATGGGGTAATGCCTCAAACCAGAGAAGCGATCGACCACGCAAAGGCAGCCAACGTTCCGATTGTTGTCGCAATCAACAAGATTGACTTACCGGAAGCCAAACCGGAGCGGGTGATGCAACAGCTCTCTGATCTTGGATTGATGCCCGAGGAGTGGGGTGGTCAAACCCTCTTCTGTCAAATCTCAGCCCTTAAGAAGCTGGGAATTGACGAACTCTTGGATACCGTACTGCTACAAGCGGAGATGCTTGAGCTGAAAGCAGCGGTAAACTGCCGCGCCGAAGGTAAAGTTCTCGAATCTCGCGTTGACCAAGGCCGAGGAATCGTCGCCAGTGTCCTTGTTGAACGGGGAACACTGCACCAAGGCGATCACTACGTGGCGGGAATTTACGCCGGTCGAGTTCGGGCGATGTTTGATGACACCGGTGAGAAGATCGAAGAAGCCGGTCCCTCCACTCCCGTTGAGATCATCGGTCTTTCCGATATCCCCGGAGCCGGAGACCCATTCCAAGTTACTGAAGATGAACGCCAAGCGCGCCAGGTCGGTGCCAAGCGACAAGAACTTGAACGATTGGGCGAAAGCCGCAATGTGAAGAAGGTTACCCTTGAATCACTGTATTCAAAGATTCAGGAAGGGGAGATCCAAGACTTTAACGTGATCATCAAAGGTGACGTGCAAGGCTCGGTTGAAGCCCTTCAGCAATCGCTTGAGAAGCTTTCAAACAATGAGATCCGACTTAACGTTATTCGAGCCAGTGCCGGAGCGATCATTGAAAGCGATGTAACCCTTGCCAGTGCCTCCGACGCCCTGATCATCGGATTTAACGTGCGCCCGACTCCCCGAGCGCAGGCCCTTGCCGACCAAGAGAAGATTGAGGTTCGCAAGTACAACATCATCTACGATGCGATCGATGATATTCGCAGCGCAATGGAAGGGATGTTGTCTCCCGAGGTTCGCGAAGTTGAAATCGGTTCCGTTGAAGTACGTGAGACGTTTAAGGTTCCGAGAATCGGCCTGATCGCCGGTTGTATGGTCCTTAAGGGCAAGGTCAAACGAAACAGTTACGTGAAAGTTATTCGCGACAGTGTTCAGATCAGCCCCGAGCGCCTGAAACTCTCTTCGTTGAAGCGCTTTAAAGATGATGCCCGCGAGGTCCTTGAAGGATTCGAATGTGGTATCGGTCTTGAGAACTTCCACGACCTCAGAAGCGGTGATATCCTTGAGATTTACGAGCATGAAGAGATTGCCCGGAAGCTGGAGTCGATTGAACGAATATGAGTGAACACGTGAGAAAACGCCTTGAGGCGAAGATAGCCGAAGCGATCTCCTCTTTGATCATGAAAGGGGAGATCAAGAGCCCCGAGCTCTCCACCTTGGTTTCAGTAAGCCGGGTGGAGCTTGCCTCCGGTAACGGCAGCGCAACGATCTATATCTCCAGTGTGCTGGATGATGTATCGCTTAATCAAAGTGTTGAGGCTTTGCGACGAGCCAGTGGATTTATCCAAAAGCGCGTCGGAGCTTTCCTGAAAACGAGGAACACCCCCGTGCTCACCTTTAAGGCAGACCACTCCCTGGAGGATGGACATAAAGTCAACACGCTGATCGATTCTTTGATCAATCATGACGAAGACGAATAGGATTATCTTGTTCAATAAAGAAAGCGGTGTTACCAGCTTTACTGCCTTGAATACGATTAAAAGAACGCACGGCAAAAAAGTAGGCCACGCCGGAACCCTGGACAAGTTTGCCCAGGGTTTACTCATTGTCCTCACCGGGGCGATGACAAAGCTTAATCCGCTCTTCTCCTCAATGGATAAATCCTATCGAGCCGAGATTGCTTTTGGCAGTGAAACTGATACCCTCGATCCGGAAGGAGAGGTGATCGCTACCGCCGATCTTCCCTCCTTTGATCAAATCAAAGAAGCGATGAAGAGCTTTAGCGGTGAGATCTTGCAAGAACCCCCGATCTACTCCGCCCTACATGTAGGGGGAAAACGAGCCAGTGCCCTGGCCAGAAAAGGGAAAGAAGTTACCCTTGCGCCTCGTCCGGTTCGAATCGATCACTTTGATGCAATCACGTATGAAGATGGGATTCTTACCGCCGATGTGAGTGTCTCCAAGGGAACGTATATTCGCTCCCTTGCTCGCGATCTTGGATTGGCGTGCTCTTCTCGAGCTCACTTAGTTGGGTTAACTCGGACCTCAATCGGTCCATTTACCCTCGATGAAGTAACTACTGAAGATCACACCGATGAGTACTTACGCCGACTGGATCATGTAGCGATCGCAAAGGTCGAAGATAATCTTTTGTTTTCGCTTGCCAATGGTCGGTATCCCGACTCATATGAACTCATCAAGCGAGGTAGTGAATACATTGCTTTTTACAGCAATGACAACATTCTCCGGGCGATGGGAAAGATTGGCGAACAAAGGCTGATCGCTCAGATAAATCGCGGAGGAAGCCGTGCAGATTCATGATTTTATGGACCTGAGTCGAAGCAAGGCCCTTTCTTCAATTCCTATGGTGGTTTCAGTAGGGGTCTTTGATGGTCTTCATCAAGGCCACCTTTCAATTATCGAAAGAATCATCGAGATGGCAAAAGAACAAAACCTTCAATCGATGGTCATTACCTTTGACCGCAACCCCAAGATGGTTGCAAAGGCAATGACCTATCACGATCAACTGATCACCAACCGCCAGAGGGATGAACTTCTTACCTCAATTGGGGTTGATCATCTTACGATCATTGACTTTTGCCCAGAATTCAGTAAACTCACAGGGGAGGAGTTCCTCGCCCTGATCAGTGGTTTTTGCCACCTCAAGGCGATGGTTGTCGGCGAAGATTTCCGCTGCGGTGTCCCGACGTCATCAGTCGGATCTGTTCAGCTGCAGGAACATCTGAATCGATTGTCACCCGGTGCTCTTGTTGAGATTCCGCCCTTCGTGTTAACGAGGAGTGGGGAGATCACCAGCAGTACCTTGGTGCGTAAAAAACTTCTTGAGGGCGCTTCGGAAGGAGTCCAAAGTATGCTCGGCCGACCGTACTCATTGGATTTGGTTTCACTGAAACCGATATCCACCAAGGAAGGTCTGCTGTACCGTACCGAATCCTTCAGCCAGTTATTGCCGAAAGAGGGCGTATATAACGCCACGCTCTTCTATGCCGATGGTGGTAAGATCGATCTTATCGCTGAAATCGACGAGACGGAGATTCGGCTTCTGTATCCGGCTGCATTGGAAGAAGACGGTATATTACATCTTAGCTTGGATGCTAAGGGGAGTCGTATATGATTACGAAAGAACAGAAAGAAGAGATCATCGTCAAATTTGGCGGTGATGCGAAAAACACCGGATCAACCCAAGCGCAGATCGCACTGCTAACGGTCCGGATCAACGATCTTCAGGATCACTTTAAACGCAACCCCAAGGACCACGCCGGTAACCGCGGCTTGCTGAAGCTTGTCGGTCAACGTCGTCGGCTCCTTAAATACTTAAGAAACCGCGATATTGATGCATACCGCACCCTCATCGCCGAACTCGGCTTGAGAAAGTAGGTGATGGGTAATCGATAGCAAGAAGCTCCGGTGACACACCAGGTCATTGGAGCTCTTTTGCGTCAAAAGAAGAATGAAGAATGAAAGAAGGAATGAATTCATGGAAAGTAAAAAAGTAAGTGTTCGGATTGGCGACGCCGACTTGGTCTTCGAGACCGGAAAGATCGCAAAACAAGCCAATGGTGCTGTCTATGCCTCCTATGAGGGAAGTGCCGTGCTTGCCACCGTATGCAGTGGCCGAGCTCCCAACGAAGAGCTCGATTATGTCCCTCTCAGCGTTGAATACAATGAAAAGTACTACGCAGCCGGAAAGATTCCTGGTGGTTTTCTGAAGCGTGAGGGAAGACCCAAAGACAAAGAGATCCTTGTAAGCCGCTTGATCGACCGCCCGATGCGCCCCCTCTTTGACAAGGCGTTTGGTCGGGAGATCCAAATCGTTCCCACCGTCGTATCCAGTGATATGACTAATACCCCTGATATTATCGCGATCAACGCCGCATCCTGTGCCGTTACAATCAGTGATATTCCCTTCAATGGTCCAATTGCAGCCGTGAGAGTGGCTCAAGTTGACGGTAAACTTGTCATCAACCCAACGTTCAGCCAAATTGAAGAAGCAACCCTTGATATCGTCGTTGCGGGAACCCGTGACGGAATTACGATGGTTGAAGGCGGAGCAAAAGAGGTTAACGAAGATCTGATGTTGGAAGCGATTGATGCAGCCTTACCGGTGATTCAATCGATCGTTGAAGCTCAGATTGAATTTGCAAAGATCGTCGGTAAAGAGAAACTTCCGATTCCCGTAATCGAAAAAGACCTCTCCTTCCTCGATCCGATCAGAGCTTTTGCCGAACCAAAAGTAAAGGAAGCATCCTTTGTCAAAGGTAAGATGGAAAGGCATGCGGCTATCGCCGAGGTGCTTGCCGAAACCCTTGAGAAGTTTGCCGATGTGCTCGCCGAAGATGACAAGCGAGTAAAAGAAGTTAACAATCTCTTTGAAGAGTTGGAGTACACGATTCTTCGCTCCTCGATCCTCAATGACGGGGTTCGAACTGATGGAAGAACGACGACTCAAATTCGAAAGATTACCAGCGAAGTAGGACTGCTTCCCCGGACCCACGGCTCCGCTCTCTTCACCCGCGGTGAAACGCAGAGCTTAGCGGTTACCACGTTGGGAACAACCAGTGACGAGCAGATGTTTGACACGATTGACGGCGAGAAGACCTTCTCTTCCTTCATGCTCCACTACAACTTCCCTCCGTTCAGCGTCGGAGAGACCGGCCGCCTTGGCACGGGACGTCGAGAGATCGGACACGGGCACCTCGCTCAACGAGCATTGGAAGGTGTTCTTCCCTCAAAAGAAGCGTTCCCGTACACGATTCGAATCGTCAGTGAGATCACCGAATCCAACGGTTCCTCTTCGATGGCATCGGTCTGCGGCGGAACCCTCTCCTTGATGGATGCCGGTGTTCCCATCTCCAAGCCGGTTGCCGGCATCGCGATGGGCTTGATCACCGAAGGATCCGATTACTCCAAGTACGTGATTCTTTCCGATATCCTCGGCGAAGAAGACCACCTCGGAGATATGGACTTTAAAGTTGCCGGAACCAAAGATGGAATCACTGCGTTCCAGATGGATATCAAGATCGCCGGAATTACTCCCCAGATCATGGCCGAAGCGCTTGCTCAGGCAAAAGATGCTCGACTGCACATCCTCGGTGAGATGGAGAAGGGTCTTGCAACCTCTCGTGAGGAGATCAGCGAGTACGCTCCCAAGATTCTCACGATGAAAGTTGATGAGGAGAAGATCGGAGCGATCATCGGAACCGGCGGAAAGACGATCAAGGGGATCGCGGCTCAAAGCGGTGCGGAAGTAAACATTGAAGATGATGGAACGATCATGATCTTCGGTCGCAACAATGCTTCCGCCCAAAAAGCAAAAGAGCTGGTAACCTCGATCATTGAAGAGCCGGAAGTTGGCAGAATCTACCAAGGAACGGTCAAACGAATCATGGATTTCGGCGCATTCATTGAGATCCTTCCCGGAAAGGAAGGCCTCTGCCACATCTCCAAACTCTCTCGAACCCGAGTTCAAAACGTCGAAGACGTTCTTAAGCTCGGTCAGGTTGTACCGGTGAAGTTGATGGAGATCGATCGACAAAATCGATTGAACCTCTCCTACATCGATGCGATCGATCCGAAGGGTTCAAAATGATTACGATTAAGGTGCTTGCCCTCAAAGCGGGGGCAAGCATTCCCACCTATGCAACAAGCGGGAGTGCTGGAGCGGATCTAACCGCTCTCTTGGACGAACCGCTTGTTCTTCAAAGCGGGGAGCGGGCCTTGATTCCCACTGGAATTGCCTTGGAACTGCCACCTCACTATGAAGCCCAGGTCCGACCCCGTAGCGGCTTGGCCGCCAAAGCCGGTGTAACGGTGTTAAACAGCCCAGGAACGATCGACAGCGATTACCGGGGGGAGATTACCGTTATTCTGATAAATCACGGTAGCGAGCCGTTTATCATCAAAAGCGGTGATCGAATTGCTCAGCTTATCATCACACCGGTTGTTCAAGCTTCCTTTTCGCTTGCTGATGAACTAGACTCAACAGAGCGGGGAGGCGGAGGGTTTGGTTCGACGGGAGTATAAGAAAAGATGAGCAGAAGATATCGTCTTGTCTATCGCCACGTATCAAGAGAGTATTTGCTCTCCTTTTTCGTGGCGTTCCTTTTTTTCTTCTTTATCTTCTTCATCAACCAAATCTTATTGCTTGCCCAGAAAATCCTCATCAAACAGATCGATTACTACTCGGTATTGAAAGCGATTCTGTATTCAATCCCGCAGTTTCTTCTCTTTACCTTTCCTTTTTCTAGTTTGACCGCCTCCAGCATGACCTTAGGGGATCTCTCCGAACACCGGGAGATTCTGGCTTTGCGTTGCAGCGGAATAGCTCCCATGCGCCTCTATCTTCCGATTCTACTCATCTCCCTTGTGATCAGCGGGGCGACCTTTCTCACAGCCGACTTTGTGCTTCCGTACTCATCGCAGCAGTACCGCCAGCTCTATACTTCCCTAATGCAAGAACTTCCCACCCTCGAATTGGTCGATGGGGGAATCAATACGATCGGGACCAAAACCCTAATCAACAAAGATGTTGTGGATAACCGAGTTGAAGAATTAATTATCTTCGATTCCCCAACTCGCGGGGAAGGGCAAATTCTCACCGCACCATCGGCAACGATTACGATGGACCCCTCACTGAACTTTGTGTATCTTCTTGAACTCGATCAACCTCAAATTCTTCACACCAGGGGGGTGGGTGAGTGGGCGCTTGCAAAAGGCGAACGCGCTCAACTCTTTTTGGATTTCTCCAAGCAAGTCGGTTCCTTGGGTTCAGCCTTGCCCAGTCAACTCAGCAGCAAGCAACTCAAAGAAGAGATTGCTCAATATACCGTAGCGGTAGCGGAAGAAACTGCTCGGTACACCGTTGAATTGGCGCAATTGAAGGCTGACATCAAAGAGGGAAGACGAGAAAAAGAGGAGTTAAAGGCCTTTAAAAAAGAAAAACCGATTAACTTCTATCTGCAGTACTATACCGCAGAGTTGCATAAGAAATATGCCCTTAGTGCGGCATGCACGATGTTGCTCTTTCTCACCTTTATCTTGACGAGAGTTCGCGTTCGGCACGGAAAGCTGATCGGCTTCGGGGTTTCAATGCTCACCGCCGTTGCGTATTGGTATCTGCTCTTCTTTGCTCAACTGCAGATCTTCACCTACCCAATCTCCGCCGCGATCTTTATTTGGGCTCCGAACTTCATTCTCGGTGGAATAGGAGTTATGTTACTGCTCATGATGAGGCGCTCATGAAGCTGTACAGACGATACATCATTACCCAGACACTGCAAGTAGGAATTATTGCTCTCTTCTTAACGACGCTCATGCTCATCAGTGTCGATCTCTTTGCCAATTTGGATACCTACCTCTCCCATGA
>CAYUHP010000006.1:0-12258 GCA_964444595.1 uncultured Sphaerochaeta sp. | reverse complement strand
CGCCACTATCGTTCTGATACCAATCAACTCAGAGAGGTCCTGCTGCTACTCTTTGACGAGAAGGGAACCCTTACTCAGCGCCTCGATGCCCAAAGTGGTACCTTTGAAGAGAGTACCCTTCATTGGGTGTTTAAGAACGTTCAAAGTAAAGAGATCCACAATGAAGTAGTTTCAACAACGATCGATTACTATGACAACCAGCGAATCAACCTCGATCCATCGTACTTCAAAGGTTCCGGAAGCGACATTGAACAGATGGATATCCAAACTGCGATGAACTATCTCACGTGGATGAAGCGAATCGATCCCAACCGCTATACCCCGCTTGCCGCCGATTTTGCAAAGCGAATCATCGATTCGCTGAACCCTTTGGTTCTTATCTTCATCGCCGCCACGATTCGCTATGCATTGAAAAAGAACATCTTACTCTTTGCGGTCATCACCAGTTTAATCGTAGCGGTTGTGTACTATGTCCTGCAAATGGTTACGATGATCGCTGCTCGGCAGGGGGTCCTTCCGCCCATCTGGGCTATGGTAATTCCCGCTCTTGTGATACTATTGCTCGCAGCGCTTCAGCGTATCTTCTCGAAACAGGGATAATCATGGCGATATTCGAAACAACCCATCAAGACACTTCATCCAATGCTCGGCTTGGATTATTACACCTTAACCACGGAACGGTCCAAACTCCGGTCTTTATGCCGGTGGGAACCGCAGCTACGGTAAAAGGGATTCATCATGAAGAGGTAAAACGAATTGGCTACAAGCTTATTTTAGGAAACACCTACCACCTCTATCTTCGTCCCGGTTTGGAGGTTCTTTCGCAGTATGGTGGCTTACATGCCTTCAGCGGTTGGGATCAGAACCTCCTTACCGACAGTGGAGGGTTTCAAGTCTTCAGCCTCTCAGGCTTACGAAAGATCGAAGAGAAGGGGGTGAGTTTTCAAAGCCACATCGACGGGTCGCGTCACCTCTTTACCCCCGAAAGCGTGATCGATACCCAAGCGATCATCGGCAGTGACATTGCGATGTGCTTAGATGTCTGTACTCCGCCGGAGATCTCCTACAAAGCAGCAAAAGAGGCGATGGAGCTTACTCACCGCTGGGCAAAACGTGCCCTTATCCACCGCGCTGAGCATGAGACGATGAGGGGAAATCTCTTTGGAATTGTTCAAGGAAACTTCTACGAAGACCTGAGAAAGGAATCGGCGGAGTTTTTCAATGAGCAAGACTTTCCCGGCCTCGCGATCGGGGGCTTGAGCGTAGGGGAGACAAAAGAGGAGTTCATTCACTTCCTCGCTCATACCGCAAGCTTCGTAACCAAAGAAAAACCTCGGTATGTGATGGGAATTGGATCGCCCGACTACATCCTCGAAGCGGTGGAGCAGGGAATCGATATGTTTGACTGTGTCTTGGCTACGAGGATGGCCCGTAACGGGGCGCTCTTCACCGATGACGGAGTCTTGGTGATGAAGAAAGCGATCTATAAGTTCGATCAAGGACCGATCGAAGAGGGGTGTCCGTGCCGCGCGTGTACTCACTACAGCCGGGGATATGTCCACCATCTCGTCAAAGCAAAAGAGATGCTCGGGGGTATGTTGGCCACCGAACACAACCTTACCTACTTCTACCGCTTGATGGAGCGAGTTCGAGCGGCGATTGCAAACAATGAGTTTGCCTCCTTTAAGCGAGCGTACCTTGAGCGATTCTACGGAGCGAAATAAGCACAGTCTCACGGTGATGATCTGCACCTTGGCAAGTCGCTTGCTGGGGATCGTTCGTTCCCGGGTCTTAACAACGCTTTTTGGGGCAACTGCGGTAGGGGATGTGATCAACTTCACCTTCAATATCCCAAACAGCTTTCGTAAGCTCTTTGCCGAAGGGGCGATGAACTCCGCCCTCATTCCCTCCTTCTCCCATCTCCTTGCAAATAACCAAAAGGAAGATGCCCAAAAACTCTTTGGTCTCTTGGTGACCTACCAAACCCTGCTCTTCATTCCGTTGACGGTTTTATCCTATCTCTTTGGATCGGAGATCATCGCTTTTTTAAGTGATTTTGACCCATACCAAATCCACCTGGGCTCCAAGCTTTTACCGTACTTCATCGCATATCTTGGAACAATTAGCCTCAGTGCCACCTTTACCGGACTGCTTCAGCTGCACAAGAAGTTTTTCCACGCCTTTGTCAGTCCGCTCTTCTACTCAATTATCGTCATCGCCATGGTTCTGCTCACAGCATCCTCCTTGGGGGCGATGAGCGTTGCCTACGCCACGATAGGTGGAGGTTTTCTTCAAGGCCTCTATGCATATGTAACGTTAAGAAGGGAAGGGTATAGGATACGGCCAATCTTTAATCCCAAAGGCACTGCCTTTGCTCCAACGATGAAAGCATGGGCTTTGGTCTCGATTGGGATGGGAATGCAAATTGTCACCCAGATGGTCAGCTATTACCTTGCCTCCTCCTTGGGTGAGGGGAGGGTAACGGCGTTTGCAAACTCCCTGATCTTCTACCAAACCCCCTACGGAATCTTTTTTAATGCAATCGCTGCGGTAACGCTGCCCGCGCTCGCCCTTGGGTTTGCTCAAAACGATTACCAAGTTTTACAACACCAAAGTCGGGAAGCCCTCATTAAACTGACCTCACTGCTCCTACCAAGCACGATCATTATCTACGCCTTTCGCTTGGAGATTATTACCGTAATCCTCCAAGGGGGAAAGTTTACCCCCGCCGATTCACTTCAGACGGCTCAAGTCTTAGGCCCATACTTACTTTTTATGACTTCCACTGCCTTTTACTCCTTGCTCCTTCGCCTGGGCTTTGCCACCAAGCGCTTTGGGGCAATGACCGCGATCCAAATAGTTCAAAATCTCCTTGATATTGCTTTAATGTTTTTACTTGTCAATGCAAAGGTTGGTATCAGATCCCTCTCCTTAGCCAATGGAATCTCCTATCTCATCACCCTCATTCCCATGCTCTACCTCATCAAGGATCTCTATCAACCACTCATCGATAGAGAGCTCCATAAAAGGGTAGGAAAGATCATCATAGCCAACATACCCATTCTCATCGGTGTCCTTCTCTACAAACTCATTGCTCCCTCCTGGTACATCGCGGGATCGACACTCGTAAACTTGGGAATCCTCCTTCTCTTAGGTCTCTTGTCCATACTTGTTTGGCTTCTTTCCTATAAGAGCTTTAAGATTGAATTCTTTGATATTTTCAAATAACTGTTTTAGATAAATCATATATGTTGACAAAATAATCCATATTATTTTATTTGACATACTAGTATGCAAGGTGTAGGCTGTAAGTAACCACAGCTTTTGGACCCCTTGGGCCCCGCTATGGATAAGAAATGTCACCAATAATCTATAGGAGGATTCTGACATGAAAAAGAGTATTGCTTTGATCTTAATCGTACTCATTGCTGCAAGTTCAATTTTTGCCGGTGGGGCGAAAGAAGCTGCAAGTGAAGCAAAAATCCCCGTCGTCTTTGCCGGTACCGAGGCTCCTTCAACCGGGCAAAGCAGAATGATGCAAGCAGTCGCTGACAAACTCAACGCCAGCGGTCGCTTTAATGCTACGGTTCAAGTAGCCGGAGCACTTTCCAGTGACACCGATGCATTGGTAACTCAGGCAAAGCTTGGAGTCAGTTTGGTAGTTCCCACTGACCCAGGTCGGCTCGCCAGTCAGTTCAACATCCCCGACTTGAATATCCTCATGGCTCCCTTCATTCTTACCAATCCCGAAGACTTGGTGAAGCTTCCTGAAACTGCTCTCTTCAAAGAGTGGCAGGCTCAACTAGAGAAGCAGGGGATCGTCCTTATCGCCGATATGTACAACGGATTCCGAAACTTCTACACCAATGTTCCTGTTGAAAAGGTTTCTGATCTCTCCGGTCTGCGCATTCGCGGTTTTGGAAATAATATCGGTAATGCATTGGCCAAGTATCTTGGATTTGCAAACGTAGGAATCACCTTTGGTGAAGTATTCCCGGCAATCCAGCAAAAATCTCTTGATGGAACGGAAGTCCAAGTTTCGGCAGCTGACGGTGCTCGACTCTATGAAGTTACCAAGTATATCGCCATGACCAAGCACTTCATGCTCCAAAGCTCTTTAGTTTGCTCAACCACATTCTATAACTCAATGAGCGAAGCTGATCGTGAGTTCTTCGTAAAAACGATGCGCGAGACCGCCCTTGAATACGGTAAGATCATTCAGGCCGAGGAAGATCCGCTGTACGAAAAGATGGTAGCCAACGGAGTAAAGATCACGGAAGTAAACATGGATGAGTGGATGGCCGCGATCAACCCAATGTACACCAACAATGACCTGAAGTTCACCGCCGGACTGAAGGATCGACTCTTCAAGGAACTTGGATACTAATTCATAATCGAAGATTCCTATTCATTTCACCGTGCGGAAGGCAACCCTTCCGCACCTCTAAACCTTGGGAGTAGGGTATGAATATCGTTAAAAAAATCTATCAGACATTGATAAAGGCGGAGCTTGTTCTTGTGGGAATCGGCTTTATAGCACTCATCATCTTTGTCTTCATGTCGGCGATTCTTCGCTTTTTCCGTTTTTCGATGTCTTGGAACATCGATATGTCACTTTTAATGCTCGCTTGGACCTCTTTTTTGGGTGCTGATATAGCGTGGCGCAGTGGTCAGCTTGTCGGTATCGATTTAGTAACGAGAAACCTTCCAAAGAAAGTTGCTCAAGTAGTCGAGATTATCGTCTTATTTGTCATTTTAGGTGCCCAATTCATTCTCTTCTATTATGGAGCACGGCTGGCTTGGGTTGAACGAGTTCGAACCTATCAATCGATGCCTATTCCCTATGCATTGGTTACCTACAGTCTGGTAGTCGCTGCATTTTCAATGTCTATTTCAACCGTTATAAAAATCTACCATGCGATGAAAGATCTCTTTCAAGGCAGCCAAGTGGAGGTTGTAGGATGAGTTTACTTCTTCTCACCTTTGTAGCATTTCTTGTTATGGGGATGCCAATCGCATTTGTGATTGGGGCTGCCGGGTTTGCATACTTTTTTAGTATGCCTATCCTTCCCTTTGAAGCAGCAGTCCAAATGGTGCTTCTCCAAAGCCAAAGCTTTGCGTTCTTGGCGGTACCATTCTTTATCTTCGCCGGAAACTTGATGAACGTTTCCGGAATAACCGAACGGCTCTTGAGCCTTGCCCGCTTACTTACCCGACGCATGTACGGCGGAACCGCTCAGATTTCCGTTGTACTTTCAACATTGATGGGTGGAGTATCCGGCTCGGCCACCGCTGATGCCGCGATGGAAACCCGAATCCTTGGCCCGGAGATGATGCGAATAGGGTATACCAAAGGGTATATTACCGCAGTAAACTGTACCACTGCGTTGATTACCGCAACGATCCCACCGAGTCTAGGTTTAATTATCTTTGGATTTATCGGGGAAGTCTCGATCGGTCGCCTCTTTGCTGCCGGTATCATTCCCGGAGTTCTTATGATGTTCTTTATTATGGCAACCACCAGTATCACCAGCCGATACCGCAAATTCGATCCCCCGAAAACCGATGTTCCCAAACTGACGCTACGCGAGCTTGGTGAAAACCTTAAAGAATCGATTTGGGCGTTACTCTTCCCGATCATCCTGATCGTTGGGATTCGTTTCGGACTCTTCACCCCAAGTGAATCCGGAGCATTTGCCGTCATCTACGCGTTGGTTATCGGAGCGTTTGTCTATAAAGATTTGACGTGGCAAAGCTTTAAGGAAGCGTTAATTACAACGATTAAGGATAATGGGGCGATCATGCTGATCATTGCGATGAGCGGACCATTCTCCTATGCGATTACCTGGGTTCAGTTACCGGCAGTGCTCAGCCGATTTATATTTGGCATTACTGAGAACCCTCAACTCTTAACCTTGATCATGCTCGGATTTTTGTTTATCAGTGGAATGTTTGTTGATTCAAACGTGAACTTCCTTCTCCTTACCCCAATCTTCTTGCCAATGGTTACCAGTGTGGGGATGGATCCCGTTCACTTCGGTGTGTTGATGGCTACAATCGTTACCCTTGGGGTGATGACGCCTCCGGTAGGGGCTGCCCTCTATACGGTATGCGGTATCATCGACTGTCCGATCGAAGATTACACGAAGGAATCAATTCCTTTTATGATCGCAATTTTACTTGAGTTGGCGCTCTTGGTATATCTACCGGGATTGGTTCTCTGGATTCCTAATATGATATTCGGCCCCGTTGTAGGGTGACCTAAGCGGGTAGTATCGGTATAATTGAGACGAAGGAGTACATCGGACCTGTTCCGGCTTAACAACATGAGAATCATCCCAAAAGAACATTCAGAGAACGCCCGAAGTTATGCCTTGCGCATGCTCAAACAAAATGTAATCTCCCTCGACTTGGAGCCAGGAAGTTTACTCAGCGAAAAAGAGCTGGCAGAGCAGATGGGGATCTCGCGCACTCCGGTGCGCGAAGCCCTCATCGAGTTAAGTAGGGTAGGGATTGTTACGATCTTTCCCCAAAAAGGCACCCAAGTTGGATTAATCGATTACTCCCTTGTGGAAGAAGCGCGCTTCATCCGAATTGCCCTTGAAAAAGAAGTAGTTAAAATTCTCTGTGAAACCGCTACCGATGAAACCTTCGTAAAATTAAATGAGCTCGTTCAACTACAAGAACTTTACCTTGAGCTGAACAACCCAACAAAGCTCTTGGAACTGGACGATACGTTCCATGCCACACTCTTTACCGCTGCCGGAAAGATTACCTCATACAACTGGCTCAATGAGGGGATGAATATTCACTTTGACCGAGTGAGAAAGATGAGCCTAGAAGCAGTGAAGAATACAAAGATCGTTGAAGATCACCGGCAAATAGCTGAAGCTTTGAAAACCAAAGACGTTCAACTCGCCCAAAGTCTTGTGGAAAAACACCTCAGTCGCTATAAGGTCGATGAAGAAACGATCCGTCGGGCATATCCAAAGTTCTTCATTAACAGTGAAATGAATCAATAGCGTTAACGTAATGAGAGACAGCAAACGCCTCCAGATGGAGGCGTTTTGTTGATCACAGAATCAATTATGAGAAATTGACTTTCTCAATTGTTTGGACGGTGAAGTCATACGCTTGTTCGTTGATAGCAAACGTGAAGCGTTCGCCAACTTCGTGGTTTACCAACTCTCGTCCAAAGGGTGCGGCGATGTTGATGATGTTCTCATTTGGGTTTGATTCCCAGGGACCCATAATTGTGTACACCACCACTTGGCCGGTAAGGTTGTCCATCAACGTTACCTTTGTTCCAAAGCCAACCTTGGAATCGTCAACCATGTCGACGGTGATGACGGTGGCTCGATCGATCTCTTCAGCAAGACGGCGGAGGTTGTTGGAAACAAGATTCTGTTTCTCTTTCCCGTACTTATACTCGCTGTTTTCACGTAAGTCACCCATCTCACGGGCGGCCCCGATCTCTTTGGCGATCTCCGGAAGTTCCACGTGTTGGATGTATTCCAACTCCTTCTTCTTTGCTTCCAAGGAAGCAGCGGTACAGAAAAGGCCGGTGGGGACAAAGGTTTCACGCACGGCTAGTGGTGCTTCATCAAAGAACTTAAACTCGGGGAACTTCACACTGATTGCGTGCTTTACCTCAATCTTCTTTCCGCCGGGCAGATCGAAGACGTTAGCAACCAAAGAGTAGATGCGCTGAGCGTTCTCTTCATTGCCCTCTTCAATTCGGGTGAAGATCATCTTGTCATCAAAGACCAGGCCCATTAACGCCTTGGAGTTCTTTCGGTTCTCCTGTGTATCTCGTTTGGCATCGATATATCGATTAACCGTATCCAGAAGCTGGAGCTGAATGTAGAGCAACTGTTCTTGAGAATATCCGCTCTTATCCCAGATCTTTTTATCGCCGTTCTTAAGCAGGTAGATAAGCGTAGCCGCCTTCTCCTTATAGTTCTCAACAGCATCCTTGTAGAGCTTGAGTAGATCGGCGTTCTTCTTGTTGTGTCGGAAGATCTCAGGGATGTAGCTGGTCAGATACCCTCCAAAGATCTCCGTTAAGACCTTTGGCCAAGAAGGAACCTCTTCAACAACATGGTCGATGAAGGATTTCTTTAACTCCGAGTCTTTGATCGGGGTAAAGACCTTATACAGGTCATCGGCTCGTTCAAAGAGGTCGATGAACCCAAACGCTTCGGGAAGCGTTACAAAGTGCATCCCTTGTTTTTCAACGAGTTCCTCCAGCAAAAGATAGGAGGACATGATCGTATCGGTAGTAACCACAATCGGTTTAAGGATTCCATTCTCTTCAAAGAAGACCTCACCGAAGAACCCGACCATTTCTAAGAAATAGTCACTTTCAACATCACCTTTACCGGCGATAAACTCTCGTAAGCGGCGAATCTTATCATAGAAGTCGCGTTCGCTTCGGAAGATTGAAAGTTGCTTCTCTTCATAGCTGATCGGAGTGGAGCGAAGCAGATAGACATCACTGTCAGTAGGGGAGAGATCAAAGAGCGGGTTGGACATCAACTCTTTCTTTGCTTGATTCATCCAGCTGGTCCACTCTTTTGGCTCAAGAATCGAAGGAACCAACTCTGCTTTCATCTCTCTAAGGCTTGATTGCCCGCCGTTACTGGCCATGAGAATGTTCAACGTCCAAGGCACATCACTTTTAACCTTGTCGTGGAGCTTTTGCTTCGGTAAAGCGCTCTTCAACACCCAGATATGGCTCTTTGGCAGGGCTTGAAGACTCTTAAACGCCATATTTGTTGAAAGACGAGATCCTTGGGTAGTGGCTTGACCGGCAAAATCAACGATTACGTCCGTTTCATCGATCGATCGAATTCGTCCGATTCGTCCTGTTGAGTTTTGGAATACAAACGTTCCCTTATCGAAGGCGATATTGGTTTCAAAATCTTCGATGGATAAGAGGACATCTCGATTGATCATCCCACTGAGTGCGGAGGATTCCAAACAGCTTTCCAAGCGGGAGTGATCGGCATACTTGTTGCGGTAACTTTTGATCAGATTGTCGCGTGCGATCGCATCATCCCGATCAAGGGTGAGGATCTGCTTTTGGATCTCGATCAAATGATCGACATTGTCTTTGCTCGCTTGGGCGGTATCACGAAGGATCGCTACTGCGGAAGATTTGCTTGTAAGGGCAATTTGCTCAGCGAGGTTCATTGAGTAATCAAATTGGTTTGGGTCAGTTTCAAGCAGCTTCTCATGAATCTGTCTAATCGGAGTGAAGTCTTTCCGCTTCAGCAATCGATTGATTGTTTTCTTAAAGAAACCAACTGCTTTATCCTTCTTTCCCGCTTCTAAAGCATAACTGCCAAGCTGGCGAAGGATGTCAACTTCTTCGTAGTCAACATTTACCAGCCGTTCCCACATCTCAATCTTCTTCTCTTGCTTATTTGTTGCCTCATAGCATTGGGCAAGGAGCCTGAGAGCATGTCGGTTCTCGCTTTTAGCAAGAATCTTTTGAGCAAGGAACTCAACGACCGTCCAGCGCTTATGTTCGCTGAAGAGTTCAATCAAGTTAAGGAGGGGAAGAAAGTTCTCCGAACCCTTCCGTTGGATCGCCAATGCCCCATTAATATAATGGGCAACAACGGAGTTTTTCTCCCGTTCACGAATATGGTGTTCACATACTTCGCGGGCTTCGATCTTCTGCTCATCATCCAAATGCTCAATTAAGCCATCAAATGTTTCAAAGTTGGCTACCGTAAAGGCAGAAACCGAGGCTCTGGTCCATTGTTCTTCTTTTAATACTTGTTCAATTTCTTGGATACCCATGGTAACGCCTCCGAAAATATGTCTTCTAAACAGACAAAACGAAACCGCGCAGACATTGTCTTTGCCTGCTCGGGTTCGACACGTATTTCTATCTATCTGCTACAGTATACACAAAAAGTGTGTTTTTAGCAATTGTTTTATCGAAAGGAACTACGGTTAGCCTTTCGAAGAGTTCTTTGTATTCTCCTTGATAATCGCTTCTTCAAGGCCGAGAATGTATGCTGCACCGAGGGCTCGATCATACAAACCATAGCCAGGCATAGCAACTTCACCCCAGATCATCCGTCCGTGGTCAGGGCGGACCAAACCGTCAAAACCGATATCATAGAGCGCTTTTACGATCTCATAAAGATCGAAGGATCCATCACGGGAGAGGTGAGCCGATTCTTCAAAAACTCCCGCCTCAAAGTGCTGGAGGTTTCGAATGTGGGCAAAGTGGATTCGGTCTCCGAGGGACCGAATCATTGCGGGCAGATCATTCTTTGGATTGGTTCCGTAACTACCGGCACAGAAGGTTACTCCGTTAAAGGGAGCATCGACCGCCTTCATCAGCCGTTGGATATTTTCAAGGCTCGTGATAATCCGGGGCAGTCCGAATACCGGCCACACCGGATCATCCGGATGGATCGCCATCTTAATCCCATATCGCTCGGCAGTAGGTTGAATTCGCTGAAGGAAGTAGATGAGATTTTCAAAAAGCTTCTCTTCATCAACATCTTTGTAGGCTTTGAAGAGATCTTTAATCTTTGCAAGACGTTCGGGTTCCCAGCCGGGCATTAAAAACCCTTCGCTGGATGAGGTGGTTTTATCGAATAAGGTTTGCGGATCGATCGATTGAACGACCTCTTCATTGTAGGCGAACACCGTCGAGCCATCGGGCCGTTCTTTGGCAAGCTCAGTGCGGGTCCAGTCAAAGACCGGCATGAAGTTATAACAGACCGTCGTAATTCCTTCACTGCCAAGATGTTCAAGGGTTTTGATGTAGTTGTCGATATAGATTTCGCGATCGGGACTTCCAATCTTAATCGCATCGTGGACGTTTACACTTTCGATTCCCAAAACCTGTAACCCAGCGGCTTCCACTTCCGCTTTGAGCTCACGAATTCGTTCGATCGGCCATACTTCGCCGGCAGGAATATCGTAGAGGGTAGTGACGACTCCCTCCACACCGGGGACCTGTCGAATATATTTCAATGGAACGGTATCAAACTTGGTGCCAAACCACCGCAGAGTCATATGGAGCATGTGGGTGTTTCCTTATTTATTAATATGCAAAGACTACCATATTACTATGGTAGATACAATCTTCACCGTGAAAGAAGACCCATCATCATCGTTGCATAACGACTCACTTCTTGGTATAAATAGGATATGAATACACCCTCGTTGATCATAGCCCCGAGTATGCTTGCCAGCGACTTCGCTCGAAGTGGTGAAGAAGTAGCCTCGATCAAAAACCATGGGGCGGATTGGGTTCACCTGGATGTGATGGACGGATCCTTCGTTCCGAACATCAGTTTTGGACCGGTTGTTATTAAAAGCCTCCGAGCCCACAGCGACCTCGTCTTTGATACACATTTGATGATTGCTGATCCACAGCGCTACATCGCCGACTTTGTTTCCGCCGGCAGTGATTACATCACGATCCATTATGAAGGGAATATCCACGTCGATCGCACACTGAACCTCATCAAAGAACACGGGGCGAAAGCCGGTATCAGCATTGTCCCATCAACACCGGTTTCAGCGATCAAAGAGATCCTTCACTTGGTGGACCTTGTTCTGATTATGAGCGTGAATCCCGGCTTCGGGGGTCAGAAGATGATCCCGTATACAGTAAAGAAGATCACCCAACTGAAAGAGCTGAGAGAAGAAAACAACTACACCTACCTCATCAGCGTTGACGGTGGAGTAAACCTTACTACCGTCAACGATGTGAAGGAAGCGGGCGTTGATATTGCCGTTGCCGGCAGTGCTTTCTTTGGCGCAACAGACCGAAGTGCGTTTGTTCGAAAGATGAAGGGCCTCTCGTGAGGGCGGTCATCCAACGCGTCTATGACGCCAAGGTAACCGTTGACGGTACCGTGGTCGGCTCGATCGATCATGGCTTACTCGTATACTTGGGAGTAGGTAAGGGCGACAGTGAAGAAGAGCTAAAGTGGCTGTGTGAGAAAATTCCCAAGATTCGATGTTTTCGTGACGAGAATGGGAAGATGAACTTGGATCTGAAGCAGGTAAAAGGCTCGATTCTCTTAGTCAGTCAATTCACGTTGCTGGCAAATCTTCGAAAAGGAAATCGGCCCTCCTATGATGAAGCAGCCGAACCGGCAGTTGCCGAAGCATTATATACAAAAGCGTTTGCCTTATTGGAAGCTCAAAGCATTCCCGTTGCCGGCGGTACATTCGGTGCCCACATGCACGTCACCTACACAAATGACGGTCCGGTTA
>CAYUHP010000005.1:16047-47057 GCA_964444595.1 uncultured Sphaerochaeta sp. | reverse complement strand
CATACCCCGATGAGATTACCGCCCTTCGAGAACCAAATCTCTCCTTTGTTATGAATGTAAACACCTCAACTTCCATCGCCATAAAGAGCATTGACCTTCAAAAAGCAAAGGAAACATTGGCTCTGCAAAAAGCTCAGTACACCAATAAGAATCTTGTTTTAGGGGGAGTTGCGAGTTATACGAATAGCCCAACAACGCCTACCGGTCCCAACGAAAAGCAACTCACCCTTGGTGCTCAAGCAGCCTTAGGTGGCAAGAACTTCTCCATTTCCACAGGAGTGGGTGGAACATATAACTTCGATGACAACAAACTTTCACCCTCAGTATCGATCTCCGGCACCTGGTCCAACAACCCAACCTCTTCAAAAGAGCTGTTGGATATTCAACAGCTGGAGAACAACGTGTTGTTAGCTGAGATCGCCTATAACAATGCAGTTGATGAGTATATGCAGAGTGCCATTGATATCCAGAACAAGATTGCCTCTTGGCAGTTGGATTATGCGTTGTTGCTTCAGACGATTCAGTATAATAAAGATCTCTTGAAGCAGCAGCAGGATCTCTTTGAAAAGGGTCTTGCGACAAAGAAGCAGGTGGAAGATGCGTCTTTCACCGTGGAACTTGATGAATACGACCTGAAGGTAACCTTACTGGAAGGTCTTAAGCTTGAAAATAGTATCAAGCAGTTGACGATATAGGAGAAGAAATATGTACGAGATGCATAGCAGCGATACCGCGACCGAAGTCCAAGTTAAGAATCAGTTTAAGAAAAAACAACGACGGCGAAAGGTTCGGCGGTTCTTTACCTGGATTATCGTCCTTGCCTTGATTGTTGGAGGATTGTACCTCTACGGCTTCTACAAAGAGAACAGCCGGTTCCCTTGGGCTGAAGAGCGCGCTGCGGTCAGTATGGTCAGAGAAGTAGACTCGGAGGTCTATGAATCGTTCTTTACTCAAACGATCGATCTTTCCTCCTACGTTGAACCGAATGATATCCAACAGGTCATCCTTCGCTCGACCGGGACGGTTACGAACGTCTACGTAAAAGAGGGCGACAGTGTAAAGAAGGGTGATGTGCTCATCGCCCTCGATGACATTAACGAGCGCTTTGACGTAGCGCAAAGTGAAGATGCGCTCCAAGCAGCAATCCTCACCGGGGCAAGTGATCGAGACATTGAGCTGGCTGAACTTCGGCTTACCAACGCAAAGAACAAGTTGGATTACACCAAAGCTTATGCGAACTTTGACGGAGTGGTTGCTTCGGTAAAAGTGTCCGAAGGCGATTACTTTACCGCTGGCCAAACAGCGATGACCGTCGTCGACCGCTCGACGTTGAAAGCAACCGTTGAGATCGACGAGATCGACATGCAGTACGTCGAGCTCGGTCAAAAAGCCGTTCTGTACTTTGACTCCTACACCGACGGCCCAGTTGAAGGGTATGTCAGTTACATCCCGATGCTTGGTCGGTATACCAACCAAGGCATCGGAGTAATGGATGTCGAGTTAACGATCGAAACGCCGCCGACTCGAATTATCCCCGGCTACACCTTCAAAGGAACGATCACCAGTGAAGGCGAAACTGCCTTGATTCTCCTTCCCCAAAGTGCCGTTACCTCCTCGAGGGGCAGCTCGTCGGTGTTGAAGCGAAATGAGGATGGAACGACTACCCGAGTGCCGGTAACAGTGAAATACCTTGGAGAAGGAATCAGTCAGCTGCTCAGCGGTGACATTAAAGTAGGCGATACGGTCGTTACTCGCCGAACCGATACGAGTAACCCGCTCGCATCGATGGGCGGTATGGGCGGCGGCATGTCGATGGGGTTCCGCTGATGAGTGAGCATGTAATTACCTTACGTGATGTTCGCCGCTACTACGTGATGGGTGAGTTTGTCGTTAAAGCCCTTGATGGCGTCACCGTTTCGATTAAGCGCGGCGAGTTCACCTCGATCATGGGCCCGTCGGGCAGTGGCAAGTCAACGATGATGAACCTCATCGGCTGTCTTGATACTCCCACCAGTGGTCAGATCTCGATTGACGGCGAGGACACCAGCGGAATGGATGAAGCGGAACTTGCGTTCCTCCGCAACCAACGAGTTGGCTTTGTCTTTCAGCAGTTCAACCTCCTTGGCAAACTCTCGGCGCTGGACAACGTGATTACCCCACTTCTCTACGCCGGCTATTCGCCGCGCGAGCGTAAAGCGTTGGCGATCAACGCCCTTGAGCGAGTAGGGCTTGCCGATCGAATGGGTCACCGACCAAATGAACTCTCCGGTGGGCAGAAGCAGCGCGTTGCGATCGCCCGAGCTCTGGTGAACAACCCCTCGATCTTGTTGGCAGATGAGCCAACTGGGGCGTTGGACACAAAGACGGGAAACCAAATCATGGAACTCTTTGATGAGTTGAACAGCGAAGGGCGAACCGTCATTTTGGTAACCCACGACCGCGAATTAGGCCTCAGGGCTAAACGGCAGATCCATATTCGCGACGGAAAAATTGAGGTATGAGATGATTATAGAAAACATCAAACTCGCCTTCAATGCAATGCGCGGAAACAAAATGCGAACCGCCTTATCCCTGTTAGGAATCGTCATCGGTGTTGCCTCGGTTGTTGCCATCCTTACCATTGGTGAAAGTGCCTCGCAGTCGATCACCGATGCGATCGCAGTCGGTGGTTTGGATATGGTAACGATCTACCCCTCTACAGGACAGCGGAACACCGGTATCTTCAATGAAGAGTTCTCGACGATGCTTCGGCGCGATGTGGATGGGATTGCGGCGGTTTTGCCACAAAACTCATCGACCGCTCGAGTGCGAGTCGGCCAAGAGTCGACCAGCGCCTCAATCGTTGGAGTTCTCTCCGACTACGGCGATGCCTTAAACCTTGAATACGCCGAAGGGGAGTTCTTTGAGGCGATGGATAATATCAATCGCCGCCAAGTCGCTGTTCTGGGTAACTCGCTTGCCGATACCCTCTTTCCCGACCAAGAAGCGGTGGGGCAGTACATCAGCCTCTTTCGGAACCAGGCGAAGAACTACTTGGTTGTTGGAGTGCTGGAGAGTAAAGATCCAACGTTCAGTCTCTCCTATAACAACACCGTTTTCATCCCCTATAACACCTACGGCCAACGCTTTGTCCGAACTACGAACGTCGGTGCGTTCGTCGTTAAGATCGCCGACGGCTTTGATACGATCACCGTCAGTGACGAGATCACCGAATATCTGGATGATATCGTTGGAACCGACGGTTACTCGATCTTCAGTCCGGCAAGCTTGGCGGAGATGGCGGACCAAATTACCGGAACGTTCAGCTCCTTCCTTGCCCTCATCGCAGCGATCAGTCTTCTCGTCGGGGGAATCGGAATCATGAACATCATGCTCGTCTCCGTTGCCGAGCGAACCCGTGAAATTGGAGTGCGAAAAGCGATTGGAGCTAGCCCGTCAGTGATTCGCGGCCAATTCCTCATTGAGGCATTAACGCTAACGATTCTCGGTGGGATATTAGGAATTATCTTAGGCTCACTGCTCAGTTATGCGGTAACCAATTTGATGGATTGGTCGTTGCATTTATCCTACAGCTCCTTCATACTTGCCCTAGGATTCTCGATGTTTGTCGGAGTATTCTTTGGTTGGTACCCAGCGGTGAAAGCTTCCAAACTTGACCCCATTGATGCCTTGAACTATGAATAGGAGTTTATTTTGCGAAGGAGCAGAAAGCGATTGATGATAGGCGATGGCCGCGAAGGAATCTTCGTGGTCTCGGCTCTTATCTTTGGCTTTCTGTTGCTCATTGGCCTGCTCATCTTTTTAACTTCAGCACTGTATGAACGCGAAGAGCTTCGCCTTCAAAATGAGGCGGAGCGGGCGTTTAACTCCGTCTTTCTTGCGATGCAAGACAATAACTCAAAAGCGCTTCGAACGATGAACGAAGAGAATGTGAGCGGGGTGGGGGTGTACTCCTCGATGGGGCGGAAGGTAATGAGTCTTGGTAAAGTTCCCCCAACGATTCCGATTGAGTTGTTCACTACCCGCGACGGGTTTGTTCGAACTGGCCGGGCAACTTATAACAAAGAAACCCAGATGGTGGAGTACATCCGCTTCAGTCGACTGACGATCTTACTCGACACTGGTCAGTTGACCCTTACTGAAAGCGGACTCTTACCCGCCCCAATCGATTTTCCTGATGTGCTTTACTTAAGTTTGGATGGTTCGGCGTATCACCACCGCCTCATCGTCATCTTGGCTCTTGGATTCTTCTCAACGTTTATCATCATCTGTTTGTTTGTGTTGGTTTTAATCATTTACTTAAAGAACCGCTCCTACCGTCAAACGTTGGCGAAACAGGAGAGCTTAGTGAACCTTGGCCAGGCTGCTCGGACCCTCGCCCATGAGATTAAAAATCCCCTCAGTGCAGTTACGATTCAAGTGGCCCTGCTGAAGAAGACTCTCAGCGAAGAACATAAGGAAGACCTGCAAGTAATCGAAGGGGAGGTTCATCGTCTTACCCAACTTACGAATAAGATCAGCGATTTTCTTCGAAACCCCTTGGGCCAACCAGAGGTGATCGACCTTGATGAGTTCTTTGAGATGTTGATCAAAGCGTTTGACGTGCCGATCGCCTATACGAGTCAACAACCGCTTTCAATCCTCATCGATTCGGAGCGAATGCGCTCGATCTTTGAGAATATCCTTAAAAATGCCGTGGAGTCGAATGAAGGAAAAGATGCACAGGTTGAAGTTTCCGTTACAACCGGCAAAAAGCATGCGATCCACATCGCCGTGAAAGACCGAGGTATCGGGATCAAAAAGAGTGAGCTCAAGAAGATCTTTGATCCCTTCTACACAACGAAGATCTACGGCTCGGGGATCGGTCTTTCGATCAGTCAGCAGTTTATCCGCGCCCGGGGAGGCTCGATTAACCTCAGAGGGCGCGACGGAGGCGGTACGATTGTGGAAGTTATTCTTCCTGAGTCGATTCGCCCTCTTAAGAAGCAAAAGGAGAGTGAAGGATGAACGTCCTAATCGTCGATGATGAGATTAATATTCGTCAACTGATGATGCGCTACCTCAAACTTGAAGGAATTCAAAGCAGTGAGGCAGAAAATGGTCTCAGTGCCCAGCGTAAGCTCCGGGAAGAGGGCTTCGATGCGTGTTTAATCGATCTAAAAATGCCGGGAATGGACGGCCTTGAACTGATTCAGTGGATTCGCAGTGAAGGACTGAGGATGCCGATCATCATGATCAGTGCGCATGGGGAGATCAGCGATGCGGTCACCGCTCTTAAAGAGGGAGCTCAAGACTATATCGTCAAACCCTTTGATCCCGAGGAGTTGGTCCTTCGTCTTAAGAAGTTAGTTGAAGTGCAAACCTTGCGCAACGTCGTGGAGAGTGAAAGCCGCCAAGAGCGCAGTGACGGCGAACGCTTTATTGGTAAGTCACCTCAGATCAAACGAATCAAAGAGCTGATCGAACGGATCGCCGATGCCACGTCAATGGTCTTAATCACCGGTGAAAGCGGAACAGGTAAGGAAGTTGTCGCTCGAAGAATCCACCAATCCAGTCCGGTTTCCGAGGGACCGTTTGTTGCGATCAACATCGGAGGAGTTCCGGAAAACCTTCTTGAGAGTGAACTCTTTGGCTATGAAAAAGGCGCGTTCACCGGAGCTGTAAGCCGAAAGGTCGGGATGTTTGAACTTGCTGGAGGTGGAACCCTCTTCTTAGATGAGATCGGAGATATGCCGATCGCCCTTCAGGTGAAGATCCTTCGGGTTCTGCAAGAACGAAAGATCATGCGCCTGGGAGGTACAACCGAGCTTCCGATCAACGCCCGAATCATCGCCGCCACTAACAAGGACCTTGAAGAGCGCGTCCGAACAGGCGAGTTCCGTGAAGATCTTTTTTACCGCCTCAACGTTGTTCGAATCCACATCCCCCCGCTGCGCCAAAGGCGGGAGGATATTCCCCTCTTGGCAGCGAGCATCCTCAAGCGCCTCAACCGGGAGATGGGCCACACCGTCACCGGCCTCTCAGCCGAGGCGCTGAAGCGCATCTCTGAACATGAATTTTATGGCAATGTCCGCGAGCTTGAAAATATCTTAGAACGGGCGATGATCTTCACCAATGAAGCGGAGATCCAAGAAAGTGACTTGGATCTGCGGCCTTCGGTGAGTTTGCACGACCAACTGAAGCAGCCCGAAGAGGTGATCCAACGGGAAGCGAAATCCCTCAAAGAAGCAGAAGTTGAAGCGATCATCCATGCGCTGCACCGCTGGGAGGGAAACCGAACTCGGGCTGCCGAAGAGCTTGGAATTAGCCGAAGGACCTTGATCTATAAAATTGCTGAATATAATCTTTCACTGTAGGAGTTATCATGAAATCATTACCCCGATGGGACCTCACTCCCATCTATCCCGGACCTGAAAGCGCTGAGTTTCTGAGCGACCTTGAACTTGTCCGAACTAAAAGTGCCGAACTCGAACTTCGACTCGCCGATGAGAAGAGTGATCTTCAAGCCAATATCGAAGCGTTTGAACTCATCCTCGATCATGTCGAGAACTTGGGTGCATACTCAAATGCTTTGGTAACAACCGATACGACAAACTCGGTCTACCTCAAAGCCCTCAACCAAGTTGAAGACCTGCTTCTTGTTCTCAATCCCCTGACCGTTCTCTTCCTCCGCCACTTGGCAAAACGCGAGGATGAGATTAAAGAGCGCGGAACGGATGATCCGTACGCATACGTTCTCCAAGGCCTCCTCATCGAGCAACAACACTTGATGAGCGATGAGCTGGAGGAGTTTGCCACTGACTTGGCCCGATCCAGTTGGGATGCATTTACCCGCCTTCAGCAAAGCCTCGGCTCTTCGATCTCAGCTGAGTGGGAAGAAGGGGTGATGAAGACCGTTGTTGAACTGAGGAATATGGCAACTGACAGTGACCGCGCCATTCGAAAGAAGGCGTTTGAGAAGGAACTGGAGTTACTTCAAACTCATGAAGAGGCGTTTGCCGCGGCTCTGAATGGAGTGAAGGGCGCCACAATCTCCCTCGATACGCGCCGCGGTTGGAGCACTCCCCTTGAGCGGTCGATCTTTGAGTCGCGAATCGACTCGGAGATTCTCACTGCCCTGATTGCGACCTTAGAAGAAGCGGTTCCACTCTTTCAATCGTATTTGAAGAAGAAAGCAGAGTTTCTTGGTGTCGAAACCCTTGCGTTCTACGATCTCTTTGCCCCAGTGGCAAAGAGTGCCAAACGCTATACCTACGAAGAGGCTCAATCGTTCATCGTCGAACACTTTTCCCGCTTCAACAAGAAGATGGGTGAGTTTGCCAATAAGGCGTTTGAAGAGCATTGGATCGATCCCGAGCCACGCAAAGGCAAAGTCGGTGGAGCGTATGATACCTCCTTTCCCGTTGCAAAACAGTCAAGGATCCTTTCTAACTTCGACTACACCTACAGTGGGGTCTCAACCTTGGCTCATGAGTTAGGCCACGCCTACCACGACTCCCAGGTGCTTCATCACAGCGGACTACTGCGCAGCTATCCGATGCCGCTCGCCGAGACCGCTTCGATCTTCTGCGAAGGCTTGATCTTCCAAGGTGCCTTAGAAGAGGCAAATGAAGAGGAGCAAATCGCTCTCATCGAAGCGTTGCTACAAGATTCGACGCAGGTGTGTTTGGATATTCTCTCGCGCTTCTACTTTGAAGAAGAGGTGTTCAAGCGGCGTAAAGAGGGGGATATCACCGCCAAGGAACTTAACGAGATCATGCTCGATGCGCAAAAGCGAACCTATGGTCCGGCTTTGGATACCTACCACCCGTATATGTGGACGATTAAGAGTCACTACTACCACCAAGGTTTCTCCTACTACAACTACCCGTATGCGTTCGGCCAGCTCTTTGGCCTGGGTCTGACGAAGCGCAGCGAAAGTGACAAGGAAGCGTTTGTGGATCAGTATGATGCCTTACTCTCAGTCAGTGGAATGAAGAGTGTCCGTGATGTTGGTTTGGAAGCGGGGATCGATCTGGGTGATCGGGCCTTCTGGAAGGAAGGAATCGAAGTAATCGCCCACTATGTAGAGGTATTTAAGCATGCGCGTGCGCATTGAGAAAGTAATCCAAGGCGGTGACGGCCTCGCCGTGCTGGACGATGGCCAGCGAGTCTTCGTCCCCGCCACCTTACCCGGTGAGCTCGTTGAAATCGCTCTTGTTCAGTCCAAGAGCGGTTTCAGTCGCGCTGAGCTTTTAGAGGTTGTAGAACCGAGTCCTCATCGAATCGTTGAGGCGTGTCCCCACTGGGGGATCTGCGGTGGTTGCGACTTCCAATATGCAACCCACGAAGAGCAGATTCGTCTCAAAGAATCGATCATCCGAGAGAACTTTGAACGAATCGGAAAAGTTGGTGAGATCAACTTGCTTCCCACCGTTGTCGGGAAACCTTGGGCGTATCGTTGCAGGTCCCGCTTCCACGTGGATCTGAGAAGTAAAGAGGTGGGGTTCCTTGGGCGAAACACCAACGACCTTGTCCCGATCGATTCCTGTCCCGTGTTAACGGAGAAACTCAACTCCCTCTTGGAGGAGAAAGAACTCTTGATCGAAAGTGCCTACCGCCTTCAAAACAACAATGCGTTGGTTGAAGTAGGGGCACTCGCCTCTCAGGAACAGATCAGCCTCTTAGGTCGGGAGATCGAGATTCCGGTGTTGGATAAGGTTCTTCATGCAAGCAGTGATGTGTTCTTTCAATCCAATGAAGATCTGCTCGGACCGCTTGTTTCCTACGTGAAGGAGCACACCCTTGGCGATACGGTTCTTGATCTCTACAGTGGAGTGGGAACGTTCAGCGCCTTTGTCAAAGCGAAGCGCGTGATCGCTGTTGAGCGAAACAAACGCTGTTTGAGCTTTGCCAAGAAGAACGCTCCGCATAGCCAGTTTCACACCGGCAATGTGGCGAACCTCGCTGCCGGCCAACAAGGTAAGATCGATACGGTGATTGTCGACCCTCCGCGAGTCGGCTTTGATAAGAGCCTGCATGAAAAGATCGCAAGCTGGGGAACCGAACGAATCGTCTACGTTTCGTGTAATTCGGTCACCCTTGCCCGCGATGTGGGAACGCTCATCGACCTGGGCTTCACGCTGGACAGTGTCAGGCCATTTGACTTCTACCCTCAGACGTTCCACCACGAAGCGGTAGCGATTCTCTCCCGTTAAGCAAGATCTCTTTTTTCATAACGCATCAGCCCTCCAATAACCAGGAGGGCTGTTATGAGTGTAATGATGAAAAGTGGTTGGATTGTAAAATCTTCGACGGGCAGGCGGGGGATCAGCTCTATCGGGTTGAGAGCTGAGAGCCATGAAGGCAGTTGGGTGATCTGGTTTGCATAGGTGATGATAAACGAAGAGCCAAAGAGGGCCCACACCACGCTGGTAAACGAAGGTAAGACACCAACAAGAAATACTCCAACGCCCCCATAGAACCAGATCGCCGGAAGGTAGGCAAACCCGTAGGTGACCATCTTTGAGAGGCTTAAGGTATTGGCCGAACCAAGGACAAGGCCGAGGGCTAAGAAAAAGGTAACAAGGATGCTTTCTCCTAAGGCGATGAGTAAGAAGGGAAGGTAGATCGCCCTTCGGCTGAAGGGGCGGGCGAAGATCAGTTCACTGCGCCCCTGGTTCTCTTCTCTTTGAATGCGAAGGACGGAAAGAATCACCGGAACACTCACCACTGAAGCCATCAGTGAGAAGATTAGGGCAACGTATCCGTCTTGGAGGGTATTTGCTCCGCCTTGAAGGATAATCTCTTTCATCAACTCATTGGATTGGACAAAGGTTGTGAGATCTCCGATGACACTGCCGTAGGAAAGTCCGAGGATGAAGAGGGCACTTACCCAAGCGATCGTGCTCCCTCGACTCAAGCGCCACGCGAAACCGAGGGGAGAAAGCAGGGTTCTTGGTGCATGACTTCGCCCAGGGCGTTGGGGGATAAGGCCGCTGCCGTGATCGCGGAGTGAATTGACGAGCAAACCAAGGAAGATGAGGAAGAAGGTGGAACCAATCAATACCACAATCGGCCAAAGATCATTTGTGTAGAATGCCTGAACGTTCAACGCCAAGCCATAGGGTGAGAGGAGGGTAAGTGTACTTTCTTGCAGATCGCCAAGGGCTCGTAGGATATAGGAAAGTCCCAGGAAGGAAAAACTAGCAGTAAAAACACCGCTTGAGGTGGCAAAGAGTTGAGCGAAGAGTAGAGTCAGGGCTGCAAAGAAGAAACCCACGGAGCCGATTGCAAGACTGAAAGCAAGGGCTCCACCAAATGTGGTTCCTGTAATGTTGATGAAGAGTACTCCGATAGTACTCAGCACTGTAATGATTACATTGATGATGAAGGCAAAGATGATTGGGGCGAGGGTTGGGGTTGTTTTTTGGATCGGTTGGGCAAGGAGTAACTCGATTCGCCCCAGCTCTTCATCGACTCTAGTGTGGCGAGTGATGAGGAAGATGTTCAGTACACTGATGGCGATGAGATACCAGATGAGGGTTTCTTGACTCATCACGATCGCTTGGCTGATTGCACCCAAGCCATAGACCGGTCCCATCATCGCCACCATCGCGGGGTTTTGCATCGAGAGAGCTAAGGCCAGCGTTTCTTCCTCTGTGGGAACCAAGGTTGGATAGAGGGCGGTAAAGAGGAGAACCGAGGCCAGGATTGAGAGGATCCAAATCGGGGAGATGATTCGCTCCCGTTTGGTGATGAAGTAGAGGTAGCGCTTCATCACTCGATATCCTCATAGAAGAACCGCTCAAGGTTTGAGTGCTCATCGATTGGAGTAGTGGTTTCGATCTGCCCCGCTTTGATCATTGATACTACCGTCGCTACTTTTTGTACTTCACTGAGGATGTGCGAGGATAGAAAGATCGTCTTACCTTCTGCGTGCTTTGTTTTGATGACCTGCTGGAAGCGTTGTTCCATCAAGGGATCGAGTCCGCTGGTCGGCTCGTCGAGGATGAAGAGTTCCGCCCTTGAGGCGAACGCCGCCACCAACGCAACTTTTTGTCGATTGCCTTTGGAGTAGGTTTTACACTTCTTAGAGGGATCGAGCTCAAAGAGATCGAGGTAGTGTTCAATACGCGGGCGATCGAGGTGATCTTTCCCTACAAGAAGGTCGATCACCTCCCCACCGGTGAAGTTTGGCCAGAGGTTCACATCGCCGGGAACATAGGCTAGGCGCCTGTGTAGGGGGATTCGGTCCTTGTATACATCGAGGTCGAAGATCGTTGCCTTTCCGGATGTAGGGCGAATGATGCCAAGAAGAATCCGAATCATCGTGGTCTTCCCCGCCCCATTGGGGCCAAGAAAGCCATGAATTGTGTTCTCTTCAATAGTCAAATTCACCCGATCAAGCGCTTGCGTCTTTCCAAACCGCTTCGATACTTCATTGATTGTTATCACTGCCATGGCAATAGAATACCACACTGTTCCTACTTGCTCACTACTTAGTTTGGGCGGTACACTGAATATACTGAGAGGAGGATCATAATGATTGATGGATTGATCACAACTGCAGCGCTTTCACCGAAGCTTAGGGTGGCCGATCCCGTCTTCAACGGCAACGAGATAATCCTTGGCATTGAAGAAGCTGCCGCCGAAGGTGTTTCCCTTCTCGTCCTTCCCGAGCTGTGTACTACCGGTTCAACGTGCGGAGATCTCTTTTACTCCCACTCATTGATCGAGAAAAGTAATGATGCAATCAAACAGATTGTTGAAGCAACAACAAGTTTAGAGATGATTGTGGTCTTTGGAGCCCCAGTTGCCCTCGGTTCCAACCTCTACAACACCCAGGTCGTCGCCTACGATGGACAGATCCTCGCTGTTATCCCCAAGGGTGAAGAGCGGGGGGTGTTTGCCTCCTATGAGGGTGAGCCCCTTTCGGTGGAACTGTTTGGCAACTACACCTACTTTGGCCAAGCGATCCACATAGCCGCTTCAGCGATCCCTCATTTTACGTTAGGGTTTGATCTCTATCAAAAAGCAAGCAGTGCTACGGTGATCGTCAGTTCAATCAGTGAAGCTGAGCTAATCGGTCGCAGCTCTCACCGCCGAGTTCTCGCCCAAGGCTTCAGCCTTGCCAACAGCTGTGCCATCATCCAAGCAAACAGCGGTGAAGGGGAGTCAACGACTGACTCCGTCTACCTCGCTGATGCCCTGATCGTCGAACGGGGGAAGATCCTTGCTGAATCCAATGGAATCAGTGGAGCCTTGGTAATCGGTCAAATCGACCTACAGATACTTGCCCATCAACGCCGGCTTGAGAAAACATCCCCCCTCTACGAAGAGGGATATCTTGAGGTTCCTTGTGATATAACAATCAAGCAGTCGACTTTAATTCGAGAAATCGATCCTTCGCCCTTCGTCCCCAGTGACGAAGAGAATTTGAGTGAACGCTGTGAAGAGGTCCTCACCCTCCAAGCGCTCGGATTAAAGAAGCGTTTGGAGCATATCGGCCTTGAGCGGGTCATCCTCGGACTCTCCGGCGGACTTGATTCAACGGTCGCCCTTCTGGCGGTGGTTCGAACCTTTGATGTGATGGGGCTTGATCGTGGGGGGATCCTTACCGTTTCAATGCCTGGTTTCGGGACTACCAAGCGAACAAAATCCAATGCTGAAACCTTGGCAGAAGCCCTTGGAGTGAGCTTTTCGACGATCAGCATCGCCGATGCAGTAACTCAACACTTCATAGATATCGATCATGACCCAACGCTCTTGGATATCACCTATGAGAACTCCCAAGCTCGAGAACGAACACAAATCTTAATGGACCTTGCCAACAAACACGGAGCACTGGTCATCGGGACGGGGGACCTCTCCGAACTTGCCCTGGGGTGGGCAACGTACAACGGCGATCATATGTCGATGTATGCGATCAACAGCTCAGTGCCGAAGACGTTGCTCCGGCCCCTGCTCGCCCATGAGGCAAGAGAAGGGGAGGTGGCCCTAAAAGAAGTTCTTGAGGATATCCTTTCCACTCCGGTAAGTCCGGAGCTGCTGCCGCCCAGCGGGGACGGGAGGATCAGCCAAAAGACTGAAGAGGTGATCGGGCCCTATGAGCTTCATGACTTTTTCCTCTACTACACAGTTCGTTGGGGCTTTGGGCCAAAGAAGATCTATCGATTTGCGACCAAGGCGTTTGAGGAGAAGTACACCCCAGAGGTGATTCTGAAGTGGCTCACTATCTTCTTCAGCCGCTTTATAGCCAACCAATTCAAACGCTCCGCCTCACCCGATGGTCCTTCGATCGGGTCCGTCTCGCTTTCACCGCGAACGGGCTTCCGAATTCCCAGTGATGCGCAAAAGAATGTGTGGATTGAAGAAATTGCAGATTTGAGCAAATAGTTTGTACCCTTTTACCCATATTGTTGTTATATGAGTACGGAGTAACTATTAATCATGCGCAAGACCGTGGTGGTCATCTTGGCCCTTCTACTATGTTTGTCTCTACCTTTGACTGCTCGAAGCCTGTATAGCCTTAGCCTTGGCTTTGGTGCGACGTACTGTCCGCCCGAAGATGGGGAATTCTCTTCCGGGATGGCAGATTCTCAAAATTGGATCCTCAATGGCGAGATCAATGCCCGATTCCTCTTCCTTCAAGCCCAGACAGCACTCGTATTGAGTAAAAGTATTGAGGATACCCAGGCGATTAAACTCATCGGTCTTGCTGGATTAAACCTACCCGTAGTTGGTTCGGTGGTTGTCTTAGAGCTCGGCGGAGGCGTTGGCCTTACGTACGTGCCTCAGAACCCCGGAGTAGAAAAGCCCTACTATGCACTTTCTGGCGGCGAGAATGTGCCGGTAGAGGATATTTCTTTCCTTGATGCAGTTTTTCAGAGTCCGATCTATCTGCAAACGGGAATTGGCGTCGATTTGGGACCGTTGGGATTGCGAGCACGGTATATGCTTGAAAGCAATCAAACCATTGAGTCCGTGATGGATAAAGGACAATGGTGGGAGATATTTGTTCCAAATAATGGGTGTCTCTCTCTTGCTGTCCTTTTGAAGATGAGTTAGATTTTACATACGAAGTCTATACGTTTAATAGTATATGTATAGAAAGTAGAGGTAAGGAAATGAAAAGATTATCCATAGTATTACTTGTTTTGTTTGTCCTCGTTCCTGCAACACTAAGTGCCTCAATGATTAATTTAAGTCTTGGAGCTACAGGTGTTTACAGTAAAAGCTTTGGTGAAACCGTTGGGGCCTCCAGCCATGAAGACCTTTTGAAGCCTGAAAACTATCGCTTTGGAGCAGATTTAAGAATACGGGTCTTGCTTGCCGAAATCGATGCGGTAGCGATGTTTGGAAAACAAGGTGACTACACCGATATATCGATGTTGACGACTGCAGGAATCTCGCTTGATCTCCTCGACATTATTCGAGTCGGTGCCGGACTTGGTCCTCGGTTCAACATTCTTGTAGGCTCCGATGGTCAACTTGCGGTCAAGGACGTAAACGGTGTCATCATTCCTGATATCGATAGTGCCGGCGAAGCGTTCCTCAAGAGCCCCTTGGCGTATCGACTCACTGCCGATATTAAACTCGGTAACATTCTTGTTGGCTTGAACTACACCTTGGATACCGAGTATACGTTTGAAAACTACAAGCAGTTTGATAAGATCTTCGCTCCGAAGTTTGATGACGGTGCAGTAGGTATCTCCGTCCTCTATTCCTTCTTCTAAGATAGTAATTGTTTCTTTCAGGCCCGCGAAAGCGGGCCTTTGTTGATGTATCAGGAGATAATTGTGTGATACAGTACACCGTAAGGAGGATCGTATGGGTAAGAAGGGGATCTTTTCTTCACTGCTTTCTTCGATTCTTGTGGCAGTAGTTTCATTTTTTATTCTCTATTTTTTTGTTCCTGACATCAGTGCAACCTACTTGGGTGTCAGCTTTAAAAAACCAACCGAGATCGTTGATTTAGAAAATCTCACACCGCTTCGTCAGCTCTTTGACCAATTCACCTCGAGGTTGCCACTTCCATGACCGATCTTTCACTCACATTTCTAGGGACCGGAACCAGTCACGGGATTCCGGTTATTGGTTGTAGCTGCTCGGTGTGTACTTCGACCAATCCACGCGACAAGCGCCTGCGTTCGAGCGTGTTGGTTGAAGATGAAACCCATTCGATTGTGATCGACACCGGACCGGAGTTTCGCCTTCAAGCGCTCCGTCATAGGATTACCCACCTTGATGCGGTGTTCTATACCCATGATCACGCCGATCATATCAATGGAATCGATGATCTGCGCTCCTTCAGTCAACACGGACCACTGCGTGTCTACGCAAGTCAGAGTGTTGTGGATACGATTCAGCTCCGATTTCCCTATGCCCTCGGCGGTGATGTGATCGCTGGAGGTCGGCCTCACTTACTGCTGCGGGTGATCGAGCCGTATGAGACGGTGAGGATCGGAGGTATCGAGGTAACCGCCCTGCCAATTCTTCATGGAGAAGATGAGATCTTTGCGTATCGAGTCGGCAACCTCGGCTACGTAACGGACTGTAGTGAACTTCCTCAAAAGAGTGTAGAATATCTTCAGGACCTTGATACGCTTGTCGTCGATGCGCTGAGGCGTTTTCCCCACCCATCCCATTTTAGCCTCTTTGAGGCGCTGGGGTTGATTAAGTATGTGGAACCGAAGAGCGCCTACCTTACGCATTTGAGCCATGGACTTGGCCACCAAGAGCTGGAAGAGGAGCTTCCTCCTTCAGTCCATGTAGCCTATGACGGCTTAGTAATCCCCATTGGAGGATGAGATGGAAAAGAAAACGAGTTTAATCATCGATGGATACGGATTGATCTATCGCTCCTACTATGGATTCATCAACAACCCGATGCGTTCGAGTAACGGCGAGAATATCAGTGCGGTGTATGGGTTCTTTACTACTCTGCTGAAGCTGATTCGCGAACAAAAGATTGATTACATCTCCGTGGCGATGGACAGCAGCGGTCCTACCTTCCGACACGAGCTTTATGAGCCCTACAAAGCAAACCGCGATGCCGCACCGGAGGACCTGCACTCCCAAGTGCCATATATCGAAGAGATTCTGGGCGCCCTCGGGGTTCCTGTCCTTGAACATTCGGGGTGGGAAGCGGATGACATCATCGCATCCCTGGCTCATGAAGCGACAAAAGACGGAATCCGTACGGTGATGTTCACCGGCGACAAAGACCTTTTACAGTTGATAAACGAAGATGTTACCGCCTTGCGGCCCGCCCGAAAAGGAGAGTCGTTTTATCGGCCGATGGGAAAGAACGAGGTAAAAGAGGAGTTCGGGATCACCGCTGAGCAGATCATCGATTACCTCGCCCTCCTTGGAGACAGCTCTGATAATATTCCCGGAGTGAAAGGGATTGGTCAGAAGGGGGCGGCAAAACTCCTTGATGAGTATCAAAATCTCGAAGCAATCTATGAGGCGATCGACAAGCAAACTCCGGCGATGAAAAAGCGCCTGGAGGAGGGCAGAGAGTCCGCTCTGTTGAGTAGAACACTCGTTACGCTCGACTCCACCCTCTATGAAGAGGAGGGGATTGAGTGGGAAACCTATCGAGTTGATACGATCAACTGGGCAAATGCGATTACGCTCTTTCAAGAGCTTGGGATGCGAACGATCATCGGCGAGCTTGAGCGCCTCAGCGGCGAAGAAGCGCCCGAGGTTGCCGAGGAGCCGAAACAAGATCTTCGATCCTACCGGGGAATAACGGACCTTGGTGAACTTAAAGACCTCTTTGCCAAAGCGGAAGAGAGCGCCGGGGTCATCGCCTTTGATCTTGAAACGGACAGCTTGGTTGAACTCGATGCTCAGATCATCGGCTTCTCCTTTGCCTGGGAGGCCCACACCGCCTACTACGTCCCCTTAGTCCATCAAGAGAGGATCCTCGGCGATCTTGATGGGGTAAAAGATCTCTTACGAACCTACCTTGAAGGGGGAAAGCTGAAGGTAATCGGGCAAAACATCAAGTATGATTACAAAGTCTTGCGGGCAGGGTGGAATATTACGATCAAGCACCTCTACGCCGATACGATGATCGCTGCCTGGCTATTGGATGCTACCTCCACGTTGAACATGGATTTTTTGGCGATGCGCTACTTGGGCTTGGAAACCCTCCGGTATACGGAGGTCGTGCCCAAGGGTAAAACCTTGGCGGATGTCGAGTATGACCAAGCGGTCTTCTACGGCGCTGAAGATGCCGATGTCACGTTGCAGTTATGGAAGGAGTTTGAACCGTTACTCAAAGAGCGGAACCTTCTTAACCTTCTCTTTGATCTTGAACTCCCGCTTTTGAAGATTATCGCCCACATGGAGCTGGAGGGTATCTTCCTCGATGAAGGAATCATCGGCCCCCTGGGTGTGGAGTTTGCCCGAAGAATCGATGAGATCAGAGAGCAAATCTTCACGATCGTCGGAAAAGAGTTCAATGTAAACTCACCAAAACAATTGCAGGACGTTCTCTTTGTGGAACGAGGGATTCCCACCGGAGCGAAGACCCGAACCGGCTTCTCAACGGCAACCGATGTGCTTGAACCGCTCAGCGGCGACTACCCCGAGGTTGCGCTTGTTTTGGCATACCGCGCGTTAAACAAACTTGCCTCCACGTACGTCGAGGCTCTGCCGAAGCAGATCAACCAGCGAACCGGTCGGATTCACCCGACGTTCCAGCAGACGGGAACCGAGACTGGTCGCCTCAGCTGTCGTGATCCCAACCTTCAAAACATCCCTGTTAGAAGTGAAGAGGGAAGGCGAATTCGTTCAGCGTTTGTTCCCCGCAGCGGCTGTGTTTTCCTCAGTGCTGACTACGCCCAGATCGAGCTGGTCGTCCTCGCCCATATGGCGGATGACCCCGGACTGAAGGAGGCGTTTGCCGCCGGGATGGATATCCACCGCTTTACTGCCGGTCTTATCTTCGATACCCCGATGTTGGAGGTGACTGCTGAGATGAGGGCGATTGCCAAGACGATCAACTTTGGAGTGATCTACGGGATGGGCACGCACGCCCTTGCCCAGGACTTGAAGATCACTCACCAGGAGGCGAAGCAGTTTATCGAGCAGTATTTTGAGCGCTATCCCGCAGTACGAAAGTTTGTCGAAGAAACCAAAACCCGGGCCCGAAAAGAGGAGGTTGTTCACACCCTCTTAGGTCACAGCCGACCGATCGGGGAGATCAATAGTCGCAACGCAGTCGAGCGAGCTCGAGCGGAGCGGGTAGCGGTAAATACGGTCATCCAAGGAACCGCGGCCGATATCATGAAGATGGCGATGATCCGCGTTGATCGGATGATGCGTGAGAAAAAACTATTAAGTGCCCTGTTGCTACAAATCCACGACGAATTAATCTTTGAAGTCCCCGCCGACGAGGTCGAAGTGATGAAGACCTTGGTTAAGGAGGCTCTCGAAGGGGCGGTAACACTCAGTGTCCCGTTGAACGTATCGATCAGCACGGGAATAAACTGGGGGGAACTGTGATGCCGATTGTCGTGGGGATTACCGGCAAAGCATGTGCCGGAAAGAACCAATACGCCCGCCGCTTTGAAGAGCTGGGGGCGTATGTCATCGATGTTGATCACCTCGGGCATCAAGCCCTTGAAGCCAATGAAGAGCAAGTCGTCGCCTTTTTTGGTGAATCGATCATTGAGGAGGGGAAGATAAATCGGCGCGCGTTGGGTGCGATCGTGTTTTCTGATCCCGCCAAGCTCAAAGCCCTTGAGGCAATCAGCCACCCTTGGATGGTGGAGCACATAAAACAGATAATCGATGAGAAGACTGACGAAATCATCGTTCTCAACGCTGCGCTGTTGAGCCGGATGGGCCTTGATCAGTTGTGTTCCCACGTCTTGTATATCTCAGCACCTCGAGCACTTCGTTACCGTCGTTGCAAGAAGCGCGATCGCCTGAGTTGGTCCCAGTTTTTGCAACGGGAAGCTCGCCAGCAAGATATTCGTTGTTCTGCAATCAACAAAGAGGCAATTTGCTTTCAGCTTTGGAATTGGGGAAGTGTTGAGATAATTCATCGACAAGTGCAAAGATGTTGTGTTAGAATTGGGTTTAAGCGTTGAAGCTGGAACCAAATGAGGATTAGAGATGAAGAAGTCAATAGCAATTGTGTTACTGGTAGCAACCTCCGTGGTGGCAATCGCAGTAGGTGCAGGGATTTGGTATACTCGTCCCTCCGCTCCTCTTGCCATTCTTGAGGAAGCAAAAGCCCGGCAAGCGCAACCGCTTTTGGAGGTAACGCCTCCTCAACGGGCCGAAGTCATTCCTTTGCCCCAGGACTACCAACCGTTAATTGACGAGCTACTTCCGCTTCTAAAAGCCGAACTAACTCCCGCAAGTGAAACGACCCTTTCACGCGAACAGCAGGCCTACGTTGATCAAGCCGTTGAAACCCTTCGCCGCGAATTGCTTCAGTCCATCGACACTCAAGCAAACCGCGCCTATGTCGACCGCCAGGTTGATTCGCTGAAACGTGAACTTACAACCGGTTTGGCTCGTGTGGAGGAGAAGCAACTTGACCGCCAAGCGCTGATCGACTCGGTTACTGCCGATGATTTGCGCCCCATCTTTAGTGTGTATCGAGACGAGCTACTCCGCCAGGTGCGGGCTGAGCAACCCCGAACAACCGTCGTGATGAGTGGCGACATCGATGAAGAAGTACTCTTCAACAACCTGGCCTGGGAAATTGAAGACAACCTTGACTTCTACGCTACCTATGCTCGTGATGCAATCCTTTCAACGATTGATAGCTCCGATGTGATCGCCCTGTATGAAAGCTATCGTCCGTTGCTCGTTGCTGATTTAGCGACGAGTCTGCCGCCATCAACCACCGTGATTGCCACTGCCGAGCCGATCGATCCCCAACAGGTGTTTAATGAGTTTGCTAAAGAGATTGAGACCAACAAAACATTCTATGCAACGTACGTCCGCGATGCGGTCTTGGATACGATCAGCGAAGAGGATCTTTTGGGATTCTACACCTACTACCGCCCATTCTTGGCAGCTGACTTGATGAGCACTCCCGCTCAGGTTACGGTCAGTACCGCTGATGTTCTCACCGCCCTTGGTGAAGAGATTGAAACGCACAAGGAGTTCTACGCCGCCTATGTTCGGGATGCCGTTCTTGGCTCGATCAGCGATGAAGATCTTGTTGCCTACTACAGCTACTACCGCCCGGTCCTCCTCGCCGACTTGGTAGGTGAGTCGCCCAAGGGAGAAGCTGAACTTGATCTTGATACCCTCTTGGAGAACTTCTACACCGAAATTGAAGCAAATAAGTACGCCTATGCAACGTACGTGCGGGATGCTTTGCTTGAGACGATGATTGGGGACCCAGAGTTTGATCAAGCATATGAAGCAAGCCAAAAATCTCTCAATACGGCAGAGGTGCTCAACGCCCTCGGTGAAGAGATCGAAGCCAACAAGAGCCTCTACGCGACCTACGTCCGAGATGCGATTCTCGATACGATCAGTGAAGATGACCTCGTGGATCTCTATCTGACCTACCGTGATGCGCTCATTGAAGACTTGGGTATCGTCGATCATGATCAGTTGATGCTCCTTCTTGTTCAGGAGATTGAGCGTAACCAAACCGCCTATGCAACATGGGCGCGCGATGCAATCGCCGAAACCATCAGCGATGATGTTATCATTGATCTGTACCTCAACTATCGCGACCTCTTGGTGAATGACCTCATCAGTGAGATGCCGGAAGCTCAGCAACAAGCAGATCGAGAACAGTTCTTTACCGCGCTCTTCGCCGAGATTGATTCTAACAAATCGTTCTATGCAGCATGGGCCCGCGATGCGATCATCGACACAATAAGTGATGAAGATCTGATCTCCTATTATCTCTACTACCGCCCCGAGCTGTTGGAAGATATCTATCAAGGATTAAAGGACCGATTTGCTCAGCCAACCCCGGTTGTTGTCCCACCGGCTCCTTCGGCGACGATTCAGCGAACCGTTGTCCAGGAAGTGGAAGAAACGTTCACTCCTCCTGCTTTGGTAATTCAAGAAGAGGTGCCACCGGCGCTGGTTGTGGAAGAAGAGGTTGCCCCTCCGGCTCCACCACAATTGGTTGTAGAAGAGCTTCTGCCTGAAACTCCGGTGTTGTCACCTCGAGTACCACCAGCTCCGGGAGCAATTCGCAAGCCATCGACCGTAGTCGATGATATGCTGCCGGGTGAGTATGAAGAGCTTCGCCAACAACGGCGAAATGAAGCGCTTGATGAGGTGCTCAGAAAGCTCGATTAATCCGCTGGATATGAACGAAGTTCATCAAACGGGGTCCTGAAGATCAGGGCTCCGTTTTCTTTCTCTCCAACGTACGAGGTTACCAGAGGGATTTTCCCTCCGCCCTCTGGAAGATCAAGAGCATAGAGGGGCATCGCCAGACCTGAAAGACGGCGGCGTAGTTCAGCTTCCAATTTCAAACCCTCTTCAATGCTGACCCGTAGGTGGGCCGTTCCGCTGACCAAGTCCCCTTGGAAGAGGTAGTACGGTTTGATTCGATGAGCCAAAAGAGTATTACACAGCTCCTCTAAGGTATCGGCATCGTCATTGACCCCTTTGAGCAATACGCTCTGGTTCATCGCCGGGATTCCGTTGTCGATAAAGCGAGCGACGGCTTCAACAGCTTCTTTTGTTAGCTCTCGAGGGTGGTTGAACTGAGTCATGAGAAAGAATGGAGCGGTAGTAAAGCTCTTGATCATTTCAACCAACTCCGTTGTTATTCGCTCGGGCTGAGCGGCAACTGCTCGGGTGCAGAGTCGGATGATCAGATCGGGCCGCTTGGAGCGAAACGCGTGAATCATTGTTTTCAGTTGGTCATCGCTGAGGGTGAACAGATCTCCTCCAGTGAAAAGAATCTCTTTAATGGTTGGATGGTTCGCAACGTACTCGGCAGCTTCCTCGATCTCTTCTTGAGTTGCTGCACCTTGGAAGGTACCGGTAAAGCGGCGACGAAAGCAGTGCCGGCAGTGGATAAAACATCGATCAGTCGTTAAGAACGCCACTCGATTGGCGTATCGATGGATTAGTCTTGACGTAACGGCGTGTTTTTCTTCCGCCAATGGATCGAGCGTTTCTCCCTTTTCTTCGGTGTGTTCATAGATTGTGGGAACAACTTGGACCCGGATTGGATCATGAGGGTCAGCAGGGTCGATGAGTTCAAAGAAGGAGGATGGAATCTTTACCGGCAGTACTGATTGGTCTTGTTCATCAAAGTGCTTCTCATCTTCAGTGAGTTCAAGCTTTGATGCCAAAGAGGCCAGGGTGGTAATGGAAGGATCACGCTTCATGACTATGGTTTACTGGAAAGAAACCCTTTGGTCTAGGGGTGAAAGGTCACCAAGGGGTAAAAATCCATGATACAATGAGCGAAATGAGGAGGATCTTATGTCCAGAGAAAAGAAGGGTCTGAAGGGGTATTACCTCATCACATTTTTGATCGGTCTTGGATTTTTTACGATGGGGTTGATGGACCCGCTGTATGATACATATGTCCCGATCTTCCTTTCCCGCTTTGTGGAATCCAAGGCACTTATCGGTGCGATCATGACATTCGATAACATTCTTGCAATCTTCTTGATCCCCATCTTCAGTGCCTTAAGTGACCGCGTGCACACCCCGATTGGCCGAAGGATGCCCTTCATCATCATCTGTCTGCCGATCAGTGCCATTGCCTTCGGACTTATTCCGTTTAGTGCTCTTTCAAGCCTTTGGTTCCTGATTCTTTTGCTCTTTGTCTTGAACCTCTTCAAACAAGCAGTACGCGGACCGGTTGTTGCGCTGATGCCTGATATGATTCCCGCTAACTTGCGCAGTGAAGCGAATGGAGTCATTAATACGATGGGCGGAGTTGCGACGATCGTGGGTACCGTGGGCTTGGCTCGATTGATGGATGTTCCGATCAACCTTCCCGGTCGGGGACCGACAAAAGATATTCTGGCGTTCCCAATCTCCGGAGTTCTGGTGGTCGTAGCAACCCTGCTTTTGTTCTTCTTTGTGAAGGAGAAAAAAGCGGTTGCTCATGATGCCAGCGAGAAGAAAGAACCGATTTTTGCAAGTTTAAAAGCAATCTTTGCCGAAGAGGACTCCAGTGCCCGAGCGATCCTCTTTAGCTTGCTCTTTTGGTTCATCGGCTATCAGGGCATCTTACCGTTTGTCGGACTCTATTCCACCTCGATTCTTGAAACTTCGACGGGAACAGCAAGCTTGGCTGCGGGGATGGTAGGAATCGCATATGCGATCTTTGCGATCCCATCGGGGATCGTTGCCCATAAGATTGGACGTAAAAAGACGATTCGCTTCTCCCTTGGAGTGCTGGTTGTTCTCTTGCTGTTGATCTTCTTCCACGACCCGCTTACCGCCTCATTGAGTAAAGCACTGCGCCAGTACACGTTCTGGGCTCTGCTCTTCCTCTTCGGGGTCTTCTGGGTCTCGATCATCACCAACTCATTTCCGATGCTCTGGCAGATGTCCACCTATCAAACCGTTGGAATCTATACCGGGTTGTATTACTTCTTCAGCCAGCTTGCTTCGATTATCAGCCCTCCGCTGACCGGAGCATTCATCGACCTCTTTGGCTTTAGATCGATCTTTGTCTTTGGATCGGTTTCGATGGCGATTGCGTTTGTGATCATGCGCAAGGTTAAAGGCGGCGAGCCGGAGGATAACAAATCAGAAGAGGTGACTGAGTAGGATATGAAAGCCTAGGACTATCAGGAGCACGCCACCGAGGATCTCTGCGAACTCGCTTAAGCGTGCTCCTATTCTTTTGCCCAAGAAGATTGCTCCCAAGCACAGCACAAAGGTAATCACCCCGATCGTGGTAACGGAAAGAAAGAGATTGACCTCCAAAAGAGCAAAAGTGATCCCCACGACAAACGCATCGATGCTTGTTGCGATGGAAAGCAGTAGGATTTCACGTTTTGAAGGAGCTTCAGCACAGCAACACGCTTCTTCGGTAAATGCTTTATAGAGCGCAATACCTCCAAGAAGAAGGAGCAGGACAAAGGCGATCCAGTGATCGATCTGCTCGACAAAAGAACCGAAGAGCGAACCGAGGGTAAAGCCAAAGAGTGGCATGAGTGCTTGGAAGACTCCAAAACTGAGCGCGATCGGTAAAGCGGCCGATAGTGAGCAGCGTTTCATCGAAAGACCTTTACACAAGGACGCGGCAACCGCATCCATTGATAAGGAGACTGAGACGAGTAGGAGTTGGATGGTACTCATGGGGCACAGTATAGATTTGAAAACGGTGAGGGGCAAGGCAAAGGAGTAAAAAAATCTCCCCGATTGGGGAGAGGTGAATTAGTCGTTGACTCGTTCCAAGTATTCGCGGGTTTCGGTGTTAATCCGAATTTTTTCACCCTGTTTGATGAAGATCGGGACGCGAACCTTTAAGCCGGTTTCCGTGGTAACGTACTTCGTTGCACCCTGGACCGTATCGCCTTTGACCGCTTCTTCCGCTTCAGCGATGAGGTATACAACCTTCGCCGGGATGACGATGTCCAACAGTTCCGATTCCCAGAACGTACAGCGATAGGTCTCGCCATCTTTCATTAACAGTTCATACTCGGGGAAGGTAGCCATCGGAACTTCAATTTGTTCAAAGGTATCAGTGAGCATGAGGTGGAAGTTTTCGCCGTCATTATACAAATACTGGCAGTCCCGGTCAGCAACCGTGATATCTTCAACGGTGTCTTGGGTTTTCATCGTCTCTTGGAGAACTTGGCCGGTGGAGGGGCTTTTCAGCTTCATTCGGACAAACGCCGATCCCTTTCCGGGATTTACAAATTCACGATCGACGACAACAAAAGGTTGACCCTTAATTAACAATGCGGTCCCTTTCTCAATTTGACCTGCTTTAATCATATACATTCCTCATAGTGTTAAAGATTGCTACTACCAGCGCTTAGGATAGCAGAAAGTGGGAAAAGAATCACCCCCTCCAGCGAAGAACGACCCATCATTCCCATTAAGAGCCGATCAAGTCCGAGGGCAACTCCGCTGACTTGGCCGATCTTGGCAAACGTTTGGGCAAGCGTTGGGTCGACATCGGCGATCACCCCTCCACTGATTTCGCGACGCTGGATTAACCGAGCATATTCTTCACTGTAATAGGTTTCAATCGTCTTCTGGTCCCGCTCTTCGTTGTAACAGTTTGCCAACTCCATTCCCATCCCATAGAGTTCCCAGCGCTTTCGATAGGAACCGGAACGTTGGGCAAGGCACTCGATTTGGCGGGGATAGTCATAGAGGACCAAGGGGCGGTCTTGGGGGAGGTTTGGTTCGACAAACGTCAAAAAGATCCGATTAAACGTCTCCTCCCAACTCTCCGGCTCTTCGGGAACGGAAAGACCAAGCCTTATGGCTTCTTTTTTAAGCACTCTTTGGTGTTGAGTATCCTCAAGGTCAAAGCCGGCAAACTGTTTTGTTGCTTCGGCCACACTCATTCGGCGAAATGGTGGTTGCAGTAACTGAGGAACGTTTAGTGACCGAAAGAGCTCTTCAGTTAACTGAATAGAATCTTGCTCATCAAAGTTGACGGAGTAGTACTCCAGCATCGAGAACTCAATGTTGTGGATCCTTCCAAGCTGTTCACTGTTTCGGAAGCAGTGGCTGATCTGATAGATCGAACCAAAGCCTTCAGCGAGTAACTGTTTCATGTAGATCTCCGGCGAGGGAAGCAGGTACAACTCGGTGGAGGGAAAAAACGGGTTCCTAAACTCTGTCGCAAAGTTCTCGATCGTTGACTCGGGAATGATCGTTTGCGAAAGAATCGGGGTATCTACTTCAAGGTACTCGCGCTCATTAAAAAAGGAGCGAATCCCTTGGTATGTTTGTGATCGAAAGAGGGCGGCTTCACGCATGCAATCATTGTACTGAGGCAGGAGGCTGTGTTGCAAGGCTCCGCTCTGAAAGGATATACTCGGCGCATGAGTCGATATCGAACCGATGACATTATTTATGCTCTTGCCACCGCGTGGGGAAGTGCCGCTTTGGCGATTATTCGCATCAGCGGAAGCGGCTCTCATGCGCTGTTAGCTCCATATTTTAGTAATAAACAAGCCCTCTTGCGGGCAGCCAATGCCACCTTGCTGCATGGCTACATCCACGATCAAGAGGGGCGAAAAATTGATGAAGTTGTCTTGGCAGTAAACACCTCGGGCCACGGCTATACCCTTGAAGAAGCGATCGAGATCACCTGCCACGGATCACTGAGCGTGATCAGTGAACTGCTTGATTTTCTCTCCTCAATCGGGATGCGTAGTGCCGAACCGGGTGAGTTCACCTTTCGAGCGTTCCTCGCCGGAAGGATGGACCTCACGCAAGCCGAAGCGGTTCATGAGTTAGTTGAAGCGCAAAGCCCAGTCACCCGCGCCCAAGCGCTCTCGCGCTTGGAGGGTGGGTTGAAGGTCAAGTTGGAGGGGATGAAGAACACCCTTCTTACCCTGCTGGCTCCGGTGGAGTTGCAACTTGATTACAGTGAAGATGAGATCGATGAGTTTGTCTTTCCGACAACCTTACTCGATTCGTTAGCAAAGGATGTAACTCAGCTCCTTCAAAGCTATGAAGTGGGTACGCTGTATAAGAGCGGAGCTCGAATCGTTTTAGCGGGAGCAACCAACGTCGGTAAGAGTTCCTTGTTTAACTTACTCTTGAAGGAGGAGCGCTCGATCGTCAGCTCGGTCCGCGGCACCACGCGTGACTACATCGAAGCGGATCTTCTTCTGGAGGGGATCCCAATCCGACTTTACGATACCGCAGGTCTCAGGGAGAGCAGCGATGCGATCGAGCAGGAAGGGATTCGGCGCAGTGAACACTTAATCGGCAAAGCCGACTTAGTGCTCCACCTCCTCGATTCCACCGAAGAGGAGAAGGAAGCTGTGTTTGATGATCGAACGATCGTCGTCTACAACAAAGCGGATCTGCGCAAACCCCCGAAAGGGGCGCTGGGGATCAGCGCTACCACCGGTGAGGGAGTGGGTGATCTCTTACGAGAGGTTGCTCAGCGCCTGAAACAGGGAATCGAAGAAGTTGATGAAAGTCACATTGTTATTCAATCAAAGCGCCAAGTGGACGCCTTGCGATCGGTCGAGAGCGCCCTTGAGGGAGTGAAAGCAGACCTCCGTGAGGACCTGCCGTTGGATATCGTGGCAGTTGGCTTGAATGAAGCACTCCACCACCTTGGCTTACTTACCGGAGAAGTTACTCCAAATGATATCTTGGAGTCGATCTTCTCCACATTCTGCGTAGGAAAATAATATGGATTATCGTGCATTAGTTGTCGGCGGCGGGCACGCTGGGATTGAAGCCAGCTTAGCCCTCAGCCGAATTGGGTTTAAGACCCTCCTTGTTACTCAAAATCTCGATACGATCGGGCGCCTCAGCTGTAACCCGGCGATCGGGGGCCTTTCGAAGGGAAATATCGTTCGTGAAGTGGATGCGCTCGGCGGTGAGATGGCTCGCTTGATCGACCATTCAATGGTTCAATTTCGAATCTTAAACCGCAAGCGCGGTCCGGCGGTTCAAGCACCCCGCGCTCAAGCCGATAAGTTTACTTACGCCCGTCTTGCCAAAGAAACGCTTGAAGCTCAGAAAAACCTTGATATCTTCATGGACACGGTCGTGGATTTATTAATCGAAGAGAAGAAAATCATCGGAGTGAAAACGAAGCGCGGTCATGAGATCACCGCCGAAGTTGTCGTGCTCACCACCGGAACCTTTATGGAGGGGCGGATCTTTATCGGTGAGTATGATGCCCCCGAAGGAAGGTTGGAGGAGTTGGCGGCGATCGGTCTTGGTACTGCCTTAAGAGAGAAAGGGTTTCCGGTTGGCCGACTCAAGACGGGAACCCCAGCTCGGGTTCGGAAGTCTTCCGTTGACCTGGACCGCTTAGAAGTTCAACCCGGCGATGAGGATGTGATGAGTTTCAGTTTTGACTACACCTCCGTCGAACGTCCTTCCATTCCCTGTCACATCACGTGGACCAATGAACGAACTCATAAGATCATCACTGATAATATCCTTCGCTCACCCCTCTACGGCGGAAAGATCGTCGGCCAAGGCCCACGATACTGTCCTTCGATCGAGGATAAAGTAGTTCGCTTCCCCGACCGTGATCGTCACCAGATCTTTGTCGAACCGGAGGGAGTAGGGACGGAAGAGCTCTACCTCAACGGCGTTTCCTCCTCCCTGCCGGAAGATGTTCAAAGTGCGTTCATCCACACGATTGAAGGGCTGGAGGAAGCGCAGATCATGCGCCCCGGCTACGCCGTTGAGTATGATTACATCGACCCGCAAGCCCTCTTTCTCTCCCTTGAGAGCAAGCTCGTTGAAAACCTCTTCATCGCCGGACAAACCAACGGGACCAGCGGGTATGAAGAAGCTGCTTGCCAAGGCTTGATCGCGGGAATCAACGCCGCGCAAAAACTCAAGGGAGAAAAGCCCTTGATCCTCGGGCGCAATGAAGCGTACACGGGGGTGTTGATCGATGATCTGGTTACCCTCGGAACCGAGGAGCCGTATCGGATGTTTACCAGCCGGGCGGAGTATCGCCTCAGTCTGCGCCATGACAACGCCGACCAACGCCTTACCCAAAAGGGGTATGATGTCGGTCTTCAAACTGAGGAGAACTTGAGTCGGCTGCACGAGAAGGTCGCTCGGATCGAAAGTGTGAAGGACCTTCTTGAGGCGAATCGCTACCAGGAAAAAAGCGCCCTTGAAGCGCTGAAGATGCCTGAGGTCACGATCGAAGAACTTACTCAATCGATTCCCGAATTGACTGCCTACCCATCCTCAATCCGATATGAGGTTGAGCTGGATGTGAAGTATGCCGGCTACATCAAGCGCCAAGAGCGGCAGATAAACCGCTTTGAGCGCTTTGAAACGATGACGATACCCCAAGAGCTGGATTACGATGCAATTGAAGGACTATCGACGGAAGCTCGACAAAAGCTGAAACACATTAGGCCCCTGAGCGTTGGTCAGGCAACCCGAATCAGCGGTATCCGCTCCAGCGATACCGCCATTTTGATCGTTCATCTTCAACGGAGGCCAAGTAATGGACGGGTATAACCACCTCATCGAAGAGGGTCTTCAAAAGATGGGCTTAGTATTTAGTGCTGAGCAGATCGATCAATTAGAGCGGTATATCGGCGAACTTGAATTGTTCAACCCTGTGTATAAACTGGTAGGAGCCCAAGGCGAAGAGTTGGTGATTAACCATATCTTCGACTCCTTGGCGGGGGCTCAAGTGATTAACGAGACGCTTAAGAAGTATGGCGATCCAAGGCTTGCTGATTTGGGATCGGGAGCGGGACTACCGGGAATACCTTTGGCAATAGCTCTCGAAAAGCAGAAGGTGACCCTCATTGAACGAATGGGCCGGCGAGTCGATTTTCTTCGAACCGCCTTAGTTTCTTCTTCGTTGCACGAGCGAGTCTCGATCATCGATCGAGATATCAAAGAGGTCAAAGAGCACTTTGAAGTCCTTACCTTTCGGGCGTTTCGCCCGCTTGCTGAGATCCTCGACTCAGTCGCTCCACTATTGAGTGAGGGTGGGGTAGTTGTTGCATACAAAGCGCTGCGAAGCAGGGTAGAAGAGGAGCTGAGTGAGGTCAAAAACCATTGTACCTCTCAGTGGGAAGCGGAGATGATAGATATCGAGGTTCCCTATTTGGACCGAAGTCGAATACTTTGCCTCTTGCACAAGATTTGATAGGATAGGAAGGTATGAAAGAGAAAGCGGGTGGAAAGAGATCAAGAGGTGCGATTATCGCTTCAGTTGTCGCGCTTATTTGCGCAACGATCCTTGGGTTGCCAAGCCTTGGAGTTGCCCTTCCTTTTATGCCGTTCATCCTCTATCTCTTCTCATTCTCGACAAATACCAATCCCTTATGGCTGCTGCCCACATCCGCATTCTTTCTCATCGTAGGTATTTTTCTTATTGTCAGTCGCAAGCGACCGGTCATCCTCACCTTCCAACTGCTGTACACCGCCTTGATTACCTACACGTTGCACAGTCTCAGTCACCTCCTTCAAGAGAGTCCTTGGCCAATCTTCCGAAATGCTATCATTACTTCATCGGATGGAGTTCGCGGAGCTTCTTTTAAGTTGGTGCTGGCGTTCATCGCCGAGATGGTTCTTCTCATCATCATTATGCTGATCGCCGATGCACTGAAGCATCGTAGGCGAGCAGTGAAGAAGGAAGAGGTCATCGAAGAGACTGAAACAATTACGCTTACACCAAAGCCAGCACCCCCACTTCAGGATTTTCCGAAGATCGATGATCTTCCCCACTATGTGGATCGAACTCCACCTCCGCCTCCCCCTCCCCGAGCAAAGCGAGAGGCCCCCCCGCCGGTCGAAGAGATCAGCGGCGAGAACACGGTGAGCCTAGCGATGTTCCGCCGGCTCTCCGAAGAGGTGAAAAGGCGAGAAGAGGAGCAATACAAAACTCCTGAACCGAGTTACAAAGAGCCCACTCGCAGTGCGATCGATGAGAAGAAGGGGGCAAAAGAGTTACCGGGGTTGATGCTCGCTGCAGTGAAGCGGATGGAAGAGCAGAAAGAAGAGCCCGTGGTCGAAAAGAAACCGCGCTCCTTCTTTGCTCGCCACAGTGAGCCGACGAACTTGAAGATCGAAGAAAAAGTGCGCTCCGTACGGAAGCCACCGGTTGCTGAAGAGCCGCCATTTGTTGTTCCAACGGTTGTTGAAACCGAGCCGGTAAGCCGAGTCAGTGTTAAGATCCCTCCCCAAGAGATCACCGAAGAAGATGACCCCTTAGAGAGCGGCAAAGGAGTAGGGGGCCTTGATACCTCCGCCCTGATCACCAAGGGCAAGATCGGCTATCGCTTTCCCAGTGAATCAATCCTCCTTTCCTATGAGAAAATTGGTGATGTGATCGATGAAACTACCATCCATCAGGGGCAGTTGCTTGTTGAAACCCTTCTTCAGTTTAATATCAAGGT
>CAYUHP010000005.1:6126-15947 GCA_964444595.1 uncultured Sphaerochaeta sp. | reverse complement strand
AAGATCGTCGAACTGAATATCTACAATGGAATCCCGCACTTACTGACTCCGGTGATCACCGATGCAAAGCGGACTCTCAAAGCGTTTGATTTCTGTCTCTATGAGATGGACCGAAGGTATAACCTCCTTCAGGCGGTGAACGCCCGAAATATCATCGCCTACAACGAGAAGATTAAAGCAAACAACTTTGCGCGAGAAAAACTGCCGTATATCATGGTAGTGATCGACGAGTTTGCCGATTTGATGCTTACTGTCGGAAAGGAACTGGAGGCAAAAGTGGCTCGCCTCGCAGCGATGAGCCGAGCGGTCGGAATCCACATGGTGCTTGCCACTCAGCGCCCCAGTGCTGATGTGATCACGGGGGTAATTAAAACAAACTTACCTTCGCGGATCTCCTTTGCGGTAACCAGTTCGATCGATAGCCGAATCATCCTCGATGAGATGGGCGCAGAGAAGCTCCTCGGTCGGGGTGATATGCTTCTTTCAACCTCCACATCCCCCGGCTTGGAACGAATCCAAGGAGCGTTCCTCAGCGATGGGGAGGTGGAGGAGATCGTCAACTTTGCGAAGAGCCAGGGTGAACCAGATTTCATCGATGAATCGTTCTTTGAAGAGGACCCTCCCGCCATTACCGAAAGCAGTGTGGGCTTAAGCGAAGCGATTACCGATGAGGAGTTGATGGAGCAAGCCCTCCAGATCGTTGTTGAACGCAGAGGCGCCAGCGCCTCCTTCCTTCAACGGCGACTGAAGATTGGATATAACCGAGCTGCCCGCCTCGTCGAGCAGATGGAAGAGGAGGGGTATGTGGGACCGGCAAATGGCTCCAAACCCCGTGAGCTGTTGAGGATTCCCTGATGTATGCATCGTTGAATGGGGTGTTGATCCCCAAAGAAGAAGCCGTGGTTCCGATCACCTCACGGGAAGTTCAGAGCGGGTTTTATGTGTATGAGTCCCTTCGGGTTCTCAGTGGGTTTGTCACCCGAATCAACGATCACCTCGATCGCTTGCTCGCTTCCGCCAAGGGAATTTACCTTGTTCATCCCTTTACCAAGGAAGGGATCCACGAGTGGGTGAATGAGCTCATCAAAGCCGAAGGCATTGAAGATGCCACCGTGCGAATCTCCCTCTATGGGGGAGTAGAGCCCAAGCTCTTTATTATTCCCGCTCAACTGCTCAGCTACCCTGACTCCTTCTACTTAGAGGGGGTTGCGGCAATTACCTTTGAGGGAGAGCGAGTGTTTCCCGCCCACAAAAGTGGAAGCTTGCTTCTCAACTACGTTGCCCTCGAAGCAGCAAGGCGGGTCGATGCGTTTGAAGCGCTGCTTGTTGATCATCAAGGGCGGGTTCTGGAAGGGACCCGAAGTAACTTCTTTGCCTTCTCCAACAACACCCTCCACACCGCCGATGAAGATCTTGTTCTCGGGGGAATCACCCGCAGTGAAATTCTTCGAGCCGCAAAGAAACTTGGATTTACGATCGATTTGACCCCGATCTCTTTAGAAGATCTGCTTGCCAACCGCTTTACCGAGGTGTTTATCTCAGCCACCAGCATGGCAGCTCTTCCACTACGAAGAATCGATGACCTCCTCTTTGGTTCCCCGTTTGAGCGGACGCGCGCTTTGCATGACTACGTGCGTGCTCATCAGTGGCATTAGTGGACAGAGCTCCTCTTTTGCTTTATCTTTTAAGGGAGGCCCAACAGCCTCCCTTGATGTGAATATGTTACTTCTTATAAAGGCGAATGATATACCCTATGAATTTTTCAGAATTACCCCTCCATGAGCAAGTGCTCACTGGTATTAAACAGGCAGGCTTTGAGCGCTGTACCGATGTACAAGCGAAAGTCTTGCCGGTGAGCCTCACTGAAGCAGATGTGATGGTTCAATCGAAGACCGGTAGTGGAAAAACTGCCGTCTATGCCCTCACCATCCTTCAAAGCTTTATCACCGCTCAGGCGCAAGGCAAAGAGATTAAGGCCCTTGTTATCGCTCCGACGCGCGAGCTTGCCGTCCAAATCGAAGCAGACATCAATGAGCTCGCCGGCGGAGTTCCAAACTTTCGAGTCGGTTGTTTCTACGGCGGAGTGGGCTATGCAAAGCAGGATGAATGGATCGAACAAGGTCTTGATGTCTATGTGGCCACGCCGGGACGAATCCTCGATTACCAAAAGATGCAGAAGATTGACTTCCGTCAGTTTGATATCTTCGTGGTAGATGAGGCGGATCGACTCTTTGATATGGGATTTTATCCCGACATTCAAAAGATGTTCAGTCTGCTCCGCGCCCCCAAAGAGCGCCAGACGATGCTCTTCAGCGCAACGCTTTCGACAAAGGTTCGCCACCTCGCTTGGCAGTTTATGAATGAACCGAAGGAGATCGAAGTTCAGCCGGAGGAGATCACCGTCAAAGAGATCACCCAAGAGCTGTACCACGTCTCAAAGAGTGATAAGTTTGGTCTCTTTCTTCAGCTTTTGAAGCAAAAGGAGCCCGCATCGTGTCTGGTCTTCACCAACACAAAAGCTCGCTGTATTGAAGTTTCCAAACGCCTGAGCATGAACGGGTATCCAGCCCGATACTTGATGGGCGATCTTCCTCAGGCCAAGCGTCTTGAGGTGATCGGGCGAATGAAGAGTGGAAAGCTCCGCTTCCTCGTTGCCACCGACGTGGCCGCTCGCGGTCTTCAGATCGATGATCTTGAGTTGGTGGTGAACTATGATATCCCCGAAGACTATGAAAGCTACGTCCACCGAATCGGTCGAACCGCCCGAGCGGGTAAAAGCGGTAAATCGATTACCCTTGCCGATGAAGAGTATGTCTTAAACTTAGAGGCGATCGAGGAGTATATCCAAATGAAGATTCCGGTAGTGTGGCCGGAAGGGTTACCCGAGGTCGAAGATAAGAGTAGTTCATACTCCTTCCGCGATTTGGTACCCCGTACGGAATACAGTTCGGGCCCCACTCGGCGTGGTCGGACTCCTGCTCCTTCGAGAGGTGGGCGAAAGCCTGCTACCAAGCAGCGCCAACAACGCAGTGCCCAGCAGCGTCCCCGACCTACCGCTGCGCCGAAACCTCTGCCGCCTCGCCGCAGTGCTAAGGCGTATGCCGATCTTTCCGCCCTTCCATTGGAAGAGCGCCTTGCCTACTACAAAAAAGAATATCTTGGTAACGAAAAGCCAAAGAGTGAGCAGGTTAAGAAAACTCCTCAACCTAAAGCTCCCGTTACCAAAGAGGAGCCACCGAAGAAGAAAGGCTTGATAGCTCGATTGTTTTCAAAGCGAGGTCAGTGATGCTTAAGCGCTTTGTTTCATACTATCGCCCATATAAAGGGTTGTTCTTTTTAGATATGAGCATGGCGGTGCTCTCCTCCTTGCTTGCCATTCTCTTTCCGGTCCTCACGCGCCAGCTCCTCAGTGTAGAGATTCCCGCTCAGAACCTTCAGGCGATGGGGGTGATCTTTGGAATCATGCTCGCGATCTATCTGGTGCAAACGGTGAGTCAATATATCCGAATTACCTGGGGGCATATCCTCGGAGTAAAGATGGAAACCGATATGCGCAATGAGCTCTTTTCTCATCTGCAGCGCCTCTCCTTCGGCTTCTTTGATCGAACGAAAACCGGTCATATGATGAGTAGAATCACCAATGATCTGAACCTCATCACCGAAGTGGCTCACCACGGACCGGAAGATCTGCTCATCAGTATCGCCACGATCGTCGGATCGTATATCCTGATGTTTATCTACAGCCCGCCGCTCGCCCTCATCAGTTTGATTCCCTTTCCCTTCATGGTGTTCTATGGTTCGCATTACGGACGTAAGATGCGGGCGATGTTCCGAAGGGTCCGGTCGACCGTTGCCGATGTGAACAGCAACGTCGAAAACTCATTGATGGGAATTCGGGAAGTCAAATCCTTTGGTCGCGAAACGTTTCAAACCGAGAAGTTCTTGGAGGTCAACAACGTCCTCAAAGATTCAAAGATGCAGCAGTACAAAGTGATGGGCTCCTACCACGCTTTGATGGGCCTCTTTCGGGATCTTTACTACTTCTTTACCGTTGTCGGCGGCTCGATCCTCATCATGAAGGGAACGATTGAGTACTATGATTTGGTCACCTTCATTCTCTACGTCGGAATCGTTCTTCCCCCGATCGACCGCCTTATTAACTTCACCGAACAGCTCCAGCAAGGGATGGCCAGTTTCGAACGCTTCACCCAGATCATGGATGAACATCCGGCGATCCAGGATGCTAAAGATGCGAAAACTCTCAACGTGAGCGATGGAGTAATTGCCTATGAGGGTATCTCTTTCACCTACGACAAGAGCAGCGATGTGATTCTTAAGGATATCAGCGTAACGATCAAGGGTGGGGAGACGGTGGCAATCGTTGGTGAAAGCGGGGCAGGTAAGTCAACGTTTGCCTCACTGCTTCCGCGCTTTTATGAACCCCAGGCGGGTCGAATTCTCATCGACGGGACGGATATTAAAACGGTCCGGCAATCGTCACTGCGCAAGCAGATCGGCTTTGTTCAGCAAAACGTTTTCCTCTTTGATGATACGATTAAAGAGAACTTACGCTACGGAAAAGTCGATGCTACTGAAGAGCAGCTGTGGGCGGCGATCGATGCTGCCAACCTTGGTGAGTTTGTTCGCTCCCTTCCCTTGGGTCTTGATACCCAAGTCGGTGAGCGGGGAACGCTTTTAAGCGGCGGACAAAAGCAGCGCATCTCGATCGCTCGGGTGTTTTTGAAGAACCCCTCGATTCTGATCTTTGATGAAGCGACCAGCAGCTTGGACACGGAAAGCGAAGAGTTGATCACCGAAGCGTTTGAACGCCTCAGTGCCGGACGGACCGCGATCGTCATCGCGCACCGCCTTTCAACGATTAAAAATGCTGATCGAATCTTAGTGTTAGATCAAGGGCGCTTAGTTGAGGCAGGAACCCACCAAGAGCTGTTGCAGAAAAACGGCCAGTACGCCAAACTTTATAGAAACCAAGACTTTGTGTAAGGAGCATTGGTCCTATGAAAGCACTTCGCATTACCTTTGCACTCATATTTGTTCTTCCGATCTTAGTTCTCAGCCCCATCTACGCGTTTCTTATCGCGTGGCTCCTGAGAGTCATAGGAAAAAAGGAAGCTGCTGAGAAACACCTCCGGCGCTGCGGGTCCTTTATCGGCTCTTCAATCATCTTCTTTCTTGGAATCAAGATGGAGATTACTGGAAGGGAAAACCTTCCCGATTCCCAAGAGGGAATCTGTTACATGGGTAACCACCAGAGCATGCTGGATATCGCCCTGTTTGTTGGTCCGGCAAAGCTTTGGGGCTCGGTAATGGCAAAAGTCGAGGTGAAGAAGATCCCGATTATTAACTTGTGGTGTAGGGCGATGAAGATCATCTACATCGACCGAAAGAGCCCGCACGATTCGATTAAGGCGATCTTCAAAGGGGTCGAACATCTAAAGAGCGGGGGAAACTTGTTGATCTTCCCCGAAGGAACGCGCTCAAAAACCGGAGAGATCGGAGAGCTGAAAGCGGGTTCGATCAAGCTGGCGACTCGCAGTCGGGCAACGATCGTCCCCTTTGCCATTAAAAACATTCGTCCCGGATTTGAAGGAATTACAAACCTGAAACGAGTTCATGCCCAGATGATCATCGGCAAACCGATTGAAACTAAGCATTTGGACAAAGAGGAGCTTGGTAGTGTGCACGAGGTAGTCTATGGGGCGATCACCGATCTCTTCAACCAACTCTCTTGATGTAAAGAACCTCTTTTTTACCTACCATGAGTGGGGAGATAAAGAACCTCTTGCACTCTTTGAGGATCTCTCTTTCTCACTTCCTCAAGGAAGTAAGACGCTCCTCTTAGCTCCCTTTGATGCGGGAAAGTCGACGCTCGGGCGAATTCTTGTCGGTGGTATTCCTAAGTACTTCCCCGGCACCCTTGAAGGAACGATTACCATCATGGGTTCTGATCTAGCAACGATCAATGTCTGGGATCTCTTGGACCGAGTAACCCTCGTCTCTCAAAACCCCCAAGAACAGTTTGTCGCCTCCACCGTTGAAGAGGAGGTGGCTTTTGGCCTTGAGTCTTTAGGACTAGAAGCAGAAGAGATGCGAGGACGAGTAGAAAACGCGTTGAAGCACTGGGGGTTGTTTGAGCTCCGCCACGTTGCCAACAGTGAACTCTCCGGTGGGGAGCGCAAGCGCGTGCTCCTTGCTGCCGCCGAAGCACTTGATTCCCCCTTTTGGATCTTGGATGAAGCATTTGATGATCTTGATTTGAGGTGGCGGACTCATCTTTCTGAGCTTATTCGAAGCACCGATAAAACGATCCTTCTCTTCTCTTCGCGGTATCTTTCCCACTTTACTGATGTGTTTGACCAAGTACTGCTCTTAGGTGATAAACAAATTCGTCAAACCCGTGTTAATCAGGCAGAGGAGGAGTTTGCACTCCTCTCTGGTGATACCCAAACCCAATCCCTCGACAAAGAAACGATTGATCCCCTTCAGCGCCATATCTACCAAGCGACCAACCTCATCCTTGAACGAAGACGGTTTTCGAGTTCGGCAAGCGAAGCGTTTCATTTGAGGGTAGCTGACTTTACCTTAGAAAGTGGTGAGCTTGTAAGTTTGGTAGGTCCAAACGGAAGCGGAAAGAGTTCCCTCAGCCGAATCCTCTGCGGTCTTGACCAGCCGCTGGAAGGAGAGCGGATGATCGACGGTAAGCGGGTGGATAGTTCCGCTTTGAACCGGAGTGTTGGCTACCTCTTTCAAAACCCCGATCTGCAGATCTTCCTTCCCACTGTGGAGGAGGAGCTCTCCTGTTCTTTGAGACGAATCAAAGGTCTCAGTGAAGATGAGATCGCCAAGCGGGTGGGCGAGTGTGCCGCCCTCTTTGACTTGGACCTTACGCACACGCCAACGACGATGAGCTACCCCAAGCGGAAAGCCCTTCAAGCGGCGGTGTACTACCTCCTTGATCGACCGTTCTACATCCTTGATGAACTGGACTCGGCTCTTACCTACCAGCGGGCCGTTACGATCATCAGTCACTTGAGGCGAAATGGGGCAGGAATTCTCATCATCACCCACGACCGCCAATTCATCTCCTATCTCAAGGGGCGGACCTATACGATCACAGAAGGGAGGCTGGAGGAAGGATGACCGTTAATACCTACTTGGCCAACACGGGTTGGCTCTACCGCTTCGATCCGCGGGCAAAGATTCTTCTTCTCATCCTCCTTCTTGGGTGGTTTTTCCTGCCTGTTACCCTCACCGGCCTCGGTGTTCTTTTGCTCTTGATCCTTTTTGCCTCCTTGAGCAACCCCGGACCCCGCTTTGTCCTTGCCACGTTCAGATCGATTTTACCGATGATCTTGTTCATGATCCTCTTTGCCCCATTTAATGTACGTAGTGGCCAGCCGTTGGTCACAATCCGTTTTTTTGTTCTGCTTACCGAAGAGGGGGCTCTTCAGGCACTGAAGCTTGCGCTGAGGTTCATCTCCATCACCTACCTTGCAACCTTGCTCTTTGCTACCACACCGATGCATCAGATCCTGTTGGCGCTTCAATGGTACCGCCTTCCCTATAATGCGGCGTTGGTCATCACCCTGGCGTTTACCTACATCCCTTTTATCGCTGACGGGTTTGCCCAGATCGATGAATCTCACCGCCTTCGCCAAGCGGGGGAAAAGACGGAAGGAAAACGAACTGGCAAATTGAAGAGCCTCGTCCCGACACTGACTAGCAGTCTTGTCCTTGCACTCCGCTCCATTCCCACGTTGGCCCTGAGTTTGGAGCTCCGCGGCTATGGGCGAGCGAATAAGCGAACTCACTACCATAGCCTTGATTCTTACCGATCTACCTTTACCGATTTTTTGATTTCCGTTATGATTCCCTTGATTTCGTTCCTTATCTTCAAGGCCTGATCGGAGGCACGTAATGAACAATGAAAAGCACGCACTTAAGGTTGCAGTGGTCGCGGTTTTGACTGCTGTAGTGGTAGTTTTTACCCTTGTGGTCCGAATTCCGACAACGAAAGGGTACTTGAATCTCTGTGATGTGGCGATCTGTTTTATCGCCTTCACCTTCGGCCCGATCTCCGCCTTTATCGCCGCGGGTCTTGGAACTGCCATCGCCGACTTAGTTAGCGGATACGCCCAATGGGCGCCAATCTCCTTTGTTGTTCATGGTGTGGAGGGACTCCTCATCGCCCTGATCGTCAGTAAAAAACCTCTTACGATCATCCGAACGTTCTTCGCTGCGATCGTGTGTATTCTCACCGTCAGCTTAGGCTATTTTGCCCTCTCTGCTCTCTTTATCTCAACACCGGCGGTTGCCGCTGCGGAGATTCCGCCGAATATGATTCAAGCGGGAGTCGGAGTTGTCTTTGGTCTTGCGCTCTCCAAAGCAGTGAAGCGCGCATACCCACCAGTATCCGCCCTCTCGTGGTAAAGGATGGAAGATATGTATGATCGTGTTGCTGTAATTGACTATGGAACGGAAGATGCCCTCACACTTGCTCGAAAAATCCGCGAAGAGGGGATCTACAGCCGAATCTTCCCCTATACGACCAAGATCGATCGCTTAGTCGAGTTTGATCCGAAGCTCATTATCCACGCCACAAAGAACGAGGTTGAACCCCTACACATTGGTACTGAAATCTCGTATCCATCGGATGAACCCTTAGATCTATTGAGTTACGTTCAAGCAAACTGGACGATGGAGCGCTACGCTGAGGATTTGATCCGTCAAATCAAAGAACGGGTTGGAGAAAAGAATGTCTTACTTGGCCTCAGTGGGGGAGTCGACTCTTCGGTGTGTGCCGTTCTTATTCACAAAGCGATCGGGGATCAGCTGAAGTGTGTGTTTGTCGACCACGGCCTTTTGAGAAAAGATGAAGGGGCAGCGGTCAAAGCCCTCTTTGAAGAGGCATATCACATCAATCTCACCTACGTGAACGCCCAAGAGCTCTTCCTTTCCGAGTTGAAGGGAACCTCTGATCCCGAAGCGAAGCGCAAGACGATTGGTCGACTCTTTGTCGAGACCTTCTATGAAGCAGGCCGTTCGTTGGGTGATATCTCCTTCCTTGCCCAAGGTACGATCTACCCCGATGTGGTCGAAAGTGTCCAACTGGAAGGAACTCTTGCAGTAAAGAGCCACCACAACGTAGGAGGCTTGCCAGAGGACCTTAGCTGGGACCTTCTTGAACCACTGAGTGAACTCTTCAAAGATGAAGTGCGAGCGCTGGGGCGCGTCCTGGGGCTTCCTGAAGTCCTTATCGGTCGCCATCCCTTCCCCGGACCGGGCCTCGGGGTGCGCTGCATCGGCGAGCTGAATAAAGAACGACTCGATACCCTCCGCGAAGTTGACGCGATCTTCATCGACGAGATCCGAAAGGCAGGGCTCTATGACAAGATTTGGCAAGCGCTTGCCACGCTGCTGCCGATTAAATCGGTAGGAGTGAAAGCAGGCAAACGAGTCTATGAAGAGGTCTGCACCCTTCGAGCAGTAAACTCAATCGATGCGATGAGTGCTTCAGTCTATCCCTTCACTCCTGAGTTTATGAATCACGTTGTCATGAGAATCCTCACCGAAGTGCCTTCAGTCAGCCGAGTGCTCTGGGATGTTTCGCCCAAGCCCCCAGGGACGATTGAGTGGGAGTAGCACCTACCTTTTTGAAATCCCCCGCTCATTGCACTCTTTTTAGGTTGTTTGGGTAAAACCCTGGCAAGAGGGTAAAGCACCCTCATGGTGTAAATAAGAGATTTATCGACCAACTATACATTAAAACACCGACGGTTTTACTGTTTTGTCGGTGAGTT
>CAYUHP010000005.1:0-6026 GCA_964444595.1 uncultured Sphaerochaeta sp. | reverse complement strand
CAATGTCCGAACTTTATCTTAGTTTGATCATCCTTGCTGTTGTCAGAACAAGAAGAGGTTGTGAAAGATGTCTATTGTCATAGGTGCCTAAGAACTTATTGAATAATCGGTAAAAGAGTTAAATACAAGCAACTTTTGCTTCTTCACTCTGTCCTAAGTCAGAAGATAGGTGGAGCTTTTTGTTGTTTTTGTATGTTAGATGTTATATTTGAGAAAGTAAAATAGATAGCAACATCTAACATATGATATTTTATAGTTTCTTATAATATAACGATTTATAAATAGTTTTGCTTGACTCCTTACAACATCCTACATACGATGTAGATGTAAGAACAGATAAGGAGTGGGCATGAAAAAGCTGACAATCACATTGTTAATCCTCATGATTAGTAGCCTGCTCTTTGGTGCGGCAATCGGAGATAGCGTGGTTATCTACCTTCACGGATATATCCCCGAACGTACTGAGTTTTTCACTTTTGAGGATGGAAGCGTTGATTACACCTCAAACGCCTACAACTTCACCTATGAAGTTGCAGACTCTGGTGCATTCCGAATGTTGAATGTGATTGCAAACTAGGGATGAGACAAGCGCGTACGGACAGACAAGCTTGCATAATAGGAGCCAAGGTCAGGAAAACCTTGGCTCCATTTTATCAAGCTGTTTTGTACATCGGTTTGATGAGGTCCTTGTAGATGTTGCGGAAGAAAAGTAGCGAGAGGAAGAACGCTGAGAATTCGGCGATGAGGAAGGAATACCACAGCGCATCAAGACCGAAGAACCTTCCAAGAACCCACGCTGCCGGCAGAAGGAACACCAGCTGGCGGGTAACGGAGATGACCATCGAGTAGTACCCGTTGCCCATCCCCTGAAAGAGGGCCGAGAGCGCAATTGAAACGCCGGCCATCATGAAACACATGCTCAAGCGTTGAAGGGCGATCGTTCCGATCGCTAGCATGTTCTCACTTGCGTTAAACATCGACAAGAGGAGGTGAGGGAAGAGAGTAAAGAGAGCAAAGCCGAAGGCCATGATGATGAGGGCAACAACGATTCCGACCCGTATCGTTTGCATGATCCGCTTTGGTCGATGAGCCCCATAGTTGTAGCCGATGATCGGGATCATCCCGCTGTTCAGGCCGAAGATCGGCATGAAGATAAAGGATTGAAGGCGGAAATAGATTCCAAAGATCGCCACCGCATCGGTACCAAAAGCGATGAGGATCTTATTCAAACTGGTAGTGAGCAACGTTCCGATCGCCTGCATGATGATTGAAGGAATACCGACAACATAGATATCCTTTACGATTCGCTTATCCAGCTTCAAATCATCCTTGCTGATCGTTATCTCTTTATTCCTTCGAACGTAGTAGATCGAAAGTAAAGCAGCTACGTGCTGGCCGACAACCGTTGCGATTGCAGCACCCAACACGCCCATGCGGGGGAACCCAAAGAGACCGAAGATGAGGATTGGGTCCAAGATGATGTTGGTGATCGCCCCAGAGAACTGGATGATCATCGGCCGAATGGTATCACCGGTCGACTGGAGGATTCGCTCGTTGTTGATGTCGATGAAGATTCCCAATGAGAAGAAGAGACAGACAAAGAGATACTGACTGCCCATCTTGATCAACTCCGGATCATCGCTGAAGAACATGATAAATCGTTTGGAGAAGAGGACCGCGACGATCGCAAAGAACGCCCATCCGAGAACCGAGAGGATGATACCGTTACCGGCGGTCTTGTTTGCACCCTTTTGGTCTTGAGCCCCAAGTTTTCGACTGAGCAAGGAGTTCACACCGATTGAGGTACCAACACTGAGGGCGATGATGAGGGTTTGTAAGGGAAACGCCAGGGAAACGGCGGTGAGCGCTTTGTGGCTGTAGTGGGAGACAAAGAGCGAATCGACCACATTATAGAGGGCTTGAACCAACATGCTGAGCATGATGGGAAAAGACATCGTCAGTACTAAGGGAGTAATCGCTCGGACCCCCATCTTATTTTCTTGCACAATTTGCATTGATATATCCTTTAGACGCTGAAGGATCAGCGTCTAAAGTAATATCATAGCCTTTTTCTTTGGTAAAGTAACCTAGATGTGCAACAGCTTCTGAGCGATTGAAAAATAGAGGAGCAAACTGAAGGCATCAACGATCGTGGTGATCAAGGGAGCTGCCATAATGGCGGGGTCCATGTGGATTACTTTTGCGAGCATCGGTAAGATTCCGCCAATTGTCTTTGCCATGATTACCGTTGCATACAAAGCGATACCAACCGTAACGGCGATCATCACCTCACTACCCATGAAGTATACGCGAAGGGCGGTAAAGAAGGAGAGGACAAAACCGACGATGAAGGCAACTCGAATCTCCTTCCAGAGAACGATACCAAGGTCTTTGTTTGAGATCTCATTGACCGCCATTCCTCGGATGATCAACGTTGAGCTTTGACTTCCGGCGTTTCCTCCCGTATCGGTAAGCATCGGAATAAAGGAAACAAGGATTGGGAGAACCAAGAACGCATCTTCAAAACGACTGAGGATACTTCCGGTGATCATCCCGCTGAAGAGCAACACCATGAGCCAAACAATTCGGTTCTTTGCCAACTCAAACACTCCGGTCTTCAGGTATGGGCGCTCACTGGGGAGCATCGCACTCATCTTTTGGAAGTCCTCGGTGTTCTCCTCTTCGATGACGTCGATGATGTCGTCAACGGTGATGATACCGACGAGTCGGTTTTCATGATCAGTTACCGGAATGCTTAAGAGGTCATACCGGCGGAAGAGGTTTGCTACATGCTCCTGGTCATCGGTTGTCGTAACGGAGATGAAGTCCGGATCCATGATCGTTTCCAGAACTTTCTCATCGGAGGAGAGGAGCAAGGTCCTGACCGATACGATCCCTTCAAGCATTCGATTCTGAGTGGTTACGTAACACGTATAAATCGTTTCTTTATCTTCACCGACGTTGCGGATGTGTGATATTGCGTCCTTGACGCTCATCTCCTTCTTTAACTGAACGAACTCGGCGGTCATGATTGAACCGGCGGAGAACTCCGGGTAGAGAAGGAATTGGTTGATCAAGCTTCGAGTTCTTTGAGAGGTATGACGAAGGATACGGTTGACAAGATTTGCTGGCAATTCGCCAATCATATCAACTGCATCGTCAATCATAAGTCCTTGCATCAAGTGCTGAAGCTCTTGGTCGGTGATTGCGTTAATCAACTGCTCCTGCTGATCGTTATTCAGATTTGCAAAGATCTCCGCTGCTAAATCCTTCTTGAGGGCCCTGAATACGAGCAAGGCCAATTCGGCGGGTAAGCTCTCAATGAAGGCAGCAACGTCGACCTCTTGCATATGCGAAAGATCCGACTGCAGGGCGTGCCAGTTGTGTGACGTTACATAGTCACGAAGTTGTTCAAATTGTGCTTCCATCTTCTTAGTTGGAGACGAAGACTGTTGTGGAAGTGTCGAGTATTAACGATGACGGCGTGCTAAGACACCAAAGCATAAGCTTCTACTCAGAGGGTCATCAGATATACTTGCACGTTTGCCACATGTATCCACGACTCGCACCTCCTTGTAGTATCTATAATGTTATTCTGCTAACAGGATAGCGAGTTAGCTGAGAATATTCAACCACTTTGAAGACGGTGTATTAGCGATCTATTTTTTTTATAAATGCTTCGACTTCCTGCTTTCCCTTCTCTTCATCAACCTTGCCCAAGAAGAAATATCCAAAAACAAAGAGGACGATTAAGCTGATGATTCCCGCCCGGTTACTCTTGGTGAGCAAGGTAACAGTTCCCATCAAGATCGGACCGACGATTGCGGCAAACTTTCCGAGCATGTTGAAGAACCCAAAGAACTGGGCACTTTGCTCTTTGGGGATCAATCGGGTGTAGTAGGAGCGAGAGAGTGCTTGAATCCCTCCTTGGAAGAGCCCGATTGCGATCGCCAAGAGGTAGAAGTGAATGGCCTTCGTCATAAAGAACCCCAACACCGCGATGAGGGCGTACGCCCCGATCGCTACTTTCAGGGCGGTTTTCACCCCGACCTTTGTTCCGAAGTAGGAGTACGCTAAAGCCGACGGGAAGGCAACAAACTGAGTGATGAGCAAGGCGATGATCAACGAATCGCTGGGAAAGCCCAAGGCAGACCCATAGTTGACCGCCATCCGGATGATCGTATCGACTCCATCGATATAGAGCCAGTAGGCGAGGAGGAAGACGGCAACGGTCTTCAGCTGACGAAAGCTTTTTATCGTGTTGATCGTAAGTTCAAGGCCTTTCTTAATCGAATCGCCGAGGGCGAGCTCCTCTTCAACTTTCTCCTCTTTTACCCAGAGCCAGAGAGGAATCGTATTGACGAGCCACCACACTCCAACGATGACGAAGCTGACCTTGATCGCAACTGCCTCATCGGCAAGACCGAACCAATGGGGGTTGAGGTACATCAGTACGTTTACTAAAAAGAGTAGGCCTCCGCCGATATATCCGAGACTGTAGCCAAGAGATGAGACGTAATCGACTTTCTTTTCTGAGGCAACAAAGGGAAGTAGGGCATCGTAGAAGGTGTTTGCTCCGCTGAAGCCGACTACCGCTAAGCTGTAGTACAGAACTGCTAAGGGCCACGAGCCCATCTTCAACAGAAACAGCGCTGCGGTCATCACCGCACCTAAGAAGGTGAAGAAGGTGAGCAATCGCTTCTTGTAACTGCCCCAGTCCGCAATTGCACCAAGAAAGGGGGCAAGCAGGGCGACGATGAGGGAGCCGAGGGAGTTTGCAACTCCCAGGATAAATGTTCCTTGTTCAGTGGAGGATCCCACAGCCCAATAGGCGGTGAAAAAGACGGGAAAGAAACCCGCCATTACGGTGGTGGCAAACGCACTGTTTGCCCAATCGTACCAAGCCCAAGCAAAGATTGATCGACGTGTGTCCTGCATGCTGTACCTCGTTATTACCACAATACCATTGGTGGGGGTCCTTGTCACCTACTTTGTTCTTCACTTGAACAAGAGCGTTACCTTCTTTACAATACGCCCAGAAATATAACAGGAGCGGGAGATGGTAGTATGTAAATTTGGTGGCAGCTCTGTTGCCGATGCTTCTCAACTTCAGAAGATTAAAAAGATTATCGAAGGTAATTCAGATCGAAGAATTGTTATTGTTTCGGCCCCTGGAAAACGAAGCGCAACCGATGAGAAAGTAACGGACATGCTGTATGGGTGTGCCGCTTTGGTTGATCAAGGCAAGATGTGCAAGCCAATCTTTGAAAAGATCGTTGAGCGCTACAGTACGATCTTGGATGATTTGAAGATCGATCGAACAACCTTCGATCCGCTTTTTCAGCAGATCGAAGCGGAGATCAATGAAGGTGCGGGCAGTCACTATGCTGCCAGTCGCGGTGAGTACCTCAGCGCCCAAGTGGTCGCCGCCTATTTTGGTTGGGAGTTTCTGGATACCCAAGATCTCATCACGATCGAAAGTGACGGAACCGTCGATCCCTCCTCATATGAGAAGATCGCTCGTGTAATCGATCCAAAGAAACACTACGTCGTTCCTGGTTTTTACGGCAGCGACTCCGAAGGGATCATTAAGACCTTCAGCCGCGGGGGCAGTGATATTACCGCTAGTGTCTTTGCGCGAGCAGTGAACGCCGATGTATATGAAAACTGGACGGATGTTTCTGGTATCTACGCAGTCGATCCTCGGATCACCGACAACGCGCGCGTCATTGATGAGCTCACTTACCAAGAGATCCGATCCTTAGCCGGGGTAGGGGCAAACGTCTTCCATGAAGAGGCGATCGCTCCCCTGTATCACCAGCAGATCCCGATCAATGTAAAGAACACCAATGACCCAAGTGCCGAAGGGACGTGGATCCGCCCATCACGTGATTACACCAAGGCGCCGTTGGCAGGAGTTTCCGCCAAGGGCGGATACACCCGCCTCGTTTTGCAAAAGTTGATGTTGTTAAAGAAGAGCGGAATCCGACAAGGACTGTTGACGATGCTCCACGTCTTTGGAATTC
>CAYUHP010000004.1:38207-48530 GCA_964444595.1 uncultured Sphaerochaeta sp. | reverse complement strand
ATTACAGTACATTGGTTTGTTGGCTATCAAAATTCAGTTACCCGGACAGCAGTGGTATGATATCATGCATTATACTTACTTATTCATCTTTAGGTGAATAAGAATTTGATTGTTCGATAGTTGGAGGATTGGATGAACTATATCGCAATCATTGCCGATGTTATTGGTTCCCGTAAGATGGAACAAAGAAGCGAATTTAAAAAAACTTTGAAACAGGTTCTCTCTGAGATAAATGCGCGTTACCAGCAATATATCGCCTCCGATTTTGTTGTAATATTCGGCGATGAGTTTCAAGGTCTCCTTATGAAAAACGATAGAGTTATGGATATCATCTTTGAGATTCAGTTGGCTTTGGCTCCGGTTCAATGCCGTTTTGGAATAGGGATTGGAACGATCGATACCGATTTTTCACAGTCTAACCCCTTTGAACATGACGGCCCCGCCTACCATCGCGCCCGAGATATGGTTGATTATATGAAAGCGCACCAATCCAAGCAGATGCAGCAATATGCCAAAGTGAGGGTACACGGTAGCGATGATGATGCACTCATTAATGCTGCATTGTCGATGAGCTCGGCAATGCAAGCACGATGGACAGTAAGACAGACGGAGATCATTACCGCCTTTATTCAATCCGGTTCACATCAATTCGCAACAGCAAAATCACTTGGAATCACTCAGTCGTCGGTAGCCAAAGCGCTTCAAAGCTCGCAGTATTACACCTTTCGCAATGCGTTGGATGTCATCCAAGAAGCTATCAGTCGAAAGATGAACTAACGAAAACCCCCCACCCGAAGGTGAGGGATTATTGATCTTAGAATTCAGCAGACTTAGGGGAGCGCGGGTAGGGGATTACATCTCGGATGTTACCCATTCCGGTAACGTACTGGACCGCTCGTTCAAAGCCCAAACCAAAGCCGGAGTGGGGGACCGAGCCATAGCGGCGAAGATCCAGGTACCACCAGTAGTCGGCGGGATCGAGCTTCAGTGCTTTCATCCGGTTTTCAAGGATCTCAAGGTTTGCCTCACGTTCGCTGCCGCCGATGATCTCACCAAGGCGGGGAACCAACACATCCATCCCGCGAACGGTCTTCTCATCGTCGTTGAGCTTCATGTAGAACGCTTTGATATCCTTGGGATAGTCGGTGACGATCACTGGGGATTTGAAGACAACTTCGGTGAGATACTTTTCGTGTTCACTGTGTAAGTCAGCTCCCCAAGAAACCGGGAATTCAAAGGTACTGTTTTGCTTCTCCAACTCCTTGATCGCATCGGTGTAGGTAAGGCGAATGAACGGCTTTTCAATGATCTCTTGGAGGGTGGAAGCCATCTCTGCTTCATAGTGCTGACTGAAGAAGGCCATATCCTCTTCGTTCTTCTTCAACACCGCACTGAAGAGGTATTTTACATACTCTTCGGCAAGGGCCATGTTTCCTTGAATATCACAGAACGCCATCTCAGGCTCGATCATCCAAAACTCGGAGAGGTGTCGCTTGGTGTTGGAGTTCTCCGCCCTAAAGGTCGGACCGAAGGTGTAGATGTTCTTCAACGCGAGGGCGTATGTCTCGCCTTCAAGTTGGCCACTAACGGTTAAAAAGGATTGCTTACCAAAGAAGTCCTTTGAGTAGTCGACCGCCCCGTCCTCTGTCAACGGAACATTCTTCAAATCGAGGGTCGTAACGTGGAACATCTCCCCGGCTCCTTCAGCATCGCTGGAGGAGATGATTGGGGTGTGCACATACAAAAAGTTCTTCTCTTGGAAGAATTGGTGAGTTGCCCAAGCAAGGGTGTTTCGCACTCGAGCGACTGCTCCAAAGGTGTTGGTGCGTGCTCGTAAGTGGGCGATCTCCCTGAGGTATTCCAAGGTGTGTCGTTTCTTCTGCAGCGGATAGGTATCGGTCGGGCATTCACCGACCAAGGTGAGGCCGCTTGCTTGCACTTCAACGGATTGGTTTCCTCCGCCGCTTTGAACGAGCTTTCCTTCGCAGATGACTGCACTGCCGGTCGTCACATTATTGAGAGTGGAAAGATTGGTAAAGGTGTTTTTATCAAACACGATCTGGATTCCCTTCAAGGAAGAGCCATCATTTACCTCTAAAAAACAGACGTTTTTTGAGTCTCGTTTTGTGCGAACCCACCCTTCAATGGTGAGGAGTTTTTCAGAAGGTTCCCACCCTAATACATCAACAATTCTTTCTTTCATATCGGTTCCTCTCAATATTGGGCCATTATGAAGCGTTTGGGTGAATCAAGTCAATGAGAAGCGGGTATTAACAGATTGACAGATTTTGTAATTATGTATATAAAAATAGTAGTATTAACCCTTGGAGGGTCCTATGTATCAGACAATACCCCAACTTTTTGAAACCGTAGTAAGAAACCATCCCTCGATTGCCGTGCAAATGAGCAAGGATGAAAAAGGCACATTCCAACCCATCACCTATGAACAACTCCACAGCGAAGTCTACGCCCTCGCTGCGGCTCTTCGTTCGCATGGAGTGAAGCGTGGCGATAATGTCGGATTGATCAGCGACAACCGCAAGGAGTGGCTTGCCGCTGACTTGGCAACTCTCGCCCTCGGTGCAGCGGACGTCCCCCGGGGCCAAGACGCGATGGCTCATGAAGTCGCATTTATCTTGGGGATCACCGAAGCTGCATTTTGCTTCGTTGAAAACATCGCCCAACTAAAGAAAGTTACCTCCTTGTTGGATCAACTTCCACATCTTAAAACATTGGCGGTCCTCGATCAGAAAACAACGGATGAGCAGATCGCTGAACTTTCGATCACTGAGAAGGTAGCAGTTTTTCGCTATTCATCCCTGATTAGCGAAGGCAAACAGCTCCTTCAAGACGCTAAAGAACAGAAAGCCATTGAAGAGGCGATCGCTTCCGGCGATGCGGAGGAGACCGCCACGATCATCTTCACCAGTGGAACCACCGGCGAGCCGAAGGGTGTGGTGTTAAGCCACCGAAACTTCGCCTATCAACTTGAAGCGGTTCCTAAGCTGATCAAAGGCTTGGAGCCAGCTCAGAAGTGGCTCAGCGTCTTGCCGGTTTGGCACTCCTTTGAGCGAATCTTACAGTATGTCATCGTTTCAAATGCCTCCACGATCGCTTACTCCAAGCCATTGGGCTCAATCTTGTTAAATGACTTGGGAATTGTGAACCCTCACTGGATGGGTTCAGTTCCCCGCATTTGGGAAGCAGTCCGTGCTGGGGTGTTCGCTTCGATGAAGAAGACCGGCGGAATCAAAGCCGGAATGTTCTTCTTCTTTACCGCAGTTGCTGCTAAGTACGCCAAGAACCGCGACTTGCTCCTGGGGAGAGTTGCTACCTTTAAGAAACGAAATCGCCTAGTCGATATCACGCGATCGATCCTTCCGGCAACACTGCTCTTTCCCCTCTACAAGCTGGGAAACCTCTTGGTCTTCTCTAAGGTCCAGGCGAAGCTTGGAACGAACTTCATCGCCGGCGTCAGCGGTGGTGGCTCGCTCAGTGAAGGTGTCGATCTCTTCTTCGATTCGATCGGAATCAATCTGCTCGATGGCTATGGCCTGACTGAAAGTGCTCCGGTTATCTCGATTCGCCCACTTCAAGGTGGAATCAAGCGAACGATGACCGCTTTGGAGGGAACGGAACTTCGGATCCTTGATGATAATGGACGAACAGTTGCCCCGGGTGAGAAGGGCGTACTCTACGCCCGCGGTCCTCAGGTGATGAGCGGATACTACAAGCGGCCCGAACTTACCAAGAGCGTGCTCTCTGCTGAGGGGTGGCTCAACACCGGAGATTTGGCGATGTGGACCCACCACGGTGAGTTTGCGATCGTCGGCCGAGCAAAGGACACGATCGTTCTCTCCGGAGGGGAGAACTTAGAGCCGGTTCCAATCGAGGCAAAACTTGCGGAGAGCGAGTTCATCGAACAGGCGGTCGTCCTCGGTCAAGACCGAAAGTACCTCGGTGCTTTGATCGTCCTCAACAAGGCCCGGGTTGTGGAGTATCTCAAAGAGAAGAACATCCCGTATCTTGAAGATACGATCACTCACCTCAGCGAGGTAAAAGAACTGATCAGTCGCTCAGTCAATGAAATTATCAGTATAAAGAGTGGTTTTAAACCCTTTGAACACATCGCCCGCTTCAAACTTCTTCCCAAGAGTTTTGAAGTAGGTAAGGAGCTCAGCGCAAAGCAAGAACTCAAGCGTTTTGAGATCGACAAAATGTACGAAGAGGAGATTAAAGAACTCTTTGTTGGTTGAATTGCAATTAAATCCTGCCTCCGATACACTTGCATCGAGGCAGGATTTTTCAATGGTTCAAATTATCGGAACAAAACAATGCAACGAGACAAAAAAAGCAATTCGCTTCTGCAAAGAGGCTCGAATTGCCCATCAATTTGTCGACTTGAACGAACGAATTTTGTCGGCCGGTGAACTAAACTCAATCCTTACCTCATACTCAGCTCTTGAGTTAATTGATACCACTTCAAAGATCTACAAGAAAGAGGGCTATGCGTACCGCCTCTTTGATCCACTTGAGGAGCTTCAAGAAAAACCAGCTCTTCTGAAGACCCCTATTATCCGTCATGGTGGTAAAGCCCATCTGGGCTTCGATGAGGGAATCCTTCGTTCCTGGGGAGGCCTGGATGCTTAAGTGGGCAGTTCTGGGCAGCGGCTCAAGCGGTAACGCCTACTACCTCAGTGACGGCGAAACTTCGATTCTTTTAGATCAGGGATTTTCCGTTGTCGAGTTAAATCGCCGCCTTGCTCGCTTTGGTTCCTCGGTTGAAGAGCTTGATGCGCTCTTTGTCACCCACCTTCACCCAGACCATGCTCGAGGCGTCGGAGTTTTGGCTCGAAGGCGAGCAATTCCTGTTCACCTTCACACTCACGCTATTGCAAGCAACAAGCGCGAGTTCACCAAGCTGAATATCCCTACCTCACAAGTCTCGGAGGTTGAAGTCGGAGAAGTGATCGAAGTGGGTGCGATGAGGTTGTTCTGTTTCCCCACGAGCCATGACAGTCCGGGATCGGTGGGATGGTTTATCGAGCACCCCGATGAGAAGGTGATGTTGTTGACCGATCTTGGCGAAGTGACCGAGCAACAGCGCGCTCTTGCCAATGAAGCAAGTATCCTCTTTCTTGAAGCGAACTACGATGATGAACTGTTGGAGTATGGACCATATCCCTACTACTTAAAAGAACGAATTCGGTCGAAGTATGGGCACTTATCCAATGAGCAATCCTTTGAATTCATTCAAGAAAGTGGGTTTAATGGGAAAGAACTCTACTTCATCCACATCTCAGATACAAACAATGACTATACACTTCTTGAAGAACAAGCAAGGGACGTTGTTTCGACTCCCTTTGTTGTGTGTGAGAAGAATCACTGGTACGGAACGATTGGAGCAGGCGTATGAAGAAAAAGAAGAAAAAAGAACCAGTATTCAGTAAGAAGAAAATTAAACGAATGAAGCGATCGGACGGTCTTTCGATGAAGCTGGTTGATCAGTTTACGATGGACCGAGTAGTTGCTTGCAGTGCAAGCCGACACCCCAAGCGCGTTGCGCTCAGGACCTACGCCGAAGAGGGCAGTGAGATCACCTATGGGGAACTCCAGCGAAAGAGTGATGCGATCGGGCTCTACTTTCTCGAACAAGGGTTTGTGAAGGGCGATCGAGTTGCGTTGGTGGGCGAGTCTTCACCGACGTGGATGCTGGCGTACTTTGGTATCACCGGAATCGGCCTTACCGCAGTTCCCGTCCTCTCCGAGTTTTCCGCCAAAGAGGTTCTTCAGATCCTCGCCGACGGCGATGTCAAAGCGGTTGTGGTAAACGGTCGGCACATCGAAAAGGTTTTGCCGTTCATTCAAGAGAGGCCGGAGTTCCTGATTCGATTGGAAGACCTCTTCCACATCCCGATGCCGATCAGCTCCGAACTTCAAAACAAAACCCAATTCATCAACGCCCCCGGAAGGGATATCACCCGCCGAAAAGTTGATGCCAAAGCGAAAAAGCTCCTTACTGAACACCGACCCGCCGAAGAGGACCTCGCGTCGCTGATCTATACAAGCGGAACCACCGGTATGAGCAAGGCGGTGATGTTAACCCATAAGAACTTGGTGTGGAACGCCGACATCTCCACCGACGTCTACGTAAAGCTCAAGCCGGGGCACAAAACGCTTTCCATCCTTCCGGTCAGTCACGTCTATGAGTTCACCACCGGGCAAATTCTCGAGTTGCTCTGCGGGTGTGAGATCGTCTACCTCGGAAGACCTCCGGCTCCCTCGAGTCTGCTGCCGGCGTTAAAGGAGGTTCGACCCCACATCCTCATGACGGTGCCGCTCTTAATTGAAAAGATCTACCGCGCCAGTGTTCTGCCTACCTTGAAGGAGAACACCAAACTCCACCCATATCTTCGCTACGGCTTAACTCGCCGCTTCATCTACCGAATCATCGGCCGCAAGCTCAAGGTAACGATGGGCGGGCGCCTGCGCTTCTTTGGAATCGGTGGCGCACCGCTTGATCGGGAGGTGGAAACGTTCTTAGCGGAAGCTAAGTTCCCCTACGCCCTCGGCTACGGCCTTACCGAAACCTCCCCCTTGATCGCCGGCGGAAAGCCGAAGAATCATACGGTGGGAGTGATCGGGCCAATCGTAAAGCACCTTGAGGTTCGTCTTGAGGAGAAAGATCCCAACACCAAGATCGGTGAGATCGCCGTAAAAGGTCCCTCGGTGACGCAGGGGTATTGGAACAACCCAACCTTGAATGAAGAATCTTTCACCGCTGACGGCTTCTTTAAAACCGGCGACTTAGGCTATATCGACAAGAAGGGGCGCCTGGCGATCATGGGGCGAACCAAGACGATGATTCTTGGAAGCGGAGGAGAGAACATCTACCCCGAGCTGATCGAAGCGGTAATCAACAACCAAGACTTTGTTACCGAATCGCTGGTGATCCCTGAAGGGGGAGCCCTTGTTGCCCTGATCAAGCTGGACCTTGAGGCGTACGCCGAGAAGATGGCCCTTAGTGTGAATGAAGCGAAGAGCGAAGCTGCTCGCTATATCAGCAAGCTTCGCGAAGAGGTAAACAAGGAACTTGCTGCCTTCAGTCGCTTAAGCGGTGTTCACTTACAAGAGGATGCGTTTGAGCGAACTCCCACGCAAAAAATTAAGCGATTTTTGTATCACCGAAAAAAAGATGAGCGTGAGGATGCTTGAGGAATAAGAGGTGAATATGCTATACCAAGCATATGGCTAACGTAGATCTCAGAATCCAACAAATTGAAGCGATGCCCAGTCCTAGTGAGGTATTCGCCCGCTTCCCGCTCGATCAAGCAGGAGCGGAGACAATCGCTTCCTACCGCCAAACAATCGGAAAGATTATCCGAGGAGAGGACCCCCGGCTGTTGGCCGTTGTGGGTCCTTGTTCAATCCACGACCCAAAAGCCGCTTTGGAGTATGCAAAGAACCTTGCCGCTTTTGCGAAAGAGGTGGAAGATCAACTCTTTGTCGTGATGCGAACGTACTTTGAAAAACCCCGAACCGTCGGCGGGTGGAAGGGCCTGATCCTCGATCCCGAGATGGATGGCTCCTATGACATCGAAGGCGGTATCAACCTCGCTCGTTCGCTCTTGGTTGAAATTACCCACTTGGGGCTACCCGTCGGCTGTGAAGTGCTCGATCCGATCACCGTTCAGTATATCGACGATTTGATCAGCTGGTCTTCGATCGGAGCCCGCACCACCGAAAGCCAAGTCCACCGAAATCTTGCCAGTGGCTTAAGTGTGCCCGTCGGATTTAAAAACTCCACCAGCGGTGAGCTAATCAACGCCGTAAATGCGGTTAAAAGCGCGCGAGGCAAAGCATCCTTCATTGGAATGGATAAAGATGGAGCTTCAAAGATCTTTCGAACAACCGGCAATGACTTAGGCCACCTGATTCTCCGAGGAGGAGAGGATGGGCCCAACTACTATGAAGATGATGTCGAGCACGCCCGTGACTTGATGGTCAAAGAGGGCCTTTACCCATCGATCGTTGTGGACTGTTCGCATGCGAACAGCCGAAAGGATCACAATCGGCAAAAACGAGTTCTTCGCTCGATCGTCGATCAAGTCCGGTGGGGTGAGAACTCCATTCGAGGGTTCATGCTCGAATCCAACCTCTTTGAGGGACGCCAAGATATTGGCGAAGACCCCAAAGACCTCACCTACGGTGTCTCCGTTACCGATCCCTGTATCGGATGGGATGAAACCGTACGAATCTTACGACGTGCCTCGGAGATCCTCCGCGATCGAAACGAAGGTGCGCCCCTACTGTAGGAGGAAGTGATGAAGAGTGTATTAGTTCTCTTAGCCCAAGGCTTTGAAGAGATTGAAGCGGTTACGCCAATTGATCTGCTCCGTCGAGCCGGAGCGAAAGTGACGGTTGCCACCTTGAAGGAAGATCGAGCCACCGGCGCTCATGGAATCACGATCGTCAGTGATACGACCCTTGAGAAGTTGGGCGACCAACTCTTTGATTGCGTGGTTCTGCCCGGCGGGGGTGAAGGAGCGGAAAACCTGGCCGCTTCCGCTGCGGTGCTTAAGAAAGTAATACAAGTCGCCCAAGAAGGTGTTGTCGCGGCAATTTGTGCCGCACCGGCGGTAGTACTCGGAAAGACCGGCCTCTTAGAGGGCAAGAAGGTAACCGGCTATCCAACAACCGAGGAGCTTGTTGAAGATTTGGTGTTTGAAGAGGAGGCTGTGGTGGTTGACGGAGATCTCATCACCGCCAAAGGTCCGGCGTTTGCGGTGGACTTTGCCCTTGCGATCATCGCTAAACTCTTCGGCAATAAAAAAGAACAGGCGATTCGCGCCGAGATCTTGAGGTAACCGTGAAAACAATTGGCTTCGACAACGAACGCTACTTAGAGGAGCAACGCCATTACATTCTTGAGCGCGTCAAAGAGAGTGACGGAAAGCTCTACTTGGAGTGCGGGGGTAAGCTCCTCTTCGACTATCACGCCTCCCGCGTCCTTCCCGGTTTTGATCCCAACGTGAAGATGCGTGTCTTTCAATCGCTTGCAAACGATATCGATGTGATCATCTGTATCCACAGCGGTGATATCGAGCGAAGAAAGATGCGCAGTGACTTTGGCATTACCTACGATGCCGACGTCTTTAAGATGATCGATGATTTCGCCAAGTGGGGCTTGAGCGTCAACAAGGTGGTGATCACCCGCTATGATGGTGAGCCAAACTCCTTTCAGTTTAAGCAGATCCTCGAACAACGCGGAATTACCGTATACACCCACGCCTACACCCGCGGCTATCCAACCGATGTCGATACGATCGTCAGTGACGAAGGCTACGGAGCAAACTCCTATATTGAAACCGATGCTCCGGTTGTCCTTGTTACCGGACCCGGACCGGGTTCGGGTAAACTGGGCACCTGCCTCAGTCAGATGTACCACGACTATAAGGCGGGCAAGAAGAGCCGCTACTCAAAGTTTGAAACCTTTCCGATTTGGAATCTAGGGATCGATCATCCGGTAAATATCGCCTATGAGAGTGCAACGGCCGATTTGGGCGATAAGATCCTCATCGACCACTTCCACGCCTCGGCGTATGGAACGCTTGCGGTCAGCTACAGCCGTGACTTAGAGGCGTTTCCCCTGCTGAGGAGGATCCTCCTCAGGATCATGGGCGAGGAGCCGTATAAGAGTCCGACGCAAATGGGCGTGAATCGCTGCGGCTTTGGCATCATCGATGATGCGGTGGTTCGAGAAGCGGGCGAACAAGAGATCATCCGCCGCTACTATCGCAGCAGTTGTGAGTATGTCCAAGGAATCGCCACCAAAGAGACCGCCGATCGCTCTCGGGCGATCATGGAAGAAGCGAAGCTCAATCCCAACCAACGCCTTGTTGTTCCCGCCGCCCAAGAAGCGCTGAAGCGCGGCCTTGAGCGCGGCAAAGGGGTAAACAGCGTGGTGTGTGCCGCAGCGCTGGCTCTTCCCACCGGAGAGCTTGCAACGGGGTGTAACTCACCCTTACTGCACGCCTCCAGTGCATTGATCCTCAACGCGGTGAAGATTCTGGCGGGAATCGATCATGAAGTTGATCTGATTCCACCGGCGATCGTTCAATCGGTTACGGAGATGAAGCGTCACGTCCTCAAAGGTCGAGGAGTGAGTCTGAACCTTGATGAGACATTGATCTGTTTGGCGATGAGCTGTGCGATCAGCGAAGATGCGAAGAAAGCAAGCGAGGAGCTACCGAAACTGATCGGCTGTGAGGTCCACATGACCCACATCCCATCCTCCGGCGACTCCTCGGGGTTACGAAAGCT
>CAYUHP010000004.1:17969-38107 GCA_964444595.1 uncultured Sphaerochaeta sp. | reverse complement strand
TAGGTTCCTGCTCCTGCTTGGGCAGTGGTCTTTGCCCACGGCGGATAGTAGGCCCGCTCGGTAACGAGGTTAAACACAACCGTCCCGATGATCGCTCCTAAGATTGCGCCAGCGGGAACCTTGAGAAGGTAGAAACCGACTCCACCGACTGCGGCAGATGCTAAGGTAAGCAGAAAGTCAAAGGTCCGATTACCTCCGTTACCGCTGCCTCCTTCGGAGTAGCTAACTTCCGTCGGAGTGGGGATGCGTAAGATCCACTTCAAAAGTGGGGGGAATGCGAGGACAACAAAGACGAAGCGAAAGAGCTGTAAGAGGGCAACGTGTTCCATCGTTGCTCCAAAGTCGATCGCGATCAGGGCCAAGTCACTGACTCCGCCGGGAGCGGCCACAAACAAGGCGGTTACCAGATCCAGCTCGGAGAAGGAGGCGATGATATATCCAAAGATCCAGTTGATCGTCAACATCGAAACAACCAAGATGATCGCTGGAACAAACATCGTTTTAAGGGCTCGAACGTCACTGCGGGTAAAGCGGCGCCCGATAACCAAACCGCTGAGAACTTGCATCACCACCCGAAGGTTCATCGGATAGTCGACGGTTCGACCAATGGCGCTATTAAAGAGAAGGCTTGCGAGCATCGCTCCGACAAGAGCTCATGCCGGAAGACGCAGGCGCTTAACAAAAACACCCCCCGAACCCCCGGCGATGTGCAACGGTAAGAGTAGTAAATCCATAGGATATCCTTCATCGCTTTAAAAATATCCGCTCACTATATCACAAAGAGCGAGCCGTTCCAACCATCAAATACTTGACCCTGACACTAGGTGTTGATACCTTGAGTGTATGAAACTTTCAACCAAGGGCAGATACTCTCTTGAGACGATGGTCTATCTTGCTACAGCTAAAGGCCTTGTTTCGATTCGGGCAATCAGTGAAGCGACAGGTATTTCCAATGGATATTTAGAGCAACTGATGATCCCGCTTCGGCGCTCGGGCTTAGTCATTGCCCAGCGAGGTGTTCAAGGCGGATATCAAATCGCCCATGATAAGATCACGTGTTATGACGTCCTTCTTGCCAGTGAAGGCGAGTTTACACCCACTCCGTGTCGAGATTGCGATCAAACCACGATCTGCAAAACTCATCAAATTTGGGCGTTGCTCGAAAATGCGGTAATCAATTACTCCAAGAACGTGTATATCCAAGATCTCGCCGGTCACCTCCTCGAGGGCCAAAAGGGAGGTGGCATTTGAAAATTTCAACCCGCGGGCGCTACGGCCTCAGACTGCTTGTGGATATCGCCGAACAGCTAAGTGATGGACCGGTTGCCCTCGCCACGATCGCAAAACGACAAAATCTCAGTGAGAAATATCTTCAGCAAGTAGCGTTGCTCTTGGCCCGAGGTGGAATCCTCACCTCGGTAAAAGGATCCGGCGGCGGATATTACCTCGCCAAGCGGCCGGATGAGATTATTATGTACGACGTCCTTGATCTGCTGGAAGGAAATATCGCCTTTGAAGAAGAACCGCCGGCTAACGAGACTGCCGTTCAGCAAGTCATTCGGCATCACTTCTATCGAACGATTGACCTCAATGTCCGAAATGCGTTTGGAGATCTGAACCTGGCGGAAGTTATTCAAGCCGATTGGTTTACCTACGAGATTTAAGCGTTGACAGGTGAGGCTTTTCTATATACTATCACTCCTAGGTAATTACTAGGATATTATAAGGAAGGTTCTTATGACGGCAAAACGCTTTGACGACATCACTCAAACGGTAGGCAATACTCCCTTGGTTCGACTGAATCGAATCAATGAAGGCAAGGCAATCATCTATGCAAAAATAGAAGCGTTCAACCCGCTTTCAAGCGTCAAAGACCGAATCGCCTTGGCGATGATCGAAGGTGCCGAAAAACGGGGCGAACTTACCAAGGACACCGTAATCATTGAGCCGACCAGCGGAAACACCGGTGTTGGCTTGGCGATGGTCAGTGCAGTAAAAGGGTATCGATTGATCATTACGATGCCCGAGACGATGAGTATTGAGCGGCGCAAGCTTCTTTCCGCCCTTGGAGCCGAGCTGGTGCTCATCGATGGGGCCCTGGGGATGAAGGGCGCGATTGCAAAAGCCCATGAGCTGGCCAAGTCCTTTGACCACTCCTTTATTCCCTCCCAGTTTGAAAACCAAGACAACCCAAAAGTACACTATGCAACCACTGGAGCCGAGATTTGGAGTGCCACCGATGGAAATGTTGATCTGTTTGTCAGCGGAGTCGGAACGGGGGGAACACTCACCGGTGCCGGCAGATACTTGAAGGAACATAATCCCAAGGTAAAGATCGTAGCTGTTGAACCGGAGGGCAGTGCCGTGCTTTCGACCGGGCACAGCGGACCGCATAAGATCCAAGGCCTTGGAGCGGGCTTCATCCCCGGAACCCTTGATACCACGCTCTATGATGAGGTGTATGCCGTCAGCGATATCGCTGCCGCAACCGCCGCTCGGGCTCTTGCCAAGAGTGAAGGGATCTTGGGCGGTATCTCAAGCGGAGCTGCCTTGGCCGCAGCGCTTGAGTACTCCAAAAAACCGGAATGGGAAAACAAGACGATCGTCGTGGTGTTCCCCGATACCGGTGAGCGCTACCTCTCAACATGGTTGTTTGAAGAGTAAGATCAGTTACCTCAACTCAAGATAGCGGGGCAAAAGCCGATTGAATCGATCGCGCTGCTGCCCCATATTTATCGTAAACGGACACTCAAGCAGCGGAGCGGATACCCAGTTAACTAAGAGCTCATCGGTGGTTGGAACGGTTGCTAACACCAGATCTTCGGTTTCATATTCCTCGCTTTCCAACAGCTGTTGTACCTCTCTCATTATCTGGTACAGGTTGTTCTCCCTCACCGGGTCGATCATCTCCCAGATAAACGGGTCATTGAGGTATTCTTTGGCTCGTTGAAGAAGCCGTTCCTCATTCTTGGCCAAAGCAAGAAGGATCGTTTGTTCAAAGCGGTAGCTGAGCGCAACAAGGGCTACAGGGCTTTCTCCTTCGAGAAGGGTCGAACACACATCCAGGATTCGACATTGTTGGGCGAGGGTGAGAGCCTCAAACCGAGCGGCAAGTTCTTGCTTGTCGCTCAGGGCGTGGGCGGCAAAGCTAAAGGGATAGTGAACAGAAAAGGTGTCTTGCTGAACGTGCTGACGTTCGGCGATCAGATAGAGTTCTTCGATCGTGAAGAAGTGTAGCGGATTGAACACTGGATGGTGCACAAGTGCTTTGTAACGAGCAAGCATTGTCGGATGCGAATAATCGTCCATGACCAAGAGTATACCCCCCAGTGACCAACCTTGCATCACTTTTTGACTTTTGTTACGATTGGGCATGGTTAATTTTGAGGCAACGCTCTTTTGTGGCCAGTCATTTAGCTGGCAAAAGAGCGAAGGGTTCTACCAAGGGGTTATCTCAAACCACCTGATAACCCTTCCGATGGACGACCCTTTTTCTCATATCCGCGGAAATCCATTTCTTGAACACTACTTTGATCTTGCTTTTCCCTATCAAACCGCGGAAGAGATCTTATCATCGCGTGATCCCAATCTCAAAGGCTTAATCGAGGCCCACGGTTCGATCCACATCCTCAACCAAGACCCTTGGGAGATTACCTTGGGGTTTATCACGAGCCAAAATAATACGATCAAACGGATCCGAACGCTTTTAGATCTTCTTCGAGTCCGTTACGGAAAAGAAATATCCCCAACTCATTACGCCCTACCAACCGCCGATGAGCTGATAACCGCGACAGATGAGGACGCATTACGCGCATTAGGCTTTGGGTATCGAGCTCCCTTTTTGCTTGATGCGGCAAAGAAGGTAAGCCTTTTGGAGCGAGTAAGCACTCAAGATGATGCTCATGCATTAGAGACTCTGAAGGAGATCATTGGAGTCGGACCCAAAGTAGCAGCGTGTATCTTGCTCTTTGGGTTTGGACGAAAAGATATCTTTCCCCTCGATACGTGGACAAAACGAATCATGAAGCAGCAGTATCCTGATCGAGATCCATCATTCTTCTCGCCCTATGGGGGGATCGCTCAGCAACACCTCTTCTTTGCTGAACGGCGAAAGAATAGTGTACATTGGTGAGCAGTTATAGGCTCTTATCCTCAGGGTGTGGTATACTGTAGGTAGCAAAGGAGCTTAGCGTATGAGTACCAATACCATTTTTACTATCGGTCGACAGTATGGAAGTGGAGGGACCGAGATCGGGCGCCGAGTGGCAAAAGAGCTCGACATTCCCTTCTACGATAAAGAACTGATTGCCATCAGTGCCCGCGATAGCGGACTCAGCGAATCGCTCTTCACTAACGCTGATGAGAAAGCAACAAGCAGTATCTTCTACTCGCTTGTGATGGGGAACTACCCGATGGCCAGCGGCGCCCTTGGGGTTACCGAAATGCCGCTCAATGACCAACTCTTCTTGATTCAGTCAAAAACGATCAAACGACTCGCCAGTGAAGGCCCCTGTGTAATCGTGGGGCGGTGTGCAGACTATATCCTCAGGGATATGGACAACGTCCTGAATGTCTTCATCCACGCCGATTTGGAGTACCGCGTTCAACGGGCGGTCACGATGTATGAGGCACCGGAGAATAAGGCCGAAGATATTTGTATTAAAACCGACAAGCAACGAGCCAATTTCTACAACTACTACAGTGATCGGAAGTGGGGCCGCTGTCGAACCTATGACCTTTCCATTGACTCCTCCAAGTTAGGAATCGAGGGAAGTGCTCTACAGATCATCCACTTTGATGAAGAGTGGCAGAAAGCAAAAGTTCACTGATGCTCATCGATCTTCTTGATCGCCTTGAGTGGTATCAAGGCATGGACCCCCGTTGGCAAGCTGTGATCGACATCCTCGATCGCTCGCTGCCGTATGATGATCCGGATGGGGATCACATCGTTGATTCGATTCACTATGCAGTAACCACCTACCGAACCAGCGAAACAGGTAAAGAGCAGGTGGCCGAAGAGAACCAAGTCATCGTACTTTTGGAGGGCGAGGAGCTCTTCTCCCTCCAAGGCGAAGATCAGGTTCTTCTCTCCTCGGTGTTCACCGAAGGGCGTTTCATTTACGTACGAAAAGGCGAACGGGTGAAGAGTGAGCAAGCCCACCCCCAAGCGGGGATGGTGCGCAAGGTAACGTTCTATTTGCCGTAAAAGAAAAGACCGAAGGCTCTCCTTCGGTCCTTTTCTTTACATCGTACTATTACTCATCGATACCAAGAAGTTCGATCTCAAAGATTAAGAGGGCGTTGGGCTCAATAGCTTGGCTACCATATTCACCGTAACCCAAGGCTGGGTGGATCCAGGTGCGAATCGTTGATCCGACATTCATCGTCAAGAGTGCTTCGGTGAATCCATCGATCAAACCACTAGCGGGGAAGTGGGCACTTTCGCCGTAATCGCGGGATGATTCAACGATTTGACCGTTGAGCAGGTAGAGGGTGTAGTGAACTTCCACCGCATCATCAAGAGTTGGCTTCGGTCCGCTTCCTTGCTCTAAGACCGTGTACTGCAGACCGCTGGGGGTGGTAACAACCCCTGCTTTTTTGGTGTTCACGGCAAGAAATGACTCCGCTTCTTCCAAGTTGTGTTCAGCGATGACGCCCATCTCAGCTCGATACTGCTCCTCGAGCCTCATCTGGAACTCATAGAAGGTCATCTGCATCTCAAACTCATCCATCATCGGTTCGGCTTCGGAAGCAAAGTCCAAGCCGCCTTTGGCGTAGAGTTCGGCGTTCGCCTCAAGACCTTGGCTGAGCAGGTCGGAGACCAAGAGATATCCATAGGTGTAACTGAACTTCTGGAAGAGATCATCACTGGCTGTGAGAGCTTGAATTTCATCCAAACCCAGCACGACGGGGTAGGAGGTCGGAGCCAAGCCGGCTTGCCAGATTCCCGTTTCAAACTCGTCGATGATGTCAAAGAGGTCAGCGAACTCATAGAAGCCGATCGGATCGGAGTTCGTCATATCAAAGATTCCATCAATGCTTCCGCGGGCCCAGTAGTTGGCATCAAAGAGGAGGCCCTGTTGGGCAAACATCTGCATCAGCTGATACCCATAGGCGTAGCTGAAGCGATCTTCCAAACTCATCTGATCGGTGGCACGGGGAAGAGGAATTCGATTCTCTTCGATGATGGGGTTCACATATCGGATGGAGTGGATGATTGAGTTATCAACGACAACTTCAAGGTAGTCTCCACCGGTAATCTCATCCAAGGCAAAGTTGGTGTTGGTAAAGGAACCAGCGTAGAGTAACTGTTCAAACCCCGCTTCATCTTTTACGACATAAGCTGGTTGACCTTCGAGGGTAAACACTTCGATTACTCGAACAAGGAAGGCGTTGGGGGCGGCTTCTTTTTTGCCGGCGGCAAATAAAGATCCAGCGAGAATGCTGATCATAATCAGCATCAGCATCATAATTCTTAGTTGTTTTTTGTACATACCCGATCCTTATGAAATCTCGTGATTCAATCACGGTTCCCCATAATGTACGAGCCCAACCGCCGCTCGTCAATGCACCTTCACAAGATTGCCACAAAACTTCACCTATGGTACGCTTTTTTTATGATTGTTTTGCCGTTTCTCCTCACCGAAGATGGGATTTGTCGCCTCGAAGGTGATCGCCTCTTCATAACCGACCGAAGGCGCTATCCGTTTGAGCGAAGCGAAGTGGAGTGCGTTACGCCAAGTGACGTTGCCACAGCGCTCAAAGATATGGTCACCCAAGGTGGCGGACCGTTGGAAGTCGCGTTGAAGACGATGATTCTAACCGCGAGGAAGCGGCAAGATGCCCCATATACTGAACAGTATAATAAATTGAGCGAGATTGCCGGTCTGCTCGCGCGGGCCCGCCCGACCAACACTACGATGGCGCGCGCTTTAGCGGAGGTCATAAACGGAATACAAGAAAATAACGAAGAACTACCGGTCGTGGTGGTCGAAAGAACGGTGCGGCAGATCCTCGATCGCTTTGAAGCGATCTACCACCACATCGGAAAGCTTGGTTCCACCTTGATCAACGACGGTGATCAGATTCTTACCACGTGTTTTGCTGAGCACACGTTTCTTCTTTCCCTCCTCTATGCCCGGGAGGCGGGAAAGAACGTGTCAGTCATCGCCAGCGAAACAAGGCCGTATTTGCAGGGCAGTCGGCTTACTGCACCCTCGCTTGAAGAGGTGGAAATCCCCGTCAAAGTGATCACCGACAACATGGGGCCAACCCTCATCGCCAGCGGTCATATTCAACGATATATGACCGCCTCCGATCTGGTGTGTCTCGACGGAACGGTGGTCAATAAGATCGGTACGCTGGCCAATGCGTTGGCGTGCAAGCATTGGAAGATCCCGTATTATGCTCTCTCGGTCAGCCCCGATCCCACCAAAAAGAGTCAAGCTGATGTTACGATTGAAATGCGCGCTTCCTCGGAAGTAACTCAGTGTCTGGGCCAGAAGACCACCCTCGATTCAATCGAGGGGTTGTATCCGGCTTTTGATATCATCCCCCCGACGTTGGTGGATCGAATCATCACCCCAAAAGGAATTCTCAAACCCAGTGAGATGAAGGAGTATCTACAATGAAAGCGATTATCGGCGGAACTGGTTTTGATCGACTTGAAGGAGTGTCCCTGAAGAAGAGGATCGTGAAAACACCTTCGGGTGATGTTGAGGTCTTCTTGGGCCAAGGTCTTGATGAGGGTTTGGTCTTTCTTCCTCGCCATGGCTCGAGCCACAGTGTCCCTCCTCACGGGATCGCTTATCGCGCCCACGCCCAAGCCCTTGCCCAGCTTGGGGTGGTGGAAGCGATTGCGATTTACGCCGTCGGCTCGATCGATGAAGCCCTTCTCCCGGGTGAGGTCGGTTTGGTCAGTGACTTTGTTGATTTCACCGGGCGCAGTACTAATCACACCCTCTTTGAGGGACCGGTTGAGCACATTGAAGTAGATAAACCCTTTGATGACGATCTAAAGAAGCGGATCCTTGCTTTGAACCCGATGCTCAAGGATGCCGGAGTCTATGTTACGACCAACGGTCCCCGTCTTGAAACAAAGGCGGAGATCCGTACCTACAAGATGCTGGGTTTCTCCGTTGTGGGTATGACCCTCGCCAGTGAAGTAACTCTGCTCTTGGAGGCGGGGATAAAAACCCTTGCGCTTGCCTACTCAATCAATTGGGCTGCCGGGGTGGTTGAAGAGTTTTCCTTCATCCCCGACAGCCAGCTACAGACCCTTAAGAGAGAGGTAACTCAGCTCTGCCGATCTTGCCTGCTCAGTTGAGTCAGGTCATACGGAGTCGTTTGATAGACGTGGTAGTTGAGCCAGTTTGAAACAAGCAGATTTGCGTGGGCTCGCCACCGATTCGTGATACTCCCATCTTCATAGTAGTTTCTCGGAACCTGGGGGTTAAGACCCGCCTCTTTATCTCGTTTGTACTCGCCGTCGAGGGTGGGGGTGTCATATTCGCCGTGACCGGTGACAAAGACCCTTCGTCCGCTGCTGCTGGCAAGGAGATAGGTCCCAGCCTCCTCGCTTTGGGCGAGGGGAATGAGATCCTCTTCACCCTTTACTGCATCCTCGTCGATACTCGTATGGCGACTGTGCGGAGCCCAGAAATGATCGTCAAAACCTCGCACCAGCGTATGCCCCTCTTGGAGCACTCTGTGGCGATAGACCCCGCTGAGCTTTTCATCCAGCGGTTGCTTGGTGATCCCATAGTAGTGATACAGGGCCGCTTGAGCAGCCCAACAGATGAAATAGGATGAGAAGACGTTCTCATTTGCCCAGTCGAGGATCTGGGTTAATTCCTTCCAATACGTAACATCTTCAAAGGCCATCTGTTCAACGGGACTGCCGGTGATCATCAACGCGTCATAACGCGAGTCCTTGATCTGATCGAAGGTTTGATAGAACGTTTTGAGATAACTCTTGGGGGTATTCTTCGATTGGTACGTTGCCGTCGTCAAGAAACTGACCTCCACCTGCAACGCAGTGTTTCCCAGTAAACGGAGCAGTTGCTGCTCCGTTACCGGCTTGTTCGGCATCAAGTTGAGGATGAGTACCTTTAGGGGGCGAATATCCTGAGTTCGGGCCCGCTCCTGATCCATGAAGAAAAACGAGGAATTTGCATCAACGGGGTAGGTTACGGTTACCGGCATCAGATACCTCCCAGGCCTTGAGCCAGGTCGGCGATGATATCAGAGCTGTGCTCACACCCGATCGAAAGGCGGACCGTGCTCTCGGTGATCCCTTGCTCGATCTTCTCCGCATCGGAGAGTTGGGAGTGGGTGGTGGAGGCGGGGTGAATCACCAAACTCTTCATATCGGCAACGTTGGCCAAGAGACTGAAGAGCTTCAATGAATCGATGAACGATCGTGCTTCCTTTCCGCCACCCTTCAGTTCAATCGTAAAGATTGAAACTCCGCCACTGGGGAAGTACTTCCCATAGAGGTGGTGTTGAGGGTGATTGGAGAGGCTCGGGTGGTTGATTCGTTCAATGGCAGGATGGGTACTAAGATATTCAATCACCTTGATCGTGTTCTCGGTGTGGCGTTGGACGCGAAGGGCCAACGTTTCCAAGCCTTGAAGGAAGAGCCAGGCGTTCAAGGGGGCGATCGCCGAGCCGGTATCACGAAGCAGGAGGGTTCGAATCTTTGTGATGTACGCTGCTCGACCCGCTTGTTTTGTGAAGGAGAACCCATGGTAGGATGGATTGGGTTCGACAAGGGAGGGGAACTTTCCGCTTCCTTCCCAATCGAAGTTGCCCCCGTCGATGATTACTCCTCCGAGGGAGGTTCCGTGACCGCCGAGGAACTTTGTTGCCGAGTGCACCACGATATCCGCTCCCAGTTCGATTGGGCGAACGAGGTAGGGGGAGGCAAAGGTATTATCGACCACTAAGGGAATCTTATGATCGTGAGCGATCTTGGCGAGTGCTTCGATATCACACAGTGTTGCGTTGGGGTTGCCCACCGTCTCGATGAAGATAGCTTTTGTCTTTTCAGTGATGGAAGCGATTACCTCTTGGGTGTCAAAGGGATCGACAAACGTCGTGGTGATTCCCCACTCCAAGAAGGTGTGGGCAAAGAGGTTGTACGTTCCGCCATAGATTGTCTTTGCCGAGACAACGTGGTCTCCGTTCTTTGCCAACGCCAAAATTGCGTAGTTGACCGCAGCCATTCCGCTGGCTACGGCGAGCGCCCCCACACCCCCTTCAAGGGCGGCAATCCGCACTTCAAACGCCTCTTGAGTGGGGTTGTTCAAGCGAGTATAGATATTTCCCGGGGTGCTTAAGGCAAAGCGGGCTTCGGCATCATTGCAGTCATCAAAGACAAATGACGTGGATTGATAGATCGGAACTACTCGGGCTCCGGTCGCTGATTCGGGTTGCTCTTGGCCTACGTGTAAGGCTTTTGTTTCAAAATGTTGGTTACTCATACTATGTTCCTTCTTTGTTAGTTTTCGTGAAAAAGATACAAAGAGGTCACATATGATCGGCAGATGCGCCGCAGCGAGGGTGGTTATGTCGTTTCATGGAAGGCTCCTTGGAGATGGGTTTACAGCGCCATGCGGCACATGCAAGGGTCTGAACTATCGGTGGTGCGTCGCATCATGATGTGCCTCCTCCAAGAAGATACCCAAGCGAACTGCTTAGGTTAACGAGAGTCTACCCACTTGGTGTGGTCTCTGTCAACCACACCAAGGGTAGCGAAAGGTATTATGGTTTATCCATCAGGGCGATGAACTCATCAAACTCATCAAACATCGCCTTTGGTGGGTTCTTTTCTAAGAGACTGAAGAGTACGAGCAGGATCGAAGCGATGATGAAGCCAGGTAGCAGCTCATACACATCAAAGAGTCCGCCGGAGAGTTGTTTCCAAACGATGACGGTAACGCCTCCGCCGACCATCGCCGCGATCGCCCCATTGCGGGAAGCTCGGCGCCAGAAGAGGGCGGCGAGGATGATCGGACCAAAGGTGGAACCGAAGCCCGCCCACGCATAACTGACGACATCGAAGATCGATGAGGTGGGGTCGAGGGCGAGGAAGATCGCAACGACGGTTACGCCGATGACGGTAAGGCGACTGACAAGCAGGGTTTCTTCATCGGAGGCGTTCTTACGAATGATCGCTTTGTAGATATCCTTACTGAACGCCGATGAAGCCACGAGCAGTTGGCTGTCCGCAGTGGACATACTTGCCGCCAAGATCGCACACAAGAAGAGACCGGCGATGAAGGTCGGGAAGATCTTTTGCATGCTGGCGATAAAGACCGCCTCGGCGGCACTTTGGCTCTCATAGACTATCGGGAGAAGGAACACCTTACCCAAGATCCCAACTAACAATGCTGCGGCCATCGCAAGGGTCACCCATACAATCGCGATCCTTCGGCTTGCCTTTACTGATTCATTATCCTTAATCGACATAAAGCGAACGAGGATGTGTGGCATTCCAAAGTACCCCAAGCCCCAAGCAAGAGCACTGAGGATATCAAGCGCTCCATACTTTGCGCCGGGAGGCGTAACAAAAGGATTGATAAAGTGCTCGCCAAAGCTGGCAAGGTTTGTGAAGGTTGCCCCGGGTGATCCGAGGGAGAAGAGGGCGATCAACGCAGTGGTGATCAGCGCGACGAACATCAAACTACCTTGGAAGAAGTCGGTGGCAACCACGGCAAAGTAACCGCCGACCAGGGTGTAGACTAAGATGACCAACACACCCAAAAGCAAGGCTACGTAGTAGTTGAGGCCAAAGACACTGGTAAAGAGTTTGGCGCTCGCCAAGAATCCACTGGCGGTGTAGATCGTAAAGAAGAAGAGGATGATGACACTCGAAAGTCCTTGAAGGATATTACTTGAGTCGTGAAATCGGTTGGCCAAGAACTCGGGAATCGTAATCGAGTCCTTTGCATGAATCGTGTAAGAGCGCATCCGCTTCGCTACAAACAACCAGTTGAGGTAGGTGCCGAGAAGGAGACCGACAGCGGTCCAAAACGCTTCCTGAAGACCGGTGAAGTAGGCTAGTCCGGGCAAACCCATCAGCAGCCACCCACTCATATCACTCGCTTCGGCAGACAATGCGGTGTACCACGGCCCGATCGAACGTCCCCCCAAGAAATAATCACTCGTCGATTTATTCTTTCGAATAAAATAAAACCCTATCCCCATCATCGACGTAAGGTAGATGAGGAACGCTAATGTAGTGAGAATGTAATAGGAAGACATAGCCCAACTCCTTAAATTACCCTTGAGGATAGTGAATCCTATTCACCATTTCAAGGGTAATTAGCGGAGTTTATGCATAATCAGTGCATATTCATGCACTAATTTTCATATCTGATCTTCTGCCATCGAACATTATAGAGTTCTAAATACTCGCCAAGATCGTCGTTGAGATCGCTGTTGACCAAGTCCTCATCCGTGAAGAAGAAGGAATCGTTCTCCATGAACGCACTCGCTCCCGTATTGGTAGTCGGGGGGAAGTCAAACTCATCGAGGAAGATCGCGTAGTTCTCCGGCTGGTGGATGAAGTTCATGAACGCATGAGCATTCTCGACGTTCTTTGCTCCCTTGGGGATCACCATATTGTCGATATACATCATTCCGCCCTCGGGGGGGATGAAGAAATCGACACTGTCCCACATATCGGCGGGAAGTTCGGCAAAGACGTTCTCCGGGTAGGAGTGAACAACGAGCAGATCACCCAAACTAAATGCCTTTCCAAAGGATTCAGAGTCAAACTTGATGATGTTTGGCTTCCACTCATTGATGATAAGATTCGTTGCCTCATCCAACTGTCCTTCGTCAATCGTGTTTCCGCTGTAGCCGAGGTGCCGTAAGGCAGCGCCCATCACTTCGCGCATATCATCCAAGAAACTCATCTTCTTGCCAAATCGTGGATCGGCAAAGATATCCCACGTTCGCTCATACTCAAAATCGACTCGAGCGGTGTTCACCGCAATCCCGCTGGAACCCATGAAGTAGGGAACGTGATAGCTGAAGGTCGGATCGTAGTCGGCTTTTTCAACCAACGTGGGGGAGATGTATTTGAGGTTTGAAAGCAGGGAGTGATCGAGCTCTTGGAGCAGGCCCTGCTTGATCATAATCGAGGTATAATCGCTGGAGGGGAAGATAATATCATATCCGTCCCCGCCGCCGGCCATCACTTTGGCAAACATCTCTTCATTGGAAGCGAAGTTGTCGATGACGATCTCAATTCCGGTTTCCTCTTTGAACTTGGCAACCAGTTCATCGGGAGTATAGTAAGTCCAGTTATAGAGATAGAGTTTATTTCCACTCTTGCTTGTTCGATTACAAGAGATGAGCGTAAGGCTCAGTATTCCAACCAGCAAGATAATAAAGACAAAACGAACGTGTTTCATGGTGTAAACCTCCATAGGTGTAGCATCAGCTGTTTGCCGCTACCGTCTTGAGGAAGCGGCGGAACGTAAAGGCGATGAGCATCGTACCGAAGATCATCACAAAACTCAGTGCGTTGATTACCGGCGATACTCCATATCGAATCATCGAGTAAACATACAAGGGCAGGGTTCCGGAACCCGGGCCCGAAACAAAGAACGTGATGACAAAGTCCTCCAAGCTCATCGTGGTACACATCAAGAAGCTGGAGAGGATCGCCGGCATGATCGCCGGAACAACAACTTTTGTTAACGCTTGGCGCTCGTTGGCTCCAAGGTCGCGTGCTGCTTCGATCGTTGAGAAGTCAAACTCACCGAGGCGGGCTTGGACCATCATGAAGACAAAGGGCAAGTTAAATGTGGTGTGAGCGGCAAAGATCGTGAACATCCCCAGTTTAACTTTTACTGCCGAGAAGAAGATGAGCATCGAGATACCGATGATGACTTCGGGAAGAACCATCGGCAGGTAACTGATCGTAGTGATGTACGACCTTCCCTTGAAGCGATACCAGGTAATTCCAATCGCTGCCAATGAACCAAGGGCCGTGGCGCTGATACTACTGGTAAGTGCGATGATGATTGAGTTCTTAAAGGCGAGCCACAAAGAAGGGCTGTTGAAGATCAGGGTCTTGTACCAAATCAGCGAAGCTCGCTCCCACTGCATCCCTTTTGCCGAGTTGAAGGAGAAGAACGTAACGACAAAGAGCGGGATGAAGAGAAAGAGAATCGCAAAGACCAGCATCGTGTCCGAGAAGGAGAAGTGTTTCTTTTTGGAGTACGGGCGGTAGTTCATCGCTTGCTCCTTGTGTGGTGGGCTCGGACCTTTTGTTCGTGAGCTTGAGGGGTGTTCTTGTTTTTGTTTGCAGCTTCCTTTTGAGCTGAAAGCAACATCCAGAACACCCCGATCAAGGAGGCTACGGTGAGGATCATTGAGAACGCACTGGCAAGTGGCCAGTTTCGAGTCTTTGACACCTGGTCAACGATGATGTTTCCGATCATCGTTGAATCTTTACCTCCGACGAGCAGCGGAACGGTATAGGCACCGAAGATCGGAATGAAGGTAAAGATGAACGCGGTCGATAACCCGCTTTTAATGTTGGGGAACATCACCTTAAGGATCGCCTCTAACTTCGTGGCTCCAAGGTCGCGAGCCGCTTCAAGTAAGAAGAAGTCAAACTTATCGATCGTGGTAAAGAGGGGCAGGATCGCAAAGGGTAGGTACATATATACCAACACCAAGATGACACTGCCGTTGTTGTAGATCAGGTGCAAGCCCTCTTTGACGATGCCAAGCCGAATCAGGATCGAGTTTAAGAATCCTTCGGTGGAAAGGATACTGATCCACGCATAGATCCGAATGAGGCTGTTGGTCCAAAACGGAATGATGATTAAAAACAAGAGCAACGTTTGATACTTGCTCTTTGCCATCGCGTATCCGACAGGAATCGCGATGAAGATACACAGCACCGTCGAGAACGTGCTGATCCACAGAGTTCGGACCAACACCTTCGCAAAGGAAGGGTTGATCATCTGTTTGTAGGCATCAAGGGTAAAGGAGCGCTCAACTCCGCCGTAGAGACCGCGTTTCATAAAGGAGTAGAGGATGATGATCGCTAACGGTACGGTGAAGAAGATGGTAAACCACAGGCCCATCGGAAAACTATACAGTGTTCCCAAAAGCTTTTCGCGCTCAGCGGGTTTTAACGTCTTCTTCATTGATCAACATCCTTTACCAGATAGCCGTCAACGGCGGTCCAACTCAGATACACTGAGTCTTTCCATTCGATATCCGGACCCTCTTCCAAGAACACCGTGTGTTGCTTGAAGACCTTCAACAGTGGCGCGGTTTCGTTGTCATCCAGTCGCACGTAGTACTTCGATTGGAAGCCGGAGTACACCGGCTCTTCAACGACGCCTTTGAAAACGTTCAAGCCGGCAGCGGTGGAGCGGGGCGGATTGAGCGTAATGCGCACCTTCTCCGGCCTGACGGTAAAGTCAAACTTTGCACCAACCTCTTGGGGTTCAACGTCGGTTACGTTAACCGTTGTACCAAGGGTCGGAACATCAACTTCGATCATGTATTCACTTTCAAAGGGTTCACAGGAGAGGACCGTGCAGCTAAAGATATTGGTCTCGCCGATAAACTGTGCAACGAAGCGGGTCGAGGGTGCTTCATAGATCTCATAAGGAGTACCGATTTGAAGGATCTTCCCTTTGTCCATTACCGCAATGCGGTCACTGACACTGAGGGCTTCGCTTTGGTCGTGGGTTACGTAGATGAAGGTAATTCCTACCTTGTCGTGGATGTCGTCCAATTCGACAAGGAGGTTTTGCCTCAGCTTCGCATCGAGAGCGGAGAGGGGTTCATCAAGTAACAAAACACTTGGTTCGTTGATCAGGGCTCGGGCGATCGCAACGCGTTGCTTTTGTCCGCCGCTGAGCATCGAAGGTTTTTTATACAGGTGTTCTTCCAGCTGTACGAGACGAACGTACTGATGGACTTTGGTATCGATCTCATCTTTTGAGAGTTTACGTAGGCGCAACGGAAACGCGATGTTTTCATACACCGTTAGGTGAGGAAAGAGGGCGTAGGTCTGGAATATCGTATTAGACTGTCGCTTATCTGGGGGGATTGGAAGAATATCTTTTCCGTCAAAATATACTCCTCCTTCATTAGGGTAATCGAACCCTGCGATAATCCTCAAAAGGGTGGTTTTTCCACACCCTGAGGGGCCAAGAAGCGAGAAAAACTCACCTCTATTGATGGTGACACTCACATCATCGAGTGCCTTGAAATCACCATACGATCGGGTTACCCGATCAACCGTAACTTCGACACCTTTCAATCTCTTTCATTCCCTTCCTTAGCATTTTGTCCGCCTGTGCGTACAACGAATATCAAATATACACCCCCTTTTGTCAAGATAGAAGGCGCATATTTGGCAAACCTTTTATAATTCGTTATTTTACAAATAAATAATAAAAGCCCCCTTATCAAATAAAAGGAGGCTTTTCACGCCAAAGAGGTCTCGAACCTCTGACCTACTGCTTAGAAGGCAGTTGCTCTATCCTACTGAGCTATTGGCGCCCGTTGTCCAGGTGCAATCGCACCGAACGTTCCTATACTAATAAATAAACAACCCCTTAGACAACCCTCTTGAAATAATGAACACCCTTCTTTACTAAAGAGCGAAGATTATCTTCGAATTTGGGGCATAAACTCCATCGATTCCGTTGAAGAGAGGTTCTCCGGTAAGATGATATCGATCGGAATTTCGGTTTCTTTCTCTAGGCGTTGGTTGAGGATCCCTTTGCGATAGAGTTGGTAGACTGCACTATAGCCTTGGAACTCCGGTCGTTGACTGATTAAGCAGTCGATTGTACCGCTTTCCATCTCTTTCCGGTTTTGGGCGATGAGGTCAAAGCCGATAATCGTCGTCTTTGGTTTATGACCGATGAGATTGACGTGAGAAGCTATCCGGTGAACCGAGTTGTTGACAACAAAGATGCCTCGAATATCACTAGTGGTTGCATACACTGCTTCCAACGTTTCTTCCCAATCGTTATCGAAGTGTAACTCCACCGCTTTGGCGTGCATCCCATCTTGTTGTTCACAAAACTCGCTGAACCCGCGAGCTCGTTCACTGGAGTTGTACGTAGAGCGGTGGGTGAGGGCAACGGCGTACGTACCCGCCTCGGGGCTGAGCAGGTTCATCATCCGGCCCGCCAAATAGCCCGCCTTATAGGGGTTTTGAGCTACGGAAGAAGCTTGATGCGGCTGGGGCATCGAGGTGTCGATAAAGATACAATCTAACGTAGGCCGAGCGGCAAGGACCTGTTTTGCATCCTCGGGACAGACCGGCGCTAAGATGAGCGCATCAATCGGGTTTTTAAACATCCGTTGTCCCGCTTCAAAACATGATCCTTCCTTTTGGCGATCAAACTCATAGACATCGATTTTAACCGCTAAGTCGCTGAGTTCTTTTGCCGCACTGATGATTCCTTGGTAGATGAGATTCCAGTACCCATACTCGGAGTGGAGGAGAGGGAGCATCACCCCGATCCGAAACTCTTTATTAAGTTTTAAATTCCGGGCAAACGCATTGGGTTTGAAGTTGTACTCTTTGAGAATTGCCAGAACACGTTCGCGGGTAACCGGAGAAACTCGGCCTCGTTCGTGTAATACCCGGTCCACGGTTCCTGTTGAGACCCCTGCAAGTTTAGCAATTTCCTCAATTGTCATCTAAAATACCCTCTCTGTGTGCTCGTTAACGCTATTATAGCTGAAAATATCTATCATGTGAATAAATATTATCACCTATCTTACGTCTTGACGTGAGTTGTAACAAAATAATCCTTGACAAATCAAAGTTGTAGTTGATAATAAAGAGTGTGTTAACGAACACGCACATTGAAATACGTGCGTTGCTGCTGCGTAATATCTCTTCATCGTCGTTACTATCACTACCAAGAATATTTGATGTGAAATCAAAAGGAGGATTGTGAAGATGAAAAAAGTATTGTTGGTTCTTTTTTCAGTAATTTTGGTCTCTTCACTCCTGTTTGCAGGAGGAAGTGGAGAGAAAGCAGCTGCGGTTAAGAAGCCGTTAATTGGTGTTTCAATTTGGAGTAGCACCGATACCCTGGGAAGCCAGGTAAAACGAATGCTTGATGCCGCCGCCAAAGCTCTTGATGTAAACATTATGTATGTTGACCAAGGACACATCTCAGAGCAAGTAACCGCATCGGCTGAAACGCTGGTAGCCGCCGGAGTTGATGGATTCATCATCTGTAACTCCGCCTCGGCAGAGATGACCTCCGTAATTAATACGGCTACGAGGAACAAAGTATATACTGCTCAGTTCTTCCGGGTTATCGATCCTGTTGCCAACCCCAACGAACACGCCCTTGCAGTTGCATCGCCGTACTACGTCGGATCCGTGCACGAAGATGAAGTTGATAATGGAATCAACTTGATTAAGATCCTTACCGAAAAAGGCAATCGAAAGATCGCTCTTGAGGGTTGGGAAGCCGGAGACGCGACGTTCTTGCTTCGCTGGGAAGGCTATCGAAAGGGAATCGACCTTTGGAACGCCGCGAACCCCAATGACAAAGCTGTCTTGCTCGATCCGCAGTATGGCGGAACGACCAGTGACACCGGAAGGGCAACTGCTGAAGCCATTATCAATGCCAACCCGGACATCGATGCGTTAATCGTCGCCGGTGGTGGTGGAGATACCCTCGTCGGTGCACTTGCTGCAATTGAGTCCCTTGGCTTGAAGGGTAAGATTGATGTTGTATCCACGGACTTCCTGGCTGACTTAGATGAGCAGCTGGCAACCGGTGGAATGGCCGCCGAGAGTGGTGGACACTTCTGTGACCCTCTCTTCGCGTTCATGATGGTGTATAATGCAATTAAGGGAAATTACAAAGTACCGACTGACGGATACTATGAGATTCTTTTCCCCTACTTGTATGTTGCTTCCAGCGAAGACTACAACGCGTATGCGAAGTACTTTGTTGAAGAGTTGCCGTACAACGCCGATGAACTTCGGGCGATGGGCAACATGAGCTTTGCTGAGCTTAAAGCTGCAGCTGAGCGTCTTTCGATTGAGGATGTCATCAGCCGTCGCTAGAGCGAGGTGTTGGTGATTCACCCAGTGTCCAATTGGCAAGCCGGAGAGCTGTTTTCGGCTTGCCTTCTTGAACCTCAGGAAAAGCAATGAACGAAACGATCAGCAATTTTAAACGAAGCAAGTATTTTGGCTTTGCCATACTCTTTGGGTTGGCACTCTTTTTCTGGGCCTTTTTTAAGGTGCTCTCCCCCCATAACTTTGGCACCTCAAAACTTATGGCCAACTATCTTCAAACATCAATCCAATATGCGGTCGGAGGTTGTGGGTTTTACTTCATCGTAGTGATGGGGATGTTTGACTTTAGTATCGGAGCAAATATCGTCCTTTCCTCACTTGTTGGAGTGCTCCTTTCTCGCCAGTTTGGCTACTATGGTCTTATCTTAGGGTGTTTGCTCAGTGGAACGTTGATCGGTTCCTTCAATGGTTTTCTCTATACTCGGCTTAGGATCCCCTCGATGATCGTTACTGTTGGTCTCATGCTGGTCCTAGAGAGCGTTGCCAACTATGTTGTCAAACTCGATCCGGCGGGGTTTCCCGGCAAGCTAACAAGTGCAAATATTCTTGCCTTTAACCACGCGCCTTGGAACTATGTCGTAGCGGTGATTGCATTTCTGTTGATGGGCTTTATTCTTCGGTTTACAAAGTTAGGAACATATTTTAATGCAATTGGATCCAATGAGTTTGTCGCAAAATCGATGGGGATTAATGTGGAGAAGTATAAGTTTATCGGCTTTGTCCTGCTTCACTTCTTTATCGGAATCATGGCTTTGTTGACAGTGAGTTACGGAAAAGGAATGCTCGCCGTAACCGGGATGGGGTCGATGAGTCGAAACTTCAAACCTTTGATGGGGACCTTCTTTGGTGTAGCTTTTAAGAAGTATGGGATACCTGTCAGTGCAATCGTCATCGGCGAGTTCATCATTACCCTTATCTTCAACGGCCTTGTGGCGTTGAACGTTCCCACAACGATTAACGACTTTGTTACCGGAGCAGTGCTCTTGGCGATCGTGACGCTGACCAACCGTGGATTACGCGGAAGTGT
>CAYUHP010000004.1:3467-17869 GCA_964444595.1 uncultured Sphaerochaeta sp. | reverse complement strand
AACATGAACGGCATCTCAATTGTTGTTCAGGAGATGGGAACGCTATCGGGTTTGAGTGTTGCTGAAAACATCTTCTTGGGAAGGGAGCACAAGTTCATGCATGGGTTCATCAAGGATACCGCGTTGATGAACAAAGAAACCCAACAACTCTTAGATTCATATGGACTGAAGCGGATAAACGCTTCAACGATCATTGATAACTACAGCTTTGAAGACCGTAAACTTATCGAAATTGTTAAAGCAACCTATTTTGAACCGCTGGTGGTGACGATCGATGAAACGACAACAGCCCTCAGTCAAGATGGAAGAGAAGAGCTTTTTAAGATCATTGAACACCTCAAAGAAGCAAATAAAACTGTCATTTTTATCTCGCACGATCTTTCTGAAGTCTTAGCGCATACCGATCGAATCAGTGTATTGCGCGATGGTGAACTCGTGAAAACTGTCAATTCCCATGAAGTTGATGCCGATGACCTGAAGCGATTGATGGTCGGGCGCGAGTTGGACAACCGCTATTATCGAACTGATTACGATGGGAGAATTTCAAATGAGGTTGTTTTGAGTGTTTCTAATCTCTCAGTGAGCGGTGAGTTTGAAAATGTCTCGCTTGATCTGCACAAAGGGGAGATCTTGGGTATCGGAGGTTTGAGTGAGTGTGGAATGCACGAACTCGGTAAAGCAATTTTCGGAGGTTCTTACGATCGCAGCGGAACGGTAAAATTACCTAAAACGGGAGTAGAGATTACCTCCATTCCTCAAGCAATAAAGAATGGAATCGCCTATACCTCTAAAGACCGTGATAATGAGTCGATCGTTTTGGCCAACACCATTTCCGATAATATTACCCTACCTTCCTTGGATATCCTCGCTAAAAAGCGAGTCCTCAAAAAGAAAGACCTTCATGCCTTTGCTCAAAAGCACGCTGATCAAATGAGTGTTCGGATGACGGGGATCAAGCAGTATGTGTTTGACCTCTCGGGAGGAAACAAGCAGAAGGTTGTGTTGGCTCGCTGGCTGGGCCGAGATTCCGATATCTTGATTTTTGACAGCCCAACTCGAGGCATAGATGTCAAAGTCAAAGCTGACATCTATGCATTGATGACGGAATTAAAAGAACGAGGAAAATCGATCATCATGATCAGCGAAGAAATTCTCGAGTTGATTGGAATGAGTGATCGGATTGTAATTATGAAAAACGGACAGATTAACGGAACCTTCACTCGATCAGAAGAGTTGGGTGAAGAAGACTTGATCGCCAAGATGGTATAGGGGGATAGAAGATGACATTACTGCACAAGAAAGCTCAAACCGATGAGCAATCTCTCCACCGTTGGCGAAAAACAGAAGAGATCCTTCGCCAGCTATCACCCTTCATTGGCTTTGTAGTCTTAATGGTTGTATTCTCGATTCTTACCAATGGACGAATCATTCAACCAAGGAACCTTAATCTCATGATCAGCCAAGTGTATGTGCTGATGATCGCAAGCCTCGGGGTATTCATGATCATGACCGTCGGTGGGTTGGACTTCTCCCAAGGCTCAATTCTTGGCCTCACATCGATCGTATTTGCTTGGGTGAGCCAGTACGGGATTGTTCTGGGGGTTATCGCCGCGATGATCGCCGGAGCGCTTATGGGCGCCTTCAATGGATTCTTCCACGTGAAGTTTCGAATTGCTTCCTTTATCGTTACGATTTGTACGATGTATCTCTTCCGAGGCTTGTGTGAGTATTTAACAACGCACGGACCGGTTCCGGCAAGCATTCAAGTCATTGCCCTTGATGAGACATGGCTGAAGGTCCTGTTAACGACAATCGTGATCACCGTTGGATTTTTAGTTATTCACTTTACCCGCCTCGGCTACGACTTACGAGCAATTGGGGCAGGGGAGATCGCCGCACGCTTCTCCGGCTCCCGGCCCGAGTTGACGACGTTCTTAGTGTATGTAATCGCAGGGATGCTCACCGGCTTTGCTTCTTTTATCAATGTCATTAAAGTAGGATCAATCACCGGCACCGCCGGCAGTCAATTGGAAACGCAAATTCTTATCGCTCTTGTTCTGGGAGGTATGCCGATCAGCGGAGGTGCAAAAGCTCGCTTTTCAAATATCATTCTCGGAGCATTAACATATTCGATTCTGGAAAGAAGTCTTCCGATGGTCTTTCCGGTTTCTGCTACCCAGCAGTTGGTAAAGGGAATTGTCTTCTTGGTCGTTGTTGCCTTGACGATTGACCGAAAATCCTTACGGGTTATTAAATAATTGGTTGGAGGAATGGATGAATACATTCAAAGAATATGAATTTTGGTTTGTGGTAGGCTCGCAATTTCTCTATGGGCCGGAAACCCTTGATCAAGTTGCGCTTCACGCTCAAATGATGGTTGATGGTTTAAATAAAACGGGACACCTTCCGGCAACGCTGATCTACAAAGCTACCGTTAAAACAGCAAATGAGATTACTCAAGTGATCAAAGAAGCGAATGCAAGTGATCGCTGTGGTGGCTTGGTTGTATGGATGCATACCTTCAGTCCGTCTAAAATGTGGATCAACGGTCTTGCCCTTCTTCAAAAGCCCTACCTTCACCTTCACACCCAGTTTAATCGCCTGATCCCCAACGAAGGGATCGACATGGATTTCATGAACTTGAACCAAAGTGCCCACGGCGACCGCGAGCACGGCTTCATTGCTGCTCGAATGCACCAAAAGAGAAAGATCGTTGTCGGATACTGGGAAGATGAAGAGGTTCATCACTCAATCGGCTCGTGGATGCGCTCGGCAGTGGGGGCAGCAGTGAGTCGTACCTTGAAGCTTGTTCGCTTCGGTGACAATATGCGCGAAGTTGCCGTAACCGAAGGGGATAAGGTAGAAGCCCAGATCAAGCTCGGCTGGCAAGTGAATACCTTCCCCGTCAGTGAGCTCGTTGCAAAGATAGCAGCTGTTTCAAGTGAAGCGATCGATAAACGCCTAGGGGAGTTTACTCGCGAATATCAGCTCAACACCACCGATGAAGAATCGGTTCGATATCAAGTACAAGTTGAACTCGCCCTTCGCTCCTTCTTAGAAGAGGAGGGGGCCCATGCATTCAGCAACACCTTTGAAGATCTTTCGGGGATGAAGCAACTTCCCGGCTTGGCCACTCAGCACCTGATGAAGACCGGCTACGGCTACGGCGGTGAAGGGGACTGGAAAGTATCGGCGATGACCCGCATCGTCAAGGCGATGAGTGAAGGCTTAGCTGGCGGTACCTCCTTTATGGAGGACTATACGTACCACCTCGAGAAGGACAACGAGCTGGTCCTTGGAGCACATATGCTTGAAGTATGTCCCTCACTCTCATCCGGTAAGGCAAAGATCGAAGTGCACCCGCTTGGAATTGGAGGCAAGGAGAACCCCGCGCGCTTGGTCTTTGAGGGACCAAGCGGATCGGCGATCATAATCTCACTGATCGATCTTGGGGGAAGAATGCGCCTCATCGTTCATGATGTGGAGTTGGTCAAACCGATTCTTGCGATGCCGAATCTGCCGGTTGCCCGGATTATGTGGAAGCCAATGCCAAACCTCAAGGTTGGAGCTCACGCCTGGATTCTGAGTGGCGGAAGCCACCACAGTGTTCTTTCAACGGCTGCAACCGCGGAGATGATGGAAGATTGGGCTGAGATCATGGGCGTTGAGTTTGTCCACATCACCAAGGACACCAAGTTGGAAGATTTGAAACAACAACTCTTTCTTTCCGACTTGGCGTGGCGCTTGAAGTAGGATAAGAAGAAGTGGCAGGGGAGGAGTGAGGTATGCTCCTCCTCTTTTGTCACAAAAAAACGGAGTACCAAGGTGGTAACTCCGTTTAGTCGGGGCGAAAGGACTCGAACCTTCGATATCCTGCTCCCAAAGCAGGCGCCATAGCCACTAGGCTACGCCCCGAATTCCTCATGAGTATAGAGAGTTGCCCTCATTTCCGTCAAGGGGTAGGATGAATTCATGAATCAAGCATGTGAAGTATATACCAGATTGGATACGATCTCGCCCAAAGAGATTCAATTCTTGGATGAGCGTGATCCCTTTCGCTTTTTGATCAGCGTCATTCTCTCCGCTCAGACTACCGATCGAATTGTGAACATTGTTACCAAGGATCTCTTTGCCAAGTATCCCGACGCACCTTCCTTGGCAAAAGCTGAACTCAAAGCAGTGGAAGAGATCATCTACCCAACGGGGTTTTATCGCAACAAGGCAAAAAACATCATCGCCTGTGCTCAAGCCCTCGGTGATGAGACCGTGCCCGATACGATGGAGGAACTCATTGCGCTGCCCGGAGTGGGGCGTAAGAGTGCTTCCTGTGTGTTAGGTGATATCTACAATAAACCGGCGATCATCGTCGATACGCACTTTAGCCGGGTTGTTCAACGATTGGGGATCACAAAGGAGAAGGATCCCACCGCAATTGAGAAAGATGTGGCTTCACAGTTGGATGAGCAGTATCACTACCGCTTCAGCATGATCGTCAACCTCTTTGGTCGAACGACGTGTCATGCCAAACGACCGGAGTGTGAAACGTGCCTTCTTAATGATATTTGCCCGAGTGCAGCCTTCTTTCTGGCCCAATTCGCCAGGAAGAAGCAGTAGTCTCAAGAACGGCAAAGCTCAGCGAGCGCAGCAATAGTTCGGCTCGCGAGTATTCAAGGTCCACCGTACCTAAAAAGATTCCACTGATCGGCCACGCAGTTTCCAATGAATCGCGCGTCTTTTCAAGGGCGGTGGGATCTTTCAACGGAAGGTGGAGGATCCCATCGGTGTAGCGAGCAACCCCTTCAACGGTGAGGGGCATTGGCGGAGAGGGGATGATATGGGTGACATGCTCGGTTGCCGAACCTAAGATGATGCACGGTTCCCACTTCAAGAGTGAACTATCACCACACATTGCATAGAGTCGATCCCGTTCTTTATTGAGGGCAATCCGAAGGTCTTTATGAAGGCGTAAGATATAATAGTTCTGCATATCCCTTAGTATAGATCATTTGGACGATTCCTGCACGAGCAGCGTTCGCCCTGCCCACGAGATAGCCCATGAACCCAAGGCAGCAGTGAGAAGGATGCTGAGCACCGCCATCGCCAAGATCATCTCTCCCGGCTCTCCATTGAGCCCTCGAGCGGTCAGGGCGATCAGGGTTGTTCCTCCGATCGCCGCTTGGACCGTTGCCTTTGGCAGATACGCAATGATGATGAAGAAGCGCTCCTTGATCGTGAAGGGAGAACCCAGGGTTGAAAGATAGGTTCCGATCAATCGAAAGAAGAGACCGATGAGGAGTAAGGTCAACCCCTTCAGGCCCGCACTCCAAGCCACCGAGATATCAACTTGGGCTCCGACCAATACAAAGAGAAGAATCTCACTGAAGATCCAGATCTTTGCAAACTTCGATGAGAGCTCCTTCGCCATCCCTTTCTGTTTCTCAAGGATGATAAACCCGATCGCCATCACACTGAGCAGGCCAGCAAAGGGAATATGAAGGACCTCCAACCAACTCTCGGCGGTAACAAGAAGAATCGCACAGCCGAGGATGATCAAAGCCCGTTTGGTTGCCCGCGGGTTATACTTGGTAAAGAGCTGAAAGAGAATAAGACCGATGATCAAGCTGACTCCGATGCCAAGGATGATCGAAAGAGGAATGGAGATGAGTGCCCACGTAAGGTTCACTTTTTCTCCGAGGTAGAAGCTCAATACTGCACCAAAGGCCACGATTACCACCACATCATCCAAGCTCGCCCCGGTAAGCACGAGGGTAGGTATTCCTTTTTGGGTTCCTCGTTTTTCATCGATGAAGTGCATCATCATGGGAACAACCACAGCCGGTGATACTGCAGCAAGAACACAGCCAAGGAGCAAGCTCTCAATTCGGGTTAACGGTAAAAAGTATGGTCCAAGGAGGGTGATCGCGCTTGCTTCAAAGAGCGCGGGAAGGAGAGAAGGATCGCTTCGCGCCCGACCTGCTTGAGCGTATCGAATGAAAGCTCAAAGCCCGCCCGCAAAAGGATAATAATGAGCGCGATCATCCTCAAATCGACCCCGATTGCGATCAAGGAGGGATCGAGCCAGTGGAAAAGATTGAAGACAATTCCAAGGCCAAGCATGCCCACCAATGGTGGTATGCCAACTTTTTGTAAGATATATCCCAACAAAAGGGCGAGAACTACGACTGTTGCGATGCTGAATGCCATCCTGTGACTCCTATACCAAAAAGAGATCATTCTTTCCAGGAGTCATCAGCATTGGGAGAATCCCAAGCGGTTGAGGTGAACTCCATCACCTAGAAAAGAGTATACAAAAAGAATTTCCCCAGTGTCAAACTCAATTGCCTTACGCTCTTTACACATGTTCGGTAATTTGATATGTTTGCCTAGGTTGGAGTTGGACTTTGTTTGACTGCTCACGGGAAGCCGTTTTCCCGAACAAAGATAATGAGACTCCGATAACTCGTTGAATTTATAAGAGAAGGTGGATATAGCAATGGCTCGCAGATGTGAATTATGTGGAAAAGGGACTGTCGCCGGAAACAGTGTCCCCCGTAAAGGTCAAGCCAAAAAGAAAGGTGGTGTTGGTCAACATATTGGCGTTACCACCAAGCGCACGTTCCGCCCCAACCTCGTAACCGTGAAGACAATCGTTAAGGGAACTCCCAAGACGATCAAAATGTGCACGCGTTGCTTGAGAAGTGGACGGGCCGAACAACTCGCATAGCGAAGTACGTCAGCGCAAATTGTTACAGGGCCCTTTTGGGCTCTGTTTCAGTATACGGAGGTGAAAAATCGTGAATCAACTACGAGTCCATGCCTTAGAAGCTCATCATGTTGTTACAAAAGTAGGCTTGGAGAGGCTCCTTCGGATCCTTTCCAGCGAAGAACAAAGCATGCTCGTTCTTTCCTCCTTGGGAAATGAAGCGCTTGATGTTACCGATCTTTTACACTTAGCCAAAGCCCGGGATGAACGACTTTGGTCCTTGGCGGAAGCCCGCCTCAGTTCCTGGGAGAATGTTGTTGAATCAGTGTTGGACGTGAGTAACTCCGTGGTTACCACGATCAAAGAGGGGTTCGATAATATCGAAGACCTCCTTCGATCGGTGTGGCTCGTCGGTGAGATCAGCGACGACCTCTACCTCTACGTCAGTAAGCTCTCCGCTTCCTGGGTAGCCCTCATCGTTCATTCATTCCTTGAGAGTGTTGAGATTCAAAGTGAATACATCGAATACAGCAGTGTCGGCACCTCACTCACAAAGACCGTTACCGTCGTGTACTGCGAAGAGGGGCAAAAGCGCAGCGAATATGCAGCGGCGCAACTGGGTGCCCGCCTGGGCGCCAAGAGCGTTACTTTCTGGAACTCCACATCGCTGCTTAAGAGTGCCGATGATCGCGATGTTCCCTCGGCTCTGGTTATTCGCTCCCTCTCCTATGCCGAAGCCACCGAGCTTTCCTACTACGGCTCACCAATCATCCACCCGCAAGCCCTGCTGCCGGCAATAGAAGCGGAGATCGAAGTCGCGCTGCGCTATTGGGACAACGAAAATGATCCGGGAACGCTCGTGAGCAAAAACGGGAACGGAATCAGCCCGTACAAAGTAAAAGGATTCTCAACGATTCGAAACGTCGCTTTGGTGAACGTCGAAGGTGCCGGAATGAGCGGGGTGGTGGGGATCTCCGCTCGCCTCTTCAGTGCGATGAAAGATGCCAACATCTCCGTGATCCTCATCAGCCAAGGCTCCAGTGAATACTCGATCTGTTTTGCCGTCTACGAAGATAAGATGGAGGAGGCTGTTCGCGTTGCCCGCCTTGAATTTACCGATGAGTTGGCAAAAAAGAAGATTCACAGCATCGAAGGGCATGGAAACCTGGCGATTCTTGCTGCTGTGGGGCAGAAGATGAGTGGTCAGCGAGGAATCGCCGGTAACTTCTTCTCCTCCTTGGGCAAAGCGGGAGTCAACGTCGTTGCAATCGCTCAAGGTTCCTCGGAAACCAATATCTCGGCGGTTATCGCCGAAGAAGAGGTCCGCCGAGCCTTACGGGCCCTTCACGCTCGCTTCTTCCTCTCCCGTCAGACCCTCTCCGTTGGGTTACTCGGACCGGGATCGATCGGCAGCGAACTGCTTGAGCAGATCGATGCTCAGCTTCTTCGTCTTCGCGAACAGTTCGGTCTCGCCATTCATATTCGAGGAATTGCCAATTCAAAGAAGATGTTGCTTGATCAAGAGGGGATCGATCCGGGGAACTGGCGAACCCGTTTTGAACGAGAAGGCGTCGATCTGGATTTAGAGCGCTTTGCCAAACACATCAGCGCAACCTATTTCCCCCACTCATTAATCATCGATTGTTCAACAAGCAGTGAGTTGGCAAATCAATATGTTAATTGGTTACAGAACCGAATCCACGTCATTACCCCCAATAAAAAAGCGGGAACCGCCAACTACTCCTACTATAAGGAGTTGATGGATACCTGCTTGACTACCGGCAGTCGCTTCCTCTATGAAACGACCGTCGGTGCCGCCCTTCCGGTTATCTGGACGTTGAAGGACCTGGTTCAAACCGGGGATCGAGTTCAGCGGATCGAAGGGATGCTCAGTGGAACGCTTGCTTGGCTCTTCTCCTCCTATGACGGATCAGTTCCGTTTTCAACGTTGGTTCGCCAAGCGCGAGAGATGGGCTACACCGAGCCCGATCCGCGTGATGATCTTTCGGGGATGGATGTGGGAAGAAAAACCGTCATCCTTGCTCGGGAGCTGGGCAGTAAAATAGAAGTGGGCGATGTACCCATCCAAAGTTTAGTGCCCCAAGCGCTGGAAGAGATCAGTTTGACCGAGTTTATGGAGCGCCTCGAAGAGCTTGATCCGATCATCGAAGAGGCCTACCAAGAGGCTCGAAAAAGGGGTGAATACCTCCGCTATGTCGGTACGGTGGATGAAGAGGGCACCTGTGAAGCTCGCCTCGGTTCCTTCGCCGCCGATCACCCGTTCAGTCAAGCCAAGGGGACGGATAACGTAATTTGTTTTGTAACCGATCGCTATCAAAGTCAGCCGTTGGTCATTAAAGGACCGGGGGCGGGGCGAGAAGTTACCGCCGGAGGAGTCTTCAGTGACATCCTCCGACTCTCATCATACTTAGGTGCTCGAATCTAGGAGGAAGGACGATGAAATTTGTATCAACCCGCAAAGAAGCTAAAGCAATCGGAGCCGGAGAAGCGATCATGCAAGGCTTGGCAACGGATGGGGGGTTGTATATTCCCGAATCCTTTCCTTCACTTGCCCACGTAAACGTTCATGAGATCTCATCCTATCCCGAACTCGCTTATGAAGTACTCGCCCCCTTCTTTGAGGGCGATCAACTGGAGCCCTACCTAGCTGAGATCTGCCTCAATGCATTTAACTTTCCCGCTCCCTTAGTTCAGTTGGAGGATGGGCGCTTTATCCTTGAACTCTTTCACGGTCCCACTGCCGCCTTCAAAGATTTTGGGGCTCGCTTTTTAGCGTATTCAATGGAGCAACTGCTTAAGCTTCACAGTCGCAACCTGACGATTCTTGTGGCCACCAGCGGCGATACCGGCGGGGCCGTTGCCGCCGCCTTTGCCAATCGAGTCGGCATCAATGTAAAAGTACTCTATCCCAAGGGCCGAGTGAGCGAGCGCCAACAACACCAACTCACGTGTTGGGGTGGAAACATCCAAGCGTATGAGGTCGACGGTTCCTTTGACGATTGCCAAGCGATGGTTAAAGCGGCGTTTATGGATGAGAAGATCAGTAAAGCGTGGGGGCTGTCCAGCGCGAATTCGATAAACTTGGGCCGACTCCTTCCTCAGATGGTCTACTACGTCTATGCAAGTGCCCAGGTTCAAGCCGCTACCGGCAAAAAACCGCACTTCATCATTCCAAGCGGAAACGTAGGCAACAGCTGCGGAGCATACTGGGCAAAAACAATGGGCGCTCCGATCGAATCGATCACCTTAGCCCTGAACGCCAATAAAACGATCGCCGATTATCTTTCAAGCGGAACGTATGAGCCACGCCCCTCCGTTGCAACCCTCGCCAATGCGATGGATGTGGGCGCTCCGAGTAATATGGAACGACTCTTTGCTTTGTACGGAGATATCGCTTCAATGCGCCTGAATGTCAGTGCCCACAGCGTGGACGATGAGACGATCAGGCAGACGATTAAAGAAGTAAGTGATCAATACAACTACGTTATCTGTCCTCACACCGCCACGGCAGTCCGAGTCCAAAAAGAGTTTGTTTCCGAAGCACCTTCAATCGTGGTCAGCACCGCCCATCCGGCGAAGTTTGAAACCGTGGTTGAGCCACTGGTCGGACACGCAGTTGTTGTGCCTCCCGCTCTTGAAGAACTTCTTCAGCGCGAGACCCACTTCACATCGATCAAAACAGATTATCGCGAACTCTTTGACTAAGCGAGGGCAGTGGTTGGAATGTTCCTAATCGCCAAGGCGGTAACACTTCCTTCGCCGAAAGCCTTCTCCATCTGCTCTTTGTAGTGCTCAAAGTGTTCGGTCGGCACGTACGCTTGGATCGTACCGGCAAAGCCGCCGCCATGAACTCGCACCGCCCCGTTGCCTTGAAGAATCTGCTTGCTTAAGCCAATCGCCAAACTGAGGCCTTGCTCGCTTGGATCAATCGAGGGATAGAGGTTCTGTAAGAAGCAGAAGGATGATTCGCCACTTTCGTTTACCAAGGCAATGTAGCGTTCGACATCATCGGCTTTGAGGGCCTTAAGCATCAAGTCAACTCGCTTATTCTCTTCATAGAAGTGTAACGTTCGTAAGATCGCGCGGTCGTTGTTTAACGCGGATCGAAGCTCGACCAGGCGCGTAAGCACTTCTTCTTCATCAACACTCCGTAAGTTCTCTTTTCCGAAGAAAGAAGCGACACTGCGCATCTCAATGGGAACGGAGGCATACTCGTGGGTAAGATCGGCGTGGTTTCCTCCGGTATCGACGATGACGAGGCGGTAGCCTTTTTTCTCAAAGGAGTAGGCAACTTCTTCGATCTTCGGCTCCTCTTCTTCGAAATCAATTCCGATAATTCCGCCATACCCACAGGCGAGCTGGTCCATCAAGCCCGAGGGCTTTCCGAAGTACCTATTCTCCGCAAATTGACCGATTTGTGCCAGCGTAATTGCATTCAAGGCATCGTTATTGTAGAGGTGGTTGAAGATCGTTCCACAAAGTACTTCGATTGCTGCCGAGGAGGAAAGCCCCGATCCTTTGAGCACGTTGCTGGAGGTGTTGGCAACAAAGCCACCGATCTTCAAGCCCCGGTCGACAAACGCGGAAGCAATTCCGCGCACCAGGCTTTCGGTTGTGTTGTACTCGCTTTCCTTGATGGTAAGGTCCGTTACATCAACGGTTACCGCAGGGTAGCCTGCGCTGATGAGGACAACCGTCAAATCATCGGTTTTGCTGACCGCCGCGATCGTATCGAGGTTGATCGTAGCAGCGAGTACCTTGCCCTTGTTGTGGTCGGTGTGGTTTCCGCCAAGTTCACTGCGCCCCGCAGTGGAAAAGAGGGTGGGGTTTTCATTGTCAAAGAGTTTGATGTGCGTTTCTATGAGCTCTTGGTATCGAAGATCGTGCTTTGCTTCGTCGTATACCTTACCGTACAGCTCCTCATAACGCTCATGTAAGATCCCCTGTTGAACATCGTGTACCGTTGCCATATTGCCCCCCTTGCTTGTAAAAAACTCTATCGACCAGCTCCGCTCTTGTCAATGCGGGGTAGGAGAATCATCTTTTCTTTGAAGAGGGGCACTTGGACCAAGCGTTTTTCTTTAATCAAGTGATGAACCGCTTCTTCAATCTCTCGGATTCGCCAAGAGGAGAGCGTACCGGAGTACAGGGTACTTGAATCTTTCTTCTGAAGAACCAAGGCAAGAGCGTAGGGGGTGTACTTCAAGGGGTTAGCCAAGATCGTCCGAAGAATTGCCCGTTCGCCCTCCCGTAGATTGATCCTTTTTCCTCGGCATACATCACAGCCACTGCAGTGTTCGATCTCTTCATTCAGCATCGAAAGAAGAAGGGAGCGATAACAAGTAGTGTGCTGGCTGAAAAGTCCGAACAGTCTGGACTGATAATCGCTTTCGCTGAGTAGAACGATCGAATCGGCAGCGAGTCCATCGCGCCCCGCCCGCCCGCTTTCCTGTAAAAAAGCAAGGGCATCGGAGGGGGGCGCATAATGAATCACGGTGCGGATATTCTTTTTGTCCATCCCCATTCCATAGGCATTTGTTGCAAAGAGTACGCCATCGGGGTGAGTGAAGAACCACTCTTCGATCGCTTTTCGAGTTTCTTTCTTTAATCCGGCGTGGTAGTAACGACCACTAAGATATGGGTTGGAGATACACCAATACCGAGCAAGGTTTTCGGTCAAAGCTCGAGTCGGAGCAAATACGATCGCCGGCCGAGCGGTGGGTTTTTTGAGCAATACATTCAATGCTCGAGTTTTTGAAAGTGTTGGGTAGGTGTGATAGATAATGTTCTCTCGGTCACTCGAACCCTGAATAAGGTGAGCCGGCTCCTCAACAAAGAAGAGCGTGTGTAACTCATTGATGACTGTCTCATCGGCGGTAGCGGTGAAGCAAAGGATTTGTTTCGGTCTAAGGTGAGCAACAAGGGAACTGAGGGTCCGTAAGGCGGGCCGAAACGTTGAGCCCCACCGCTGAATCGTATGTGCTTCATCGATGACGATCATGGAAATGGGAAGCTGAAGAAGGGCTGAGAGGACTTGAGGATTTGCAAGGGTCTCAGCGTTGGTAACCAAAACCCGAGCTGTCTTCAGGGCAGTGAGGATCGCCTCTCGTTCCTTCTTTGATTGCCCTCCTTTGAGGCAAAGAGCGGAGATGTTTGCTTCTTCAAAGCGCCGCATTTGATCACTCATCAACGCCAAGAGGGGATAGACGATGATCGTAAGACCACTGACGACAAGGGTGGGAATCATGAAGCACAGACTCTTACCGCTTCCGGTAGGAAGGGTGACGATCATCCCGGGGTGGGGGTGCTCTTCTTTGTCTTCTTCTAAGATTCGCTTGATCACAAGGTATTGAAAGGGTCGTACTGCATAGATCCCGAAGTGCTCCCGGGCAAGGGCTGTTATCTGTTCCATACTCCTTAAGGGAAGAAGTGTTTGAGTTCGCTTGAAAAATAATCGGATAATACAAGAATAATCGGATAATAATCGGACAATTATCCGATAGGAGGGAATTTGGCTGATACATTATTAAAAATGAGATAATTTGGTTGATAATCGGACATTTCAAAGCAACCAAGTCATCTGTGTTGAACCGGACTCACAAATTAAAATGCTTCGATTTTTCCAGTTTAGCAAAAAGTAAAGCGCACGTTGATTATATGTAAAAATAAGGATACAGTTTCTGAGGAAGGACGACATCCCCCGTTTAGGCAAGCATACTGGGACGACCCAACTTTATTACATGTTGGAGGAGTCTTATGGCTTGGATCTATCTTTTAATAGCGGGTCTTCTTGAAATTGTGTGGGCTTATTCAATGAAGCTCTCTCAAGGGTTTACTCAACTTACCCCCTCGGTTGTCACCATCACAGCTATGATTGCCAGTTTTGGGCTTCTGGGAATTGCGATGCGCACTATCCCACTGGGGACTGCCTACGTCATTTGGACGGGTATTGGCGCCATTGGAGCGTTTCTCATTGGAATCATTCTTTTAAGGGAACCGGTGAGTCTGAGTCGAATAGTTGCTGCTCTTCTCATTGTTTCTGGCTTAATACTGATGCAACTTTCTAGTAGCTGAATCTTCCGTTTGTTCATGACTTCATGATTAACCCTAAAGCAAAGTCTCTTTTGTGGACGTTGTTGAGAGAGATGGGCGCAGTTAACATCATTGGTCGAGGACCTGCGAGCGCGTATCGCTTTATTCAACCCAAGGATAAAGATTAGACTTCACTCCGATCATGCGCCGGCGGAGGTGGTGGGGCGATCTTATCTAGGTTCTTTGCGATCTCTTCGGTGAGCTCAAACTCCAGTGCTTTGAGGCTTAAAGACAGTTGTTCTTCACTTGTCGGTCCGATGATCGGGGCAGTGACTGCATCGTTGGAGAGAACCCACGCAGTGGCAAGTGTTGCTTCTTCCACCCCCAGCGTGTTTGCATAGTGGGAGAATGCTTTGGCTAAGGTAAAATACTGCTCCTCTTGATAGCGTTTGGTGTACATCGGGTTTTCGACCAGTCGGCCAACACTGGGTTTATTTGCATGGGAGTAACGTCCGGTTAACAGGCCCCCGCCTAAGGGGCTGTAGGAGATGACGCCCATCTTCTCGCCCTTGGCCATCGGGAGGATCTCGATCTCGGCGGTTCGCTTCGCCAGGGAGTACATCGGCTGTAAAACGCTTATCTTCGG
>CAYUHP010000004.1:0-3367 GCA_964444595.1 uncultured Sphaerochaeta sp. | reverse complement strand
CCCATCGCTCCAAAACCCTTCGTTGAGATGACCACATCCGATCGTTCATCTTTGATGAAGGAGCCGAGGTAGGACTCCACTTCGCCGTTTGAATAGACGTTTGCCGTATCAAAGAAGTTGATTCCCGCTTCGCGGGCCTTACTATACAGTCGATGGGAGGTGCTGCGGTCCGCTCGGCTGACAAAGCCCATCGTACCAAAGCACAGTTGACTTACCAAAATTCCGCTTTTTCCTAACGGTTTGTAGTTCATTCTTTACTCCTCAAAGGCGCTGAGTTTCTGACTCAGCGAATCGACGATCTTCTCGATCGTAAGGGTTTCCCGTCGGTATAAGGTCTGCTTCTTGATCATCACATCAAGGGCTGAGGAAACATGCAACTCGGCAACCCAAGACTCCGGCACATGCTCAAAGAGCAGGGCAGCCAACCCTCCGTAGAGGGCACATAACAGCCTTGTCGATCCTCCGCCTTGGGCGAGAGTAATCATCCCGTCTTCAAAGGAGGGGGCATGCTTTAAAGCGGAGAACACTGCCAAGAGACTCGGGCGAAGGTGGGCACTGAACTCAAAGGAGGGGATGAGGACCTCTTCGGCGTTCCAAGAGCCTTGAACAATGGATTTCATCTCATCACTGATCTTTCGGTCTCTCATCAAACGAGCAAAGAGCTCGTCAGGGGAATCAACTTCTCTTTGAAGTAAAAACATTAGTGCTTGGCTGTACAGCAGTGCTGCCTCTTGGACAACGGTGTTGGCTGAAGTAAGAGCAACCTCTCGCTCGACAAACGAACCCGACAGAAGAGTAGAAAGAATACCGCTTACCACACTACGACTAAGATGAAAAATTCGCTCTCCTTTTTCCAACGGATGGGAAAGACTCTCATCAAGCATTGGTTCGAGATACTCGGGTTTCTCCTTGATGTACCGTTTGTAGGTTGATCGAAGGTGGTCGTAATCGACTCGTTCCAACTCCAAAAAGGAGAGGGCATACAGAATCGCTAGATCGGAGACGTAACTGGTGATGCCCGAGTGAGGAACATGTTCTTCAAAGCTGTAGACTTCACTCAGCTCACCAAGAGCTACAATCTCTTCGTGTTCCATCCCTTCGGTTTGACTACCGAAGCCATCACCGGTGCACCAACCCAGGAGCGCTAATCGAATCTGTTCTTCCATCATTGTATAAGCGTATCGAGCTCGGTGTTCTCTTACAAGGCTCGTTGGCTAATTTCCTCTTGAAGTTTCGCTAAATCAGAGGGAATCGGGATCTCTTGCGGACAAAGGGGAACACACGTCATGCACTCGGTGCACGACAGTGGACCGGCATCACCGAGGGATTCCCATCGCTTTTTAATTTTTTCATATTGACCGAAAAGCCTCAGGGTGTTCCAAAGCTCAAAGGAGCCGGGGATATCAACTCCGTAGGGACACGGCATACAGTAGGAGCACGAGGTACACCCGTTTCCAAGTTGGCTACGCATAAAGGAACCGACTTTCTCTAAGGCGGCGTGTTGCTCTTCTTTTAATGGTTTTGGATCTGTTAGGGTTTCGACGTTTTCAATGACGTGATCCAGCGTCGACATCCCACTGAGGATCACTGGCACGTTGGAGTGTTCGGCAACCCAGCGCAATGAGATTGAAGCAATGGATTCATCCTCAATTGTTTGGTCAAGCTGTTCTTTGAGGGCAGGGGGAAGGGTAACTAAGGACCCACCTTTAATCGGCTCCATCACGATTACCGGTATTTCGTGCTCGGTTGCCAGTTCATAGCCGGCACGACCGGCTTGCTCTTCGATATCAAGCCAGTTGTATTGGATTTGGCAAAAGTCCCATTTTCTTGAAAGAAGGATGTAGGTGAAATCCTCAAAGCTTGAGTGGAAGGAGAAGCCCAAGTTCTTAATGCGGCCTTTTTGCTTTTCCTCTTCCAGGTAGGTAAGCACTCCAAGATCGACCATCTTCACATAGGTGGCTTTCTTCAATGCATGCACCAGGTAGTAGTCAAAGTATTCCACACCCAATCGATCGAGTTGTTCCTCGAAGATCCGTTTTGCGTCCTCAACGGATTCAACTAACCATTGAGGCAGTTTGGTTGCCAACTGGAATGAGGTACGGTCATAGTCTTGGAGAAACTCACCGAGAAACGGTTCGCTCTCACCACCATGATAGGTATAGGCAGTATCGTAATACGTTACCCCATGCTCCATTGCATACCGAAGCATCTCCGTAGCCAGTGGACGATCGATTTTTCCTTCTTTGGTTTGAGGAAAGCGCATCGCACCAAAGCCTAAAAGAAATGGTTTTTTATTCATAATCCCTCCACATCAAGACGCATTGTAGCATATATTTACCAAATTTGCTTTTTGGAGAGAGAAAAGTATTTAGGGTTATAACCCGAAAAACTTTATAAAAAGAGAGAGTATTGTGGGGTATAACCCGAAAAACTATCTTTACTTTGAGTGTTTTGATGGGTATAATCGAGGTATTGGAGGCAAGTATGTACGAGAGACCTCTTTACTATGAAAAAATAAGACCGTTCATCGGAAAGCCACTCATTAAGGTTATTACAGGAATTCGACGCTGTGGAAAATCGACCATGATGCTCCTGATCGAGCAAGAACTCCTTCAGCAAAAAATAGACCCTCAACATATTATTTATCTTAATTTTGAAAGCTTGAGAAATGAACATCTGCGATCTTCCCGTCCATTATACGATTACATAGCAGAACGGATGACTTCAATAGAAGGGAAGGCATATATTTTCTTTGATGAGATCCAACTTGTTGAAGGCTGGGAGGATGCCGTAAATTCTATTACCGTAGATTTTTCGGTGGATCTGTATCTTACCGGTTCAAACTCAGAACTTCTCGCATCAGAGATCTCGTCGTTGCTTACCGGTCGTTTTGTTCATTTCAGGATGCAAGTTTTATCATTTACTGAAATGCTCACATTCAGAAAAACGTTTGGTGAAAGTGAAGAGGACCTGTTGTGGCTGTATATCAGGCGGGGAGGATTCCCTGCAATCCATCTTTCGAAAGAGTATGATGAACGCTCTTCATATACGATTCTCAACAGTATTTTTGATTCAATTATTCTCCGAGATGTTGTTCAGCGATATAAAATACGGAACGTCGAGCTTTTAAGAAGAGTTTTGTATTTCGTTGTGGATACAGTCGGAAGTCCAATTTCAGCTAAACGGATCGCAGATTATTTTAAAAGCCAAGCCCGAAGCGTAGATATGAATACGGTTCATACCTACCTTGACGCGTTGGAAAGTTCCTATATTGTTACCCGAGTCCAGCGCTACGATATCAAGGGAAAAGAGATTCTTAAGACTCAAGAAAAATATTACTTAGCCGATACCGGCCTTCAGCATGCTG
>CAYUHP010000003.1:13403-51196 GCA_964444595.1 uncultured Sphaerochaeta sp. | reverse complement strand
GCCGATGGTACTGCCAACTGGCGGGAGAGTAGGTAGCTGCCGGGCCTCTTTTTTTTTACTATCCAGTCCTTCTGCAAAGAGGGGCTTTTTTTTAACTACCCGACTCGCTATACTTGGCTCTGGAGGCTTTTGTGGCATTAATTCCCTTCTATAAACCTACACTGCGGCGCAAAGACATGGATGCAGTCCTTCAAACGATGGTCGATGAACGAATCGGACCGGGCGAACGGAAGAACATCTTCATGAAAGAGTTTTGTGATCTTGTCGGCTTCAAGGACGGAGTTGCCCTGCGGACAATCGTTGATGCGCTTTCGTATGCCTTGAAGATTCTTAACCTTCCCCAAGGAAGTACAATTGGTGCAAGTATCCTCTCACCCTCCTTCTACAAGGATGTCATTTCCGAACTGGGTTTTACCCTCATCGTCGGAGATATCGACAAAGAGCACGGATGTCTGAGCGAAGCTGAAGCCCAACGCTTAGTTCAAGCGGGATGTAGTGCCCTGTTGATCCATGAACCGGTTGGACAAATTCCCTACGGTAGTGAGTATAAAGAGTTTGGAATCCCGATCATCGAAGATATCAGTCAAAGCCTCGGCTCAACGTATGAAGAGAAGAAGGCCGGAGGTTGGGGCGACTTGGTGATCTGTTCCTTTGAGGAGGACGGAATTATCTCCTCAGGCGGTGGAGCTGCTTTGGTGTTTAACAGCACTGAGCAAAAGAAAGCAGTAAACGAACTCTTATCCAACGTGAGCGGTTACGTTGAACTTCCGGATATGAATGCCGCCCTTGGCCTCATCCAACTGGCCAATCTTGAAGAACATCTTCATCGGCGGGGCGAGCTCTATTCGCTCTATTCAAAGTCGTTGATGAAAACCCACCATAAGCTCTTTGGAATCGGTCATATCGACTTTGAGCCCAACGGCTATGGGTTCTGTACTACCCTCGACTCAAAAGCTGAAGAGGTGATCGCTTTTGCAAAGAAGTATCAAGTTTCCGCCAAGCGAACCTTTGAGGAAAGCCTTGCTCAGGAGTACCAAGAGGAGTTTGCTACCTTTAGTGTAGCCCTCCCGGCGTTTCATCGGAGTATTTCCCTTCCCATCTACCCGTTTTTAAGTCAAAGTGATGTACAAGTAGTGTTAAAGGTAATTGCCCACCTACCGTAAGGAGGCTCGGATGAGTGCAAAGCAAGTACGGCGCGTGTTAATCGTAGCAAACTGGGGAAAAGAGGAAGCGCAACACCTCAGTGCCACGATCTGTGAATATCTCACGGAAAAAGGAATCGAATGTACAACTTGGCGAACCACCATCGAACAGGACAAACCGATCGTGGCGGAGAACACCGATTTGGTGATCTGCCTCGGCGGTGACGGAACCGTGCTCTACTGTGCTCGCTACCTGCAAACTCTGGGTGTACCGATCCTTGCAATTAACTTAGGCAGCTTTGGTTACATCACCGAAATCTCCGTAGATGAATGGAAGGAAGCGGTCGATCGTTTCCTAGAGGGATCTTATACCCTTTCGCGCCGACTGATGATTCGAGTCGGAGTCTACCGCGGCGGCGAACGCGTGTTCAGTGCCCATGGGTTGAACGAAATCGTCGTCTCCTCCAGTGGAATCAGTAAAGTGATCGGGATGGGGATCAAAGTAGGGGAGACGGAAGCAGGTTACTTCCGCGCTGACGGCATGATCATCGCAACTCCCACCGGATCGACCGCGTACAGCCTCGCCGCCGGCGGACCGATCCTCGATGCCGAACTCTCCACCTTACTCATTACCCCTATTTGTCCCTTTACCCTCTCCAACCGCCCGCTGGTTCTCAGCGCCGATTCCTTGATTACCCTCACCGTAGCCCCCAGCCAGCGGACCGGAATCGTGCTCTCGGTGGATGGGCAGCAAAACTTTGCCCTTCAAGAGGGCGATGAGCTGATTGTTGAAAAATCGCGCAGTAAAACCCTCCTGGTTACAAGCGAAAAGCGGAACTACATAGAAGTATTAAGGGAGAAACTTAATTGGGCAGGAGGAGCTGCGCATGCTTGATCGCTTAGAGATCCATAACTATGCGCTTATCGAGGATCGGAGCATTGAGTTTGAGGATGGCTTTACCGTCATCACCGGTGAAACCGGAGCGGGTAAATCGATCATTCTCGGTGCGCTTTCGATGTTGATGGGTGAAAAAGTTGAAAGCCACGTGATTCGTAGTGGCTCAGAGAGTGCTACGGTAAACGCTTCCTTTTGCTTCGATGGCGAGGTAAGCGAAGAGGTTCAAACCTTCTTACGTGAGCGGGATATCGATGTCGCCGAGGATGAACTTATCCTCTCACGAACGATAAAGAGCAATGGGCGCTCATCGGCTCTGCTTCAAGGGCGGATGATCCCCCGCACCGATCTTGGGGAACTATCCGCTCAACTCTTTGAGATCAGCGCTCAGCGCGATCACCAAAGTCTTCTCAAGAGTGAGGCCCAGCGCAATGCCCTGGACCGAGCGGGGGAGTGTATCGGTGAAAAGAGAGACTACCAAGAAGCTTGGGATACTCTTCAAACCTTGAAGAAAGAGCTCCTCGAACGTAAAAAAATCTTTGAAGCGGCGTTAAGAGAGGAAGAATTTTTGCGCTTTGCCCAGGAAGAGATCAATGCGATCGATCCAAAAGAGGGGGAGGATGAAGAGCTTAAAGAGGAGATTCATCGTCTTTCCTCCTTTGAGCAGATCCATGACTCCTTAAGTACAAGTAGTGCCATCCTTCACTCCTACGAAAGTTCGAGTATCCTCACCTCCTTGCGAAACGCAAAAGAAGCGCTTGAGGGTGCGATCAAAGCTGATCGAAGCTTGGAGGGGTATGCCACCCGCTTGGAAGAGAGTGCGATTGAGATCCAAGATATCTATGAAAGCTTACGTGATAGCCTCTCTTCGCTGACATTCAGCGAAGAGGAGCTCGACCGGCTTCAAGGCCGCTTGGCGCAGATTCAACGGCTCAAGAAGAAGTATGGTCCCTCCTTGGAGCGCGTCCTTGCCTTTAGGAGTGAGATCGAGGACAAACTCACAATGCGCGAAGATGGGGAGATTCAGTTAAGTAAACTGGAGAAGAAGATTAAGGAACACGAGGAGATCCTCCTTACCAAAGGCGAGATCCTTCGTTCTAAACGAAAGAGTGCCGCCCTTGATCTTGCCCAAAGCGTCCAAAATCGTCTTCGAACCTTGGGGATGAAGGAAGCGCTCTTTGATATTCGCTTCAAAGCGATTCCTCCCGCTTCTCATGGTCTTGATGAGATTGCGTTCTTAATCTGTGCTAACCCCGGCTTGGAACTTCACCCGATCGACGAAGTTGCCTCCGGAGGAGAGTTGTCCCGCATCATGCTGGCACTCAAAGTAACCCTTGCTCAACAAGATGATTTGCCCACCTTGATCTTTGACGAAGTTGATGCCGGTATCGGTGGTTCGGTTGCCGTAGCCGTTGCCGGTGAGCTGGCTGAGCTAGGAAAAACTCACCAAGTGATCGTGATCACCCACCTCGCTTCAATTGCAAGCAAGGCGGATGTTCATTTAACGGTGAGCAAGAGTGTCGAAGAAGGGATGAGTCACTCCCAGATTCGCCGGGTTATCGCCGATGAACGAGTGGCCGAAATCGCTCGGATGCTCAGCGGCGATAGCAGCAGTGAAGAATCGCTCACTCACGCTCGATTGCTGTTAGGCGATCGATAGCAGAAAGATCGAAGTTTAAGTCCTGAGCCAAGGCCGTAACCCGTTGGATATCCTCTCCATCTTTAAGGAGCTGTTCGCCAACGATGTAGGGGTAGAGGGCATCTTGAATCTTGGTGAGCTCGGGCTGGAAGTTTCGCTTGCGGACCTCTTGGAGAAACTCAGTAACAAAACGAATTGATTTGTCGAAGAGTCCGTTGCGTTGAATCTTTTCGCCGATATCAAAGAGCGCTTTGTCAAAGACATCGTTAAGCAACGTTATCTCCTCTTCTTTTCCATAGACCACAAAGAAGTCCAAGACTCGAAGGAAGCGCTCCTTGTAGTGCTCCCAGAAGCGAATCCGCTCAGAGAGGAAGAGTCCCTTGATCATGCTGATCGCCCAACCAACGAGCTGTTGGTAGACCGGCTCAAGCACTTCAGGGGCACTTTGGGCCAATAGGCTGTAGTGGGCAAGACTCTGGTCGAGCCGGATGATTTGGTCCTCATCAACGGTACAGATCCGTTTGTCAATTTGACTTAAGAGTTCGTTGCGCATCTGATTTGGGATCTCTTTTGCTATAATCGCGTAAGATTGTTTATCAACGATTACTTCATATTCTCCCTGACCGACCTTGGCAGTAATGTGATGGACTTTCAAGCACTGCTCATTGGTAATTTGAAGGGTAAAGTCTTCATCCTCCTCGTTGAATCGATCAAGGCGATAAAACCCGTAGAGATCTTTTTGATCACTCGGTAGGGCGAGGGTTCGGTTTAAGATGAAGTAGAGTGCCGCTTCGACTTCGCCGAGTAAGAGCTCTTGCTGGGCGAGGGCGATTGTCTTTCCGTTACCATCTTCTTTTTCATTGGCTTTTGCTTTCTCCAGATCTTTGAGGAGCGTCGAAGTCAGTGTTGGGTCATACTTCTCATACAGCTTTGCCGCCATCAGGGCATAGGTGATGTTTTGTTTTGGCTCGATACCGGCAAGGTCGTTGAAGAACCACCCACAGCTCGTGTAGCTGTAGTGTTTGTACTTCTGTCCCTGAAGCAAACAGCCTAGGACGGATATCTCACTTTGTTTTTGGGTATAGGGGCGTAAAAACTCCTCTAAGCCGACAAGGTTGGAGGCAACGGGGGCAAAGAGGTTCAGAACTTTTGTCGCTCCCTCTTCACTACCGAGAATCTTGCTTGCCTCTTGTAGGTAGAGCTCATCGATTCGGTTGGCAAGATTATCAAAACTACTTCTGAGGGGAGTTCGCCACTTTTGGTTCCAAGCGTCATTTCCGCCGGTGTAGCACCCACAGTCCTTATACCACCGCGAAACACCGTGAGAGCACGACCAAGAGGTGCCCTTTTTTGCTTCACCGTCGTGCAGGATAGCCCACTCGGTTGCCGGGTTTTGAGCAAGGTAAGCGCCGTAGTTGGTGAACGTCAATTCGCCGCCGTCTTCACATTTTTTGATCAAGGCGGCGAGGGCCATATCCCCATAGGGTTCATGGTGGCCGTAGATCTCACCGTCGGTTGCGGTGTGAATCAATGACTGCTTCTCATTACTTTTAATATCCAAAAGGCGCTTGTACAGCGAGTCAGCGTTCTGTAAGTAGTGTCCGAAGCTGATCCCTTCGGCCAGGACGTGGTTATAGAAGAAAGCCGTTATGGTTTTTCCCTTTTCACCCGTTATGAGGAACGGTTTTCCATAGGGAGCGGGTTTACCTTTTAACACCCCCTCCTTCTCCGTCTCCTTCGCCTGCCAGGGACTGAGGATGACAAACTTGACTCCGCACTCAGCAAGCACATCGATGGTGGTGGGGTTGATCGCGGTTTCGCTGAGCCAAATTCCTTCGGCTTCGCGACCAAAGCGCGCCGAGAAATCCTCTAGCGCCCACATCACTTGCGTTTGGATGTCACTGCGCTTTTGCAAAGGAAGGATTGGGTGACTGTACGCCTGGGCGATCGCATTGCCGTGGCCCAAGCGCAGTAAGCTCTCCCTATCCGCTTCGAGAATCATCTCGTAGGTGTGGGGGTGGTTGGCGTGTAGCCACGTAAGTAGGGTAGGGCCAAAGTTGAAGGAGAGGTACTTATAGTTGTTGGTCATACTGAGGACTTGACCGTATCCGTTGAGGTAGCGTGAGCGCGTGTTTGCTTGGTAGCAATCGGCGGTGATCCGCTCATTCCAGTCGTTAAACGGTGAGGCGGAGTTCTGAGTTTCGATAAGACCAGTATAAGGATTTTCCCGAGGCGGTTGGTAGAAATGCCCGTGGAGGATTAAAGCCGTAGGATAATTTTTCATAGTAGAGCGATTATATCATAGCAAGCAACGCGTGGACAGCTTGCAAGAACGGCTTAACTCGGCGAACATAGGTCTATGAGTATTCACATTGTTACTGATAAGAGCTTAGTTGCTCCCGATCTGTTGCTGCCGGGTGACCCCTTACGGGCCGAACACATCGCCAAAACGTTCTTGACGGATGTCGTTCACTACAACACGATTCGTGGGATGCACGGCTTCACCGGGACGTGGAACGGAAACCGAGTCAGCGTCCAAGGTACGGGAATGGGAATGCCCTCCTTTTCGATCTATGCCCATGAGCTGATCGACACCTATGGGGCAAAGCGCTTGGTGAGGGTAGGAACGTGCGGAACGATGAGCGAAGAGCTCAACCTCCGAGATGTATTGATCGCCCAAGCATCGGATTGTGACAGCGGAATGAACCCAAGTCGCTTTGGTCTCTACCAATTTGCTCCGACAGCTACCTATGAGCTCCTTGAAAAAGCGGTTCAAACCGCAAAACAACTCAAGAAGAAAGCCGTGGTGGGAACCGTGTTTACCACCGATCAGTTCTATGATGAGAAGGGAGCAGAGAAAAACGCCCTAGCGGTAAAAGCCGGTGCGTTAGCAGTCGAGATGGAGAGTGCCGAACTCTACACCCTGGCAAGACTGAAGCGCATTCAAGCACTCACGCTTCTTACCGTAAGTGATTCTCTCCTTACCGGCGAACAAGTTCCGCCGCAAGATCGCCAAAACACCTTCAACTCAATGATTGAGCTTGCACTGCATACGCTCTTTTCTTGATATTCACTCATCTATGATTATAAGGCACCAAGATTGTTGGTGCCTTATCCATTGGTCATGACATAAGTTACAATTATTTCTTCTTGCGAAATAGATAAAAGATGATACCATTGAGGCAGTGTAAAAGAAAAACACCTTGTTTTACAAATGGAGGAGTTATGAACCAAATAGCCTATGGAATGGTTGGAGGAGGCCCCGGTGCATTCATCGGGGACGTTCACAGGAAGGCGATTCGGATGGATGGTCTCGCTGTTTTGAAAGCGGGTTCATTTAGTCGGGATGCGACCAAATCTAAAGCTCATGGCAAGACCCTTGGGGTGAGTGAAGATCGTGTGTATACCGATTATCGCCAGATGGCCCAAAAGGAGAGTGAACGCGAAGATGGAATTAAGTTCGTCGTCGTTGTTACACCAAACAGCACTCACTTTGAAGTATGTAAAGCTTTTTTGGAGCGGGGCATTCATGTAGTCTGTGATAAACCATTGACGTGGAGTGTCGAAGAGAGTGAAGAACTTCAGCGATTGAGTAAAGCGAACAATCTCCTCTTTGCAGTGACGTACACCTACACCGGCTACCCGGCAGTCAAGCAGATGCGCAAGATGGTCCGCGACGGCCTCTTGGGACCGATTAGATTTGTAAACGCCGAATACCCTCAAGAGTGGCTTGCCAATCCAGTTGATGAATCAAGTCCAATCGCACCATGGCGGATGGATCCCAGTGTATCCGGCATTTCAAACTGCCTCGGTGATATCGGCAGTCACATAGAAAACTTGGTTGCTACGGTTACCGGCTTAACGATCCAACGGGTTTGTGCCCGCCTTGATTCGCTCGTTGATGGGCGCACCCTCGATGATAACGCTACGGTGATGGTGGAGTACGAAGGCGGAGCGAAGGGGATGTACTGGTCCAGCCAAATCGCGTTTGGCTACGACAATGCTCTTCGAATCCGAGTCTTTGGCGAGAAGGGTGGAATTGAATGGGCTCAAGAAGACCCCGATCATATCATCTATACTCCCAGCAATGCGCCGAAACAAATTCTCAGCCGGGGTCGGGACCCATTTGCTGAAGAAGCTCAGCAGTACAGTCGAATACCTTCGGGGCATCCCGAGGGAGTATATGAAGCGTTTGCGAATATCTATCTGCCGTACGTGAAGGCATTGGCAAAACACCTTCAGGGCGAAACGTTGACAGCTGCCGACTTGGACTTCCCGAGTGTTGACGAAGGACTTGACGGAGTACGCTTTATTAATCGATGCGTCGAAAGCAGTAAGCAGGGCGCACTTTGGGTTGAAATGTAAAAAGGAGAGATGATAATGGCTAGGAAAGCAACACTATTTACCGGACAATGGGCGGACCTTCCCTTTGAAGAAGTATGTAAAATTGTCAGCGAAATGGGCTATGACGGTCTTGAGATTGCTTGCTGGGGCGACCATATGGACGTCAAAAAAGCAGCAACGGATCCCGCGTATGTTCAGGATAAACTTGCAACGTTAAAGAAATATAATCTTGGCTGCTGGGCTTTGGGCAACCACCTCGCCGGACAGTGTGTCGGTGATGCGTTCGGAGATCCCCGCTTAGCCGGCTTTGCACCAAAAGAGCTGGCAGGAGATGATGAAGCAATCCGAGCTTGGGGAATCGAGCAGATGAAGTATACCGCTGCAGCTGCAAAGAATATGGGCTGTTATGTGGTAACTGGATTTATGGGTTCGCCGATTTGGAAATACTTCTACTCCTTCCCGGCAAATAGCCCCAAACTGATTGAAGACGGGTATCAGGAAATTCTTGAACTGTGGACTCCGATCCTTGATGAATTTGACAAGCAGGGAGTCAAGTTTGCCCTTGAGGTTCACCCTTCGGAGATCGCCTACGACTATTACTCCACGAAAAAACTCTTTGAGGTCTTTGGAGGACGAAAGACGCTGGGGATCAACTTCGATCCCAGTCACCTCCAATGGCAAGGTGTCGATCCAGCCCTCTTCTATCGAGATTTCGCCGAGTCAATCTATCATGTGCACATCAAAGATTCCTTGGTGAAACTTGACGGGCGCAGCGGTATTCTCGGTTCTCACTTGATGTTTGGTGACTTGCGGCGAGGGTGGAACTTTGTTTCCCCCGGTCATGGAGATGTCGACTTTGACATGATTATCCGTGAAGCAAATGCTGCCGGTTATTCGGGCCCCCTCTCCGTAGAATGGGAAGACAATGGAATGGACCGAATCTTCGGTGCTCAGGAAGCATTGGAACTGGTTCGGCGCATTGACTTTGCTCCTTCGACGGTAGAGTTTGACGGAGCAATGGAGAATTAATGAGTCACCGTTCGCCAATCTTAGAGTTGGAAGGGATTATTAAAGAGTTCTCGACCGTTCGGGTACTTGATCGGGTGAATGTTTCCATTTACCCGGGTGAGATTATGGGACTTGTCGGTGAAAATGGTGCCGGCAAGTCCACCCTGATAAAGATTATTTGCGGAATCTATGAGGAAACAAGTGGTACGATCCGTCTTGACGGAGAGGAGATTCACATTCCCGACTATATTACCGCAAAAAGTCTTGGAATCGGTCTTGTTCCTCAAGAGTTTAACCTCATTAACTACCTCACGGTGTATGAGAATATCTTCCTTGGTAATGAGCGAAAGAAGGGCCCTTTCCTTGATAAGGCGCTGATGAGAGAGGAGGCGAAGGCCCAGCTTGATTCGCTTAAAATGTCGATTGATGTCAATCGAGCGGTCAGTGACCTCTCAGTGGCTGAAAAGCAAATGGTTGAGATTGCAAAAGCGATGGTGCTCGATGCTCGAATCCTCATCTTTGATGAGCCGACAACAACCCTTACCAATGTCGAAGTTCAACACCTCTTTTCATTGATGCGGAAGCTCAAGGACCAAGGTGTTACGATGATCTTTGTAAGTCATAAGCTTGGCGAAGTGATGACGATTTGTGATCGAGTAACCACGCTTCGGGATGGCCATTTAGTTTCAGTTGATGAGATCAAAGATCTCAGTACAACGATTATTGCCCGAAAAATGGTTGGACGAGATTTTAGCCAAGTATTCCCCGATAAAGTTGAGTCGGCCGGTAAGGAGCCGATTCTGGAGGTGGAGGGGTTAAGCTGTCCGGAACTCTTACGTGATGTTTCCTTTACCCTCCGCAAAGGCGAGATTCTCGGCTTTGCCGGATTGGTCGGTGCCGGGCGCACCGAAACGATGGAAGCGATCATGGGCTTACGAAAGATGAGCGCAGGGGAGATTCGATTTGAGGGCAGGAGGATAAAAATCCACAACCCCCGCGAAGCGGTGAACTATGGCCTGGCGTATATCAGTGAAGATCGCCAGGGTAAGGGAATTGTCATGGATTATGATATTCCTAAAAACATCACCCTCATTTCACTGAAAGAAAAGTACTTAAAACGAGGCTTGATTGATAAGACCCGAGAAGATCTCAGCGGGAAGACCTATGTTGATGAGTTCAACATTGTGGCAGCTTCGCGCCGAGCTCCGCTTAGGTTTTTCAGTGGAGGAAATCAGCAAAAAGTGTATTTGGCGCGGTGGATTGATACTCGACCCCGGGTGCTTATCCTTGATGAGCCCACCCGTGGTATTGATGTCAATGCGAAGCGAGAAATTTATGAATTTATCCATCACCTTGCTGAAGATGGAATTAGTTGCATCGTAATCAGCAGTGAAATGGAAGAAATAATCGGGATGTGCGACCGGGTGTACGTGATGCGTGAAGGAAAAATCGCCGGACATTTGGAGAAGGAGCAAATCACCGAAGAGAATATTGTGTTCAATGCGACTGGAATTCAAAAAGGTGTCAAAAGAGATGGGTGAGCATAAGATTAAAAAATACATTCGGGGTTATCGCATTAAAGACCACTCATTGGGAATGGCATTCATTGCTTTATTCATCATTGCAACCATTGTGGGGTGGCCAAACTTTCTCAAGATTCGAAACTTAACCAATATTCTTCGACAAATTTCATACACCGGAATCATTAGTCTGGGGATGACCTTTGTCATCATCAGTGGTGGTATCGATCTCTCGGTGGGCTCGATGGCAGCGTTCGTAGGAGGAATATCAATCTTCTTTCTCAACCTGTTTGGGGCCAATTCGACGCTGGCATTAGTCCTGACGTTCATCTTTGCTCTGATTCTCGGATCAGCGTGCGGAGCACTCAACGGTGTAATGGTGGCTAAGTTCCGAATGGCGCCATTCATTGTAACGCTGGGCACAATGTCGATCTTCCGGTCCTTGATTCAATATTTTTCAAACGCCGGGACGATACTATCGGTAAATATGGCCTATGCAAAACTTGGAAGTAGTATCTTCTTAGGTCTGCCTATTCCGGTGTGGTGTTTTATCATCATCGGAGTTGCACTACACATCATTCTCAACTACACCCGTTTTGGTCGCTATCTTTGTGCGACAGGGGCAAATGAACAGGTTGCTCGATACTCGGCAATTAACGTTTCGCTCATCCAGTTTATTCCGTACGTCATCACCGGCTTCACTGTCGGCGTTACTGCAATTATGTGGTCAAGTCGCCTTAATTGTATCAATCCCAGTGATTGTGCCGGCTACGAGATGGATGCAATCGCCGCTGCGGTAATCGGCGGCACGCTTATGAGTGGAGGGAAGGGGAGTATCATCGGGACGATGATGGGAGCAGTGATGCTCGGCATCATCAACAATATGCTTGTTATGGGTGGGATCAGTGCCTTCCTCCAACAGGCAGTTAAAGGTTTTGTGATTATTGTCGCAGTACTGCTTCAGTACAAGAGTGACAGTAACAAATAAACAGGAGGCTAACTATGAAAAAAGCTTTGGTAATCGTTCTCTGCTTGGTATTTGCCACGGGAATCGTCTTTGCCGCAGGCGCAGCTGAGAAGAAAGCTGCAGTTCCCAAGATTGGAATTGCGGTGCCTTCTCCCGACCACGGTTGGACCGGTGGAATCGGCTGGTGGGCCGATAAAGCTGTCGCTGAGCTTCAAAAGCAGTATCCCGGCAAGTATGAATTTAAGGTTCTCCACGCCGATGGGTATGCCAAACAAATCTCGGACGTTGAAGACTTGATGGTTTGGGGAATGAACTACTTAGTCATTCTTCCCCACGAAAGCGCCCCGCTGACTCCAGTGGTAAAAGAAGCACACGCTGCCGGCGTTAAGTGTATCATCGTTGACCGAGGTTTGACGGACACCACCTTTGGGTATGTGAACCTTGCAGGTAACAACAGCGAAATGGGTAAGGTCAGCGGTATCTTCATGCGCGATTATATGAAAGCCCATGGATTGACCCGGTACGTTGCAATGGGCGGTATGCCCGTTGTCATCGACGGCGAGCGCATGACTTCCTTCTTCGATGAGATGACAAAAGAACCGAGTCTCGTCAACCTTGCCGGCGGACGCAACTATGACTTCGCCGACTGGTCCACCCAGAAGGGCTTGGAGTTGATGGAAACCTACATCCAAAAATATCCAACCATTCACGCGGTGTTCTGTCAGGATGATGACGTAATGACGGGAGTCCTCCAAGCCATTAAGGAAAGTGGCCGAAAGGATATCCAACTTGTGTTCGGTGGTGCCGGAAGTAAAGCTGCCTACGAGATGATCATGCGAGATGATCCTCTTGTAAAGGCAACAGCAACATATCACCCCTCGATGGTGTACGATGCAATCATGTACTGCTTGGATGTTGCCGAAGGCCGAAAGAGTGACGCTTTCCACACGGCAAAAGAACCTCTTTCAGTTGTTCTTCCCTCCGTCCTTGTCGACAAATCCAACGTCGCAGACCATTATGATGCCGGATCCGTGTTCTAACGGAGACGATCAAAACACGTTTTGGGCTGTGCTATCGAGCACAGCCCAACCTTTCAACAAAATAGATAACTCTCAGTGATTTAACCTTTCTGTAAGGTGTTAATTCCTTGCTAAACTGTCCCATTTTCGCGAAGGGCCTTGGTGTTGGACATATGGGTATGGTTGACTAAGATTGATGATTCTTCTACGATTGGCTTGGTATTCACCACAGAATTTTATGGGAGCGTTCATGATTCTAATCAATATTGAATCCTTATCCGACAATGAGCTGCAACACATCGCCCAGATGGAAGGGCTGAAGGATTGGAACACACTACAGCGAGATGACCTGATCAGCGCGTTGGAGGATTGGTTTGAAGAAATGGATGAGGGCGGAGTACCCGAAACCAACGGGCAGGTTAACTACGGGCGTTACACCAATAGTTTGACCAATCACCGCGGAAAGGCGGTCCACTTTAAGGACCTTCCCCGAACCGGCGAGCTACCCCCTTCTTATTATGACTCCACGATTCATCTGCTCTTGCGCGATCCTCAGTGGGCGTATGCATACTGGTCGTTGCCGGAGACGATTCAAGGCAACAAGACATCTTTTGACGATGAGGATCACAGCGGCGAATCGTATCTCCTCAGGCTCCACCAATATGAACTAGCAAGCGGAATCGAAACGGTAAGCGATATTGCGGTCGAAGTGAAGGACCAAGAGTGGAACATTCACCTTCCGGCGATGGGTTGCTCCTATCAAGTTGAACTGTGTCGCATCAACGCCGATGGCAGCGAAGACGTCATCGCTCGCTCGGCGAAGGTTGAAACATACCTGCCCTATTGGGCAGACCGAATCGAAGAGTTGGCGATGGACAACGATTTGTTCTTACTGCACTTCTCATCGCTTGTTACCAAAACAGGGGAGGTTGCGGAAAACGTCGTGCTTAAAGATCTTGCCCTCACCGTCAGTAAGGGGGTGCTTTCATGAGTAACGCCAAGGTAGCGTTTGTCCTTAATGCCCATTTGCCCTTTGTTCGCCACCCCGAGTACCCCCGCTTCTTGGAAGAAGATTGGTTGTTTGAATCGATCAGTGAGAGCTACCTGCCCTTGCTGCGCATGCTTAACCGCCTCAAAGATGAGGGCGTTACCTTTAAACTTACGATCAGCTTTTCCCCCTCGTTGATGGCGATGCTCACCGACAATGTGCTGCAAAACCGCTTTGTCCACTACTTACAGCAACACATCGAACTGGGCCAAAAAGAGGTCCAGCGCTGTAAAGAGCAACAACCAAAATTTCTTGAGATGGCCCGACACTACCTCGACGGGTATATCCTTAACCTCCATGAGTATGAAGATCTCTACCGGATGAACATCCTCGAAGGCTTTAAGAGCCTCGAGCAATCCGGACACCTCGAGTTGATTACCACTGCGGCAACGCATGCATATCTACCCCTGTATAAGGAGTATCCCCAGGCGATCAATGCTCAAATTGAGTTGGGTGTCCAAAGCTTTTTGACGACCTTTGGTCACCCCCCGAAGGGATTCTGGCTCCCCGAATGCGGCTACTATCCCGGTCTTGAAGATCAGTTGAAACACCATGGAATCAAGTGGTTCCAAGTAGCAAGCCAAAGCATGCTGCTCTCCCCCGATAACGTCACCTACGGCGGCTACCGCCCGGTGAGTTGCCCCAATGGGGTAGCTGCATTCCCCCGTGACTACCAAGCAACGAGCTTGGTGTGGTCCAACTCCGCCGGATACCCAACGGATAATGTCTATCGAGAGTTTTACCGTGATATTGGTTATGACTTGGATATGGAGTATATCCGACCCTATATCCATGAACCGGAAGTTCGAGTCTTTACCGGCTACAAGTACTGGGCGATTACCGGCGATACCGATCAAAAAGTTCCCTACAACCGAGGCGAAGCGCTAAAGCGAGTCAAAGAGCACGCAACAAACTTCCACTACATGGTGAACAATAAAAACCACCGCCTCCGGGATACGATGGGTACCGATCCGCTCTTCTTCCTCGGCTTTGATGCCGAACTCTTCGGCCACTGGTGGTATGAAGGGATCGATTGGTTGGAAGAGGTGATTCGTACCAGCAGTGATCGAACTGAACTGGTAACACCATCATCCTTCTTGGCTGAAGACACCACCGCTCTTCAGACAGTTCGACCGGCGTTCTCCTCGTGGGGGCAGGGTGGCTACAGCGCTGCCTGGTTGGATGGCTCCAATACCGAGTACTACCGACATATCCACAAGGCGATTACCCGCATGGAAGAGCTTGCTGTTCGCTTCCCCGACCAAGCAAGTCTTAAGCAACGCTTTTTGAATCAAGCAGCTCGAGAAGTCCTCCTTGCGATGGCAAGTGATTGGCCCTTTATCATCTACAGTCGCAGCAGTGTCGATTACGCCAAAAAGCGGATTGAGGGACATTTGAAAAATATCAACTTGGTCTATGATGATATGTGTAAAAACGCCGTTGATACGGAATGGCTTGTGAAAGCAGAGAAAAGGCACACAATCTTCGGAGATATCGACTACAACATCTTCAATCCCGACCGAAGCTAATACCATCACATACTGATGCAACGCCTCCTCTAAACGGGAGGCGATTTTGTCGTTATTGACATTTTGTATCAATTGCCTAGACGGATGTTAAGCACTCCACTCACAAAATCTCTAATTTCCCTGTCGGTAAGAGATTGGACCCAGTTGCACGCCGGTGGGAAGAAGTGTACATTAATGGATACCAGTGGGAAGTATTCCCATTTATAAGGGGTATTCAGATGGTTACCGGTGAATTTTACATCACCCTCGACGATAAGGGAAGGCTGTTAATTCCAGCTCGACTTCGCCATGCGCTTGCTGGCGATGCCCTATATGTCACCCGAGGTTTGGAAAACTGTCTGTGGCTCATGCTCCCCGAAGATTTTGAACAACTAAAAAATACGATCATTAACGGACCGCATTCGATGTTTGATCGAAAACTGCGAATCCTCCAGCGAGGAATGATCGCCCCTGCTCAGCTCTGTGAGTTTGATAAAGCGGGAAGGATCAACATCCCTTCCTCCTTACGCGAGAGCGTTCAACTACTCTTAAAAGAGGAGTCAGTTCTCTTAGGTGCGGGAAACTACCTCGAGCTGTGGAATAAGGAAACGTACGAAACGTACCTTGACGCCTCGATGGACGAGTTCCTCGATGCTGCCCAGTCGCTTTCGACTCTCGGCTCAAAGGAGGAGTGATGAACTACGTCCACACCTCCATCATGCCAAATGAGTTACTCGCTTACCTTATCCCACAAAGTGATAAACCGGTGATGGTCGATGCCACCTGTGGCGAAGGTGGGCACACCCACCTCTTTCTCTCAACGTATCCGAACCTCAAGGTGATCGGTCTTGATCGTGATGAAGAGATCCAAAGAAAAGCTTTGACTCGAATGGGGGAGTTTGGCTCCCGCTTCGAAGCAGTGAATACTTGGTTTGATACCTTCTTTGAAGAAGCAGCCGATAACTCCTTTGATCTGATCCTCTTTGACTTGGGCATTTCGATGTTCCACTTTGAAGAGTCACAGCGGGGATTCTCCTTCCGCAAAGGCGAAAAGCTCGACATGCGCTTAAACAGCGATGATCCGATCTCCGCCTTTGATGTGGTAAACCGCTATGAAGAGGAAAAACTTGCCAACGTAATCTACACGTACGGCGAAGAGCGTTACTCACGAAGGATCGCCCGAGCGATCGTTCAAGAGCGAAAGACCAAAACGATCGGAACTACTGATGATCTGGCCTCAATCGTGTATAAGAGTGTTCCTCCAGCCTACCGCTATCAGAAGATTCATCCGGCAACTCGAACATTCCAAGCGATCCGCATTGAAGTAAACCACGAACTCGACCGAATTGAACCGGCGATAACTGAGGCACTTCGAACCTTGAAGGTCGGCGGTCGATTGGCGGTCATCAGTTTCCACTCCCTCGAAGACCGGCCGGTTAAATGGCTGTTTAGGAATTTGGCGAACGAAGATCAGCCGATACTGAAGATCCTTACGAAGAAACCGATTACTCCCAGTGAAGAGGAGATCGCTCAAAACTCTGCGTCCCGAAGCTCCAAACTTCGGATCGTGGAAAAAATACGATAGGAGGAGCGTCATGGAACATGAATGGTTTGAAAGTCCGAGGCGAGAGGAAAAACCGACTTCCTCAGCAATGAAGCACATTTTAGTAGCATTGATGCTCATCTTTACCGTGGCTGTTCTCCTTCTGCCGCTGTGGCAACGGGGAGTAAATCGCTCCCTGGAGGTTGAGTATCGCTCATTGGTGAACAACCGAATCCTCCTTGAAGAGCAAGGACAATTGCTCAGGGCTTCGATCTCAACAAAAGCGATCCCCGAAGCGGTCAGTGTATACTCCTGGCAAGAAGAGATCTACTTTACCCCGATTACCGCAATCGTAGCTCGAGGTGATCTATGAACTTGGAACTTGTAGCCCAGTACAGTTCCTCAACGCTCGTTCGCAACACTCAGGCAGTGGTGACCCACTACGCCCTTGATTCACGTACGTGCGTCCCCGGTTCGCTCTTTTTTGCTTTGAAGGGCAAAAAGAGCGATGGCAGCAACTTCCTCAAAGAAGCGGCAAGTAATGGTGCGTGTGCTGTGGTCGTTCATAGTAAGGACGTTCAACGAGCCCTTGCTGAAACGCAAGGCGGAGTATTGGCAAGCAGTGATGTCTTCCAAGCATTGATGAACCTTGCCTCAACCTATCGAACACTATTTCCTCATGTCCGGACGATTGGCATTACCGGTTCGACCGGCAAGAGTACTACAAAGGAGGCGATAGGAAAGATCGCCTCCGCTCTTGGACCGACTGCAATGACCAAAGGCAACCTCAACAGTGAGTATGGCTTGGCGTTATCGATCATGAACTTGAAAAAAGATACCAAGTATGGAGTCTTTGAACTTGGAATCGATCATCCCGGTGAGATGGAGCGAATGACGCGGATGCTCAACCCCTCGATTGGGTTGTTAACCAACATCGGAAACGCACACCTCGAATCGATGGGCAGCCGAGAGACGATCGCACGCGAGAAAGCCAAGATCTTCCACAGCGATATTGAGGCGGGATTTATCTCGCGTGGTGAGCCCTATGGGCGGCTCATTCAAGCGCTCAGCCCGGTTGAACTGTTTAAATACTCAAACCGTGATGTCAGTGCAATCGACTTGGGTCTTGATGGGTGGCAAATCTCTTACCAAGGTGTCTCATTTAGAATAAAAGCAGTCGGCAAGCATCTCCTTGAAGATGTGGTCGGTGCGTTACGGGTCGGAACCTATCTTGGAGCTCGACCGGTTGATCTTGCTCATGCGCTTGAGGACTTTGAGCCCCTCCTTGGTCGCGCCACAGTCCAAAAATCTGACGTTACGATCGTTAACGATACGTACAACGCCAGTTTGGACTCCACGAGGTCGATTATTCGGTATCTTTCCCGCCTCTCTTGGAGGGGGCGAAAGCGCGCGATCTTAGGTCCGATGAAGGAGCTTGGATCGGAGAGCAAAGAAGCACACCTTACGATCGCAAAAACCTTAGTTCAGTCAACATTTACGAAAAACTTCCTCTACGGACGGGAGATGGAGGAAGCGTATCAAACAATCAAGAGAGAGAAGGGTAAGGAGCGAGTCTCCTTCACGCAAGATTTTGAGGAGCTTGAAGTGATGGTCAAAGACGAGGTCACAAGCGGTGACCTCGTCCTCCTCAAAGGTTCCCGCGCCGCCAAGATGGAACGCTTAATTCCAACGATCGAGAAAGGAGTGGCCCTGCATGGTTAGACAAATCATTGTAGTATTCCTATCTTTCTTGATCACCTTCGCCCTTTCGAAGGTTCTTTTGTTTTTATACCAAGGCAGTGGTGCAACGACAAAGGAGTACTTACCCAACCTTCATCTCAAAAAAGTGGGAACACCAATGATCGGTGGAATCGCCTTCATTACAGGCTCAGCGTTTGCTACGCTCTTTGAGAAAGATTTTTTTTCACCGACGATCCTATATCCCGTATTGGCGCTTTTAGCCTTTGGGGCGATTGGGTTTGTCGATGACCTCTTAAAGGAGCGAAGAAAGAGGGGAGATGGCTTCTCATCACTTGGGAAGCTTGCTCTCCAACTTCTTGTATCGACAGTCTTTGTCCTTGCTATGCCTTTGGATACCACCCTCACGTTTCGAAGTTTGAGTATCAATCTCGGGTCGTGGTACTACCCCTTTGCGATCATCTATATCGCTTCCTTTGTGAACGCGGTGAATATCACCGACGGCTTGGATACCTTGGCTAGCTTGGCCGCAATTCCCGCACTCTTACTGCTGCTTGCAACCACCCATCACTTCAGCGGTTCGCTTTTGGGGGCCCTCATCGCCTTTGTTTGGTTTAACTTTCCCCCGGCAAAAACGTTTATGGGCGACAGCGGCAGTCACGCCCTCGGTGGGTTTATCGCGATCAGTGCTTTGTTGGCCAATGGGGAGATCTTAATCCTCTTTGCTTCGGGGCTCTTCTTCTTGGAACTCTTCTCCTCACTCTTGCAAATTATCTCTATTCGAGGGTTTGGTCGAAAGATCTTTATCATCGCTCCGCTCCATCACGCATTTGAAGCAGCGGGATTCAGCGAAATGAAGATAGTTCGAACATTTGTGTCGATCTCCTGGACCTTTGCAATCCTCTCCTTCGTCATCTGGGGGTAAGGTATGAGCGGAGGATATCAAAACTTCGATTACCAAGGTCCTCAAGAACAGATCGTGCCTCCCACCGAACGATCGAAGAGCAGTGTTACGTTCTTGGTTGTTACCTTTCTGTTAACAAGCATTGGGCTCATTCAGCTCTACAGCGCTTCATACAATGAGGCGCTGCTCAATGGAGTCGTTCATTACTACTATGTGATTCGTCAACTCCAGTTTGTCGCCCTCGCCCTTTTCGCTTCACTCTTTGTGATTTTCCTTCCTTCGAAGGTCCTCAAAGCGTTTGCTTGGCCCTTGGCTCTCGGAGCCCTCGTATTATTACTCCTCACCGTCTTTTCCTCGTTTGGACAAGAGAAGTTTGGCTCTAGGCGGTGGTTGCAATTGGGGCCGCTTCCCGCCCTTCAACCAAGCGAGTTTGCCAAATTGGCCTTAATCCTCCTCTTTGCTTCCTACCAAGACCGAAGGAAGAGCAAACTCTTACCCGCTCTCATTGCCATTGCCTACGCGCTCTTGATCTTCCTCCAGCGCGATTACTCAACGATGCTCTTACTCGTCATTATCGCATTCTCGATGCTGCTTTACAGTGGAATCAAACTCAAAGCGGTCGTTTTATCAGCGCTCTTTCTTATCCCCCCGCTCTTTGTTGCTCTCTTCAGTCAGGCGTACCGTATTCGGCGAGTCGTGTCCTTCCTCTTTCCCTCCCTCGATCCCTCGGGAATAAACTACCAAGTCAACATCAGTTTACGGGCAATTGCCAAAGGCGGAGTTTTCGGAGTTGGCCTAGGCCGGGGAACGTACAAACTCGGCCTCTTACCGGAGGTTCACAGTGACTTCATTTTTGCCTCGGTTGCTGAAGAGATCGGCTTTGTCGGAGTGGCTTTCATCCTCCTGTTGTTCTTCTTGTACGCCCTTCTTGGTTTTAATGGAGCGCGGCGAACGGTTGAAAAAGATCCCTTTCTTTCCGCACTGGGCTTCGGTCTTACGACGATGGTCCTCGCCCAAGCTGGCTTAAACTTGGCAGTAATTAGTGGTTTGGCTCCACCAACGGGAATTCCCCTTCCATTCTTCAGCCAAGGCGGAACGAATATGTTTGTCGTGCTCATCGCCAGTGCCTTTATTTTCAAAGTCTTGCAGGGAGGGAATCATGATTAGACGCATTGTGGTTTGGCTTATCATCATCTTCCTTCTTCTTTGGGTCCTCTTTCTTGTTCTCTCCTATCTTCCCGCCTTTACCATCACTCAAGTGCAAGTGAAGGTTAACGGAAATCTTGAACACGTCCCCAACTCGATCTCAACACAGCTGTCGACACTCGTTGGGCAGGGGATCCTTCGCTCCCCGCTGAGGAGCATAAAAAAACAGATCGAACAGCGTCCAGATGTAAAAGAGCTAGCGTTGAGTCGATCGCTTCCTTCGACAATTCGAGCGACGATTACCTTTATAGACTCACCGGTACTCATTCAAAGTACCAATAAAGAGCGGTCGTACTTGGCTGATGGACGAGCTCTCATTCCCATCGATCCTCAGGATGTGGGTGTGTGGGCGAATCAGCTCCTGCTCATAGAGGTTCCCCTCGAATATGCTCTTTTAATGGAACGATATGGAATGGATTCGATCTTTGCCGCGGTTATGGCCCTCGGCGGTGATCTCAGCGGTGAAGCCTCCTTGATAACTCACATAAAATACGATAATAATAGCAGTAATAGCTTTGGAAAGATGGTTTTGGATCTCCCATCCTCAAACGCCCAACTTTGGGTCCGCGAGGCGGTGGATTTGGACCAGGTTAAGACCGCACTCTATTGGATTGAGCAAGATCAGAAGGAAAACCTTTCCTTCCTGCGTTCAGACGTTCAACGGTATGACCTCTACAAAGAGGCTTTGGTTCGAAGATAGGTGGGTTCGAGGAGACGATGATGGCGGGTGAAAAAATGTTTATGGGACTTGATATAGGCTCGAGCCGAACCCGAGCAGTAATCGGATCGGTAAATCGAGAGGGCCAACTCATGGTCGACTCCATCTGTGAACACCCCTCAGAAGGTGTTCGCTCCGGCTCCATCGTCAATATCGAACAAACGCTCAAAACGATTCAAACCGTTATCAATGAAGCGGAACTCCAAGCGGGAACCGAGGTCAGCGAAGTAATCGTCGGCATCGGTGGCGGGCATATCATCGGTTTACCATCGACGGGCGTTGTCGGAATCAGCAGTCCCGGCCAGGAGATTAAGCGAGGCGATATCTTCCGAAGTTTAGAAGTCGCCCGAGCGTTTGAACTGCCGCAAGACCGTGAGATCCTGCACACCCTTGTGCAAGATTTTCAAATTGATGGACAGAAGGGGATCAAAGATCCCATCGACATGCTCGGCCATCGTCTTGAAAGCAGGGTGCTCATCGTTACCGCCTCAAGTGCGATCAATCAAAACCAACGCAAGTGCATTCAGCGCAGCGGTCTTACCGTTTCTCGGGTGGTTCTTCAGAGTTTAGCGGATGCCGAAGTCGTGCTCTCAACGGAAGAGAAGGAGATGGGAACGATTCTCATCAACATCGGCAGCGGAACGACTGACATGATCGCGTATCGCAACGGCTCACCGATCTACACTGGAGGAGTGAATTTAGGCGGCGATGATGTAACCAATGATATTGCATATATTCTCAGTAAGACTCGAGCAGCTGCCGAGCAGATCAAGCGCAACAGCGGCCACTCCTATGTTCCGTCCGTTTCAAATGAAGAGACGATCATCATCCCCCAAGTTGGCGGGATGCCGGCGATTAAGATGCCCAAGCGGGAGTTAAGTCGGATCATCGAACCGCGAATGGCGGAGATCTTCTCGCTCCTGTTGGACTCCTTTAACAAGGAGCATGAGGCAGTGGGCTTTGGCGGCGGGATCGTGCTCGTCGGTGGGGGAGCTTTACTCAGCGGAGTGACGGAACTGGCAAGTGAGATGTTCCAGATGCCCGCTCGGCTCGGGTTTCCCGAGGCGATCGGGGGGTTGGATCGCTCATACATCAACCCGCACTACACGACCGTTTTGGGGTTACTCAAAAGCGAAGCCCGGCGAATTCGAGAAAACCAGCCGACTGGGAAAGCCGGACGAAAGGTTCGCACCCACGGGGTAGGTTCGAAGGTTAAGGGATTTTTCAGGACATTGTTCTAAGAGGATTTACATATGGATTTTGGGATGTTTGAAGTAGAAGATATTATCGGATCGGAGCAAACGAGTGCGACTGTCATCAAGGTGATGGGTGTCGGTGGTGCCGGCGGCAACGCTGTGAACCGGATGATCGCCAGTGGATTGAAGAAAGTTCAGTTTGTGACGATGAACACGGATGTGCAGGCGCTTCAGCGCTCCAATGCCCACACCCGTCTTCCGATCGGTAAGGAGCTTACCGGGGGTCTTGGTGCCGGAGGAATTCCGGAAGTCGGTGAAAAAGCCGCCCAGGAGTCCAAAGAGGAGATTAAACGCGAGATCGAAGATGCGGATATGGTCTTCATCACCGCCGGTATGGGCGGAGGTACGGGAACCGGAGCAGCTCCGGTTATCGCCGAGATCTCTAAGAGCATGAACATTCTCACCGTCGCAGTGGTTACCACGCCATTTGCCTTTGAGGGGAAGAAGAAGCTGACCCTCGCTCAAGCGGGAATTGAGAAGTTGCGCCAGCATGTCGATACCTTGATTATCATCCCCAACCAGTACCTGCTGCGAGTCGTTGAAAACAACACCCCGATTAAACAGGCGTTTCTCATGGCCGATGAAGTGTTGTACATGGGAGTCCAGGGAATCAGTGAACTGATCACCGAGCCGGGGGAGATTAACATCGACTTTGCCGACGTCCGAACCGTGATGAAGGGCAAGGGCGATGCCCTGATGGGTATCGGCTTTGGTGAAGGCGCCAACCGGGCAGTTGATGCCGCCCGTCAAGCGATCAGCAACCCCCTCTTGGAGAGTGCTTCGATCGACGGGGCAAAGAGTGTGTTGGTGAACTTAGCCGGTGGAGACACCCTTACCTTGCAAGAGTACCAAGACGTTGTTGAGTTGGTAACGGAAAACTGTGCCAGCGACGCCCTGATCATCGCCGGTCAGGCGTACAATCCCGAACTGGGCGATCAAATCAAAGTTACGGTTGTCGCCACGGGCTTTGAACGCAAAAAAGAGCAGATCGGTGCTGAAAATGCCGACATGGAGATGATCAAACGCCGTTTCTCTACCCCGCAAACAGCGGAAGAGCAGGTGCACACTCCTGAGGTTGAACAGCCTTCGATCGAAGTAAACCGCTGGCAAGACCTCCAAAAGCAGCTGGGCCGTGGGGTTTCGGCTAATAGCGGGGATTATACGATTCCAACGGTATTACGATATGGGCGAGGCCAAGATGAGGAGGAGCAGTAAGAGGCGTTCATCACTTCTCATCGAGGAGTATGAGCATTATCTCGCTCTTCAAAAGCGCGTAAGCGATCTTACCATTGAGGTGTACCTTCTTGAGGTACGCCTCTTGCTCAATACCTTTGAGGACCCTGAGGTGATCTCGGTTCGTGACATCGAGAGTTTTATCACCACATCCAGCCAACAGCGTTCGCTTTCTCCTCGCAGTGTCGCCAAGAGCCTGAGTGCCCTGCGCTCTTTCTTTACCTTCTTGCAACTTCAAAAGATTCGACAGGACAACCCCCTTTCGCTCATTCGAACCCCCAAGCGGGGATTCGATCTTCCACGAGTTGCTTCCTACGACGAAATTACCTACCTTTTTTCGATCATCAATACCAGTGACTTCTTGGGTGTTCGCGATAAGACGCTCTTTGAGGTAATCTACTCATGCGGGCTAAGGATCAGCGAAGCGGCGGCGATCGATGTGGATGATTACCAAGACGACCAACTGCGTGTTCTTGGAAAGCGCAATAAGATGCGCCTTCTACCCGTCGGTGAGGTCGCCCAAGAATCCTTGGACTATTACCTCAATGAAATCCGCCCAAGACTATTAAGCAACACAAAGCCGAGTAACGCCCTCTTTGTCGGGCGGCGAGGCCAACGCCTCACGCGCCAAGCGATCAGCAAGCGCTTCGATGAGTACACCGCTTTGGCGGGCCTGGAGATGAGTGTGCACACCCTCCGCCACAGCTTTGCCACCCATCTCTTGCAGCGGGGGGCAGATCTACGCTCCGTTCAGGAGTTGCTCGGTCACAGTGACATTCAAACAACCCAAATATATACTCACTTAGACCCCTCCACCCTTCAGAATGGGTGGGATGAGTTTCATCCTTCTTAAAGCAAAACACTGATAGATTCCCCATAAGGGGTATGAGACTATCAAGATTATTGGCAGTTGCTACGTTAAGCCTTTCAACGGAAGAAAAATATCGACTTGCAATGGGGATCAAACAACTTCCCCCTCCGACCGTTCCGATCGCAGCGATGATGCGCTACTACTCGCGGAGCGTGAATAAGGTCGCTTTCTATGGGATGGAATTGTATCCCTCCGCCTTGGTCGAGATTGAGAACCCCCCATTCATCCTCTCCTACAATGAACGTCTTCCCACTCCGAGTGAGCGGATCATCACTCTTGCCGGGAGTCGGCAGTGTGACTACGAAGGCCTTCAAGGTGCGTATGCCCTTGGCAAAGGACTTGCTCAAATGGGCTTTACCCTCCTGGTCTCAAACAGCTACGGCTTTGACCGTTGGGCTCGCTTAGGCGCGCAAAGCGTCAAAAAACCAAGCTATGTGCTGTGTGACTGCGGGTTGGGGACAAAACGAATTACCACCAACCAATCCTTGGAAGGGGAGTACTTGCTCTCTCCATTCCTACCCTTTGAAGAGGTCTCACGCCAAAGTATCCTCTCCCGCAACGTCCTCAGTGTTGCCTTGGGCGAAGCTACGATCATCGGCCAAGCTCCCGAGAAGAGCGGGGCACTGCACGTAGCGACCTGTGCCTTGGATTTGGGCAAGGATGTGTTTGTTCATCAAAGCGGAATCGGGAAGAAACCCAGTCAAATGGGCTCGCTCTTTCTCCATCAAAGCGGAGCTCCGCTCTTTGGCGGTGATGACCAGAGTCAAGGCAGCGTGGTATAGTGAAGATGATGAGTGATCCAAATGTAATCGAGCACTATCTTCAGTACCTACGAACTGTCGGCAACCTGAGCGAACACACCACGGTGGCGTACCGGCGTGATTTGGCGACGTTGCTCACCTTTTGGGCTGAACAAGGCGTTGGACTTGAAGAGGCGGCACTTGAAGACAGTTGGCTTTATGTAAAATACTTGAGCAAAACTCGCCGCCTCAGCGAAGCGAGCGTAAATCGAATGATCAGCAGTGCCCGTTCATTCTACGATTATCTGCTCAAGCAAGATCGAGTCTATACAAATCCCTTCGCCCTGATCACCCAAAAACGAGCTCAGAGCCGGCTTCCGACTACGTTGACCGAGGATGAGGTGCAAGCCCTTCTTGCCCTTGAAGCCCCTGATTTTAACTCCAGGCGAGCTCGTATGCTCTTTGGCTTACTGTATGACACCGGATGCCGAATCGGAGAGGCCGTTACCATCCAAACGGAAGATATCGACCTAGAAAATCGAAGGATCCTTATCGTGGGGAAAGGGAACAAGCAACGCTTTGTGTTCTTTGGGACAAGGGTCCAGGAGGAACTGAAAACGTATTTGATTCTTAAAGAAAAGGTGGTTCAATCGCCGTATTTATTCCCTTCAAATACGGGAAAACAGTTGCCGTTCTCGACGATCAGCAGTATGTTTGCCGAGTATCGAACGAAGATGGGTTGGCAGAAGGAGTTTACTCCCCACGTCCTGAGGCACAGCTTTGCAACCCACCTCCTCGACCGCGGTGCAGATATTAGGTTGGTTCAAGAGCTGCTGGGTCATGCAAGCATCTCCACAACCCAAATCTACACCCATGTTTCTCAAGCCCGACTAAAGCGGGTCGTAGCCGAATATCATCCCCATGGGAGAAGGAATACGCGATGAACGAATTTAAAGGAACAACGATTGTGGCGATCCGCAAGGACGGTCACGTTGCAATAGCCGGTGACGGCCAAGTCACTTTTGGCGATACAGTCTTAAAGGGCAACGCCCATAAAGTTCGCCGCCTCTATGATGGAAAGATCATTACCGGCTTTGCCGGGACAACCGCCGATGCATTTACCCTCTTTGAGCTCTTTGAAACAAAGCTTAAGGAGTTCAGCGGAGATTTGACCCGCAGTGCCGTTGAGCTTGCCAAGCAGTGGCGAACTGACCGGGCACTGCGACAACTGCAGGCGATGATGATCGTCAGTGACGGCAAGAAGATCTTCCTCATCAACGGTACCGGCGATGTGGTCGACCCGGAGCGCGATGCGATCGGAATCGGCAGTGGCGGAAACTTTGCCCTGGCGGCAGCGCTGGCGTACTTGGATACCGGCGTCGATCTCACCGCTGAAGAGATCGCCCGCAAGAGTGTCGAAGTAGCCGCAAGTTTGTGTATTTACACCAACGATTCAATTATCACCGAGGTTATATAAGATATGGAAAATTCCACTGTTCGAAGGTTAGATGAGCTGAAGCCAAAACAGATTGTGGCGGAGCTCGATAAATATATTATTGGTCAAAACGCTGCAAAGCGCACGATCGCTGTCGCAATTCGAAATCGCACCCGGCGTAAAATGCTTCCCGAAGCGATTCGGGATGAGGTATCGCCAAAGAATATCATCATGATCGGGCCCACGGGAGTGGGGAAGACGGAGATCGCTCGGCGTATTGCCAAGCTTTCCAACGCTCCGTTCATTAAAGTTGAAGCAACAAAATACACCGAAGTCGGGTATGTCGGGCGCGATGTCGAATCGATCATCCGGGATTTGATGAGCGTGGCTCTTCAGCAAACGAAGGCGGAGCTTGCCGAGGCACAGAGTGAGAAAGTAGAAGCCCGCGTCGAAGAGCGCCTGCTGGACTTGCTCCTTCCTCAAATGAAGAATGAGCCGGATGTAGATATTGTTGCCCCGGAAGGGGATGAACGACTGCGGGAGCGCTTTCGAGTGATGCTGCGCGAGGGAAAGTTTGATGAGCGCACAATTGAACTCAACGTCCAAGGCCGAAAGCACGTCGGCATCGAGGTGATGGGTGCTCCAAATATGGAGGACATTCAAGAGGCGATGGCAAGCTTGGGTTCGATCTTTGGCAATAAGGGCCACGCCCGAAAGGTAACGGTCAAACGAGCCAAAGAGATCCTTCTTGAAGAGGAGATGGACAAGGCCGTTGATAATGAACGAGCGATCGACGAGGCAAAGGAACGGGTGGAGCAGATGGGAATCGTCTTTATCGATGAGATCGATAAGGTTGCCAAAAGCGGATCATCCAGCGGAATCGATGTTTCACGCGAGGGAGTCCAACGAGATATCCTTCCGATCATTGAAGGGACGAGCGTATCCACTAAGTGGGGAGTGATCGACACCACGCACATCCTCTTTATCGCCAGCGGAGCGTTCCATGTTTCTAAACCCAGCGATTTGATCCCCGAGCTGCAGGGCCGATTCCCCCTTCGCGTTGAGTTGAATGACTTAACCGCCAATGATTTCTATCGGATCCTTACCGAACCGCAGAATGCGCTGACGATGCAGTACCGCGAACTCCTCAAGACGGAGGGTGTTGATATTGTCTTTGAAGCTTCAGCGATTAAGCGCCTCAGTGAAATTGCCTTTAAAGTGAACGCTTCGCATGATAACATTGGAGCTCGAAGGCTCTTCACGATCATGGAGCGGCTTTTGGAGGAGCTTTCTTTTAGCGCCGATGAGCTCTCCGGCCAACGGATTTCGATCACTGAAAAGTATGTGGATGAGCGGTTGGATGATATCGTGGAAGATCAGGACCTTTCGAGGTTTATTCTGTAGGAATAGCGATGGAGTTTTTACGCCATACTGCCAGCGATTATGAACGAGCTCTTAAGGAGATTCGTGCTCTTCACGGTCAAAGCGTGCGAGTACACGCCCGCTATGACCGCTTGGTGAAGAAAAAAGGCCAATGTGAAATCCTCTACTACTTAGTCGGTGAAGCTCAAGAGAGTGAAAGCGATCATACAACTACCTTAGCAAACCTCTTATCGGCAAACGATCTTCCGTACTCCTTCATCCGATCCGTTGAAGAGAGTTTGCAACATGGTGACACTTCTCTCTTGGAGCGGGAAGTTGAATTTAGGTTGCTCCATCACCTCTTTGACAACCTGACCTTCAAAGATGAGATTCGCGAACGGGAGATCTATATCGCAGGACCCGCCGGCAGCGGTAAGACAACGATGGCCGCGAAAATTGCTCGCTTTCTGCGCCTTCGCGGCCAGCAGAAGATTGCCCTTGTTGATGTCGGTTCCTCAAAGGACGGACTTTTGAGGATGCTTTCTCATGATTGCGGTGTGGAGTATGAGCTCATCAATGATCTTGATGAAATTGTTCGCTTGGACAGCTATGACCATCTGATCGTCGATCTGGGGAATGTCCGGGAGAACGAATCGCTCCTTGGCAGTATCGATCGAGCGAAGAGTATACTGGTATTGGTGTTCAGTGGCTCCGCTAAGGTCAGTGATATGCTCCGAATAAGTCAGAGTCTTCCTTCTGAGATCCCGACGGTATTGGCGTTTGCCAAAGCCGATGAAACCAGCACCCTCGGCAACGTCTTGGCGTTTGCCAATTTGGCAAAGCTTCCGCTCTTTGCGTTCGGCGAGGGCTCGCGAGTTGCGATGGGCTTCAGTTTGGCAAATGAGCAATATATCTTCAGCCGACTTCACGGCTTCACGATCGAACTCAGTGAGTTTTTCTAAGTTTGCCTTGGCTGATCAACGCTTGGATAAGGTTTCCGATCGCCGGAGCGGCTAAATCTGCCCCCCAACCGCGACCGCCTTCAACACCGATGTAGATGATGTAGGCGGGGTCTTCGATCGGGGCGAGGGCCAAGCTTGAGGCGAGGGTCGACCCGTCGCTGTAGGAGTTTGTCTCGGCGTTAAAGAGCTGAGCCGTTCCCGTTTTAATCCCAACTTCAAAATCACTGACGCGCGCTTTATATCCGGTCCCTTCATTGCTGGTGGCTGTATGCATCCCTTTGCGAATAAGATGGGTAATCGCTGGCTCATAGAGGTGAGCGACGACTTCTTTGGTTCGTTGCTGGATTCGTTCACCGGTTTTGCCGTCAGTAACGCGAAGGATGAGATGGGGTTGGATAAGATCACCGTCGACCCCCAGAGCAGTTGCCGCAGTGGCGAGGTGGAGTGATGTTGCAAGCAACTCTTGACCGAATGCGATCGTTGCTTCACTTCGGGCGGACCAAGAGGAGGGGTTGGCAATTTGGGCTCGAGGGCGGGAGGGAAGGCCGATATCCCAACTTCGAGTAAAGCCCAGATCAACCAGACCTTGGTAGAAAAGCTCTTCGTTTGTTTGGCGGGCCCAGTGGGCGATTGCTCCGTTACATGATTTGGCGATCATCATCTCGGGATCAATGATCCCGTGGGCACTTGCACAATTAATTGTAACGGTCGTTCGACCCGCTTCAAAGGTATAGCTTCCGTCACACTCAAAGGGTTCGTCAAGCTGAGCCTCGCCGGCACTGAGAACCGAAGCGAGGCTGAAGAGCTTGAAGACGGACCCCGGTTCCAACAGGGTAGAGATCGTATTGTTGGTTCGTTGGCGGGCGGTTGAGCGGTTGTAGGCATTCGGGTCATACCAAGGGTAACTGCCTAGGGCAAGGATATCCCCGTTTTTGGCGTCCATGATGATTCCCATGATCATATTCGGATCGTATTGGTTCGCTATCTCCTGCAGTTGCACATCAAGGGCGTATTGAATATCCATATCCAAGGTCAGATACACATCATCACCGTAGGTGATCTGCTCCTCTCCGATCTCAGGATAGGGGTTTAAGATCTTTTCTAAGGCGTACTCCAGGCCTTCGATACCTTCGCCTTCGGCGTTGGTGAACCCAAGGATTTGAGCACCATGAAAGAGCGAGGGGTAGGTTCGTCCGATTCGCTTTTCCACATTGACTGAATCCTGAAGGTTATAGCTTGCAAGCGCGGCCAAAAGGGGCTGAACTTGGGAGTCGGGGATGCGACTGCTGATCTGAGCATAGGTTGTGTAGGCTTTGGTTCGTTGGATGATCTCAGTTGGGCTCATCTGAACAAAGGGGGCGACCACTTCGCTTACCAGCTCAAGATCCTTGATCTTGTTGAGGTGGAAGTACACCCCCCAATAGGGGGTTTGGATCGCTAAGATCCGTCCGTTACGATCATAGATCGTTCCCCGAACAACCCGTTCGGCAACAACGGGATTATCATATTGCTTTGATTTTGGTGGGTTAAAGAGCATTAAAACACCAAATCTCACCACTAAAACAAGCAAAAGCGCCCCGATGAGGGCGAGGAACGCTTTGATATGGCGATGATTTGGACTGGTCGACATGATGGATTTATACTACTATGGGGGTGAGGCATTGTCGAGATATGGCACGAGATTACTATGATGATATGCACGACCGAAACTCCTCACGGAAGAAACGGCGGCGTGGACCGAGTAAAACCCTCTTGGGGGTTATCATTCTCGGGGTAGTTGTGTGTGCAGCGGTAATCGTCCTTTGGTTGCGCTTCAGCACCCCCGAAGAGGTTACGCCAACGCAGGTTATCCAAGAACCAACACCGATGATCGAAGAGCCAATCAAGGATACGCCTGCACCACCGAGTGAGCCTTCAACTCAGGCCCAGCGCCTTGATGTGAGAAAACCCACCGGCAAGCGAGTTGAAATGAGCACGCACATTGTCCAAGCGGGTGAAAATTTGAACTCGATCGCTGCAAGCTACAATATAAAAGTTCAAACGTTAGTGAACATCAATGAGATTCGAAACGTTCAAGCGATTACCGAAGGTACCTCGCTGAAAGTTCCTGATCGGGACGGACGCTACTATACCGTCCAAGAGGGCGATATGCTTTCGACGATCGTTCGCAGTCAAAACCTCTCGATTGGGTGGGTAACACTTCAAGAGTTAAATGATCTTCCGAATGAACGGATCTATGTGGGGCAGAAACTCTTCCTACCCGATACATCAGCAAACTCCTCGACTCAGTACAGTGATATCGCTCCGATTCAATTTATCAAGCCGGCTCCAGGATCGATTACCGCAAGCTTTGACCAAGAGCTGAGCGGAGTCCAGATTAAAACTACCGCCAAAGAGGCGATCAAAGCTTCAGCCGATGGGGAGGTTGCCGATACCGGCTTTGACTCCAACGGCCAAAGTCGTTACGTGATCTTAAGTCACGAAGGCGGGTATCGAACCAGCTACCACAACCTAAGCAGCGTTGAAGTCAGCGGAGGCAGTTCCATTGCCCAAGGAGAGACGATCGGATTCGCCCATGAACCCTATCTCTTCTTCTCAATCGAACAGCTTGATATTCCTCTGGATCCGGGGCAGTTCTTCTAACGGTTATTTGTAAATTCTTACAAAATTATGTAGATATTGGTATTACTCAGCCAAATAGCTACACAAAATTGAGGAAATATCTCAATTTTGTGTACGAGTTAACCTGGTTTTTATGCCCCGTGACAGTGCTTATACTTCTTACCGCTACCGCAAGGACAGGGATCGTTTCGTCCAACCTTTGGTTGTTCGCGCTGAATCGTTGTTACGCGGTTCTCCCTTGTTGGGGCGGGGCCTTCATTGGCAAACGCCATCTTCTGGGAGTGAGATTCGACAAGCTTGCTTTGTGAAGGAGAACGGCGGTATTGATCGCGTTGAGGGGTGATCTTAACGCGTTGGAGGGTTTGAACGATGAAGAGCCCGATCGCATCAAGCATTTGGGTGAAGATCTCAAAGCCTTCAACCTTGTACTCAACCAGGGGATTCTTTTGGGCGTAGGAACGGAGGCCCACCGCATCACGGAGGTCCTCCAACGCTACCAAGTGGTCTTGCCATCGAATATCAATTTGCCGTAAGTAGTTGAAGCGCAAAAACTCATTTAAGGGAGCATTGCCGGTAAGAGCGAGTTTCTCATCGATCTCTTTGTTGGCAATCTCTCGAAGATGCTCCTTGATCGCCTCGGCGGTGAACGTGCCTTCGAAGGGGGTTGAGGTGAGCATCAAGGTGTTTGTTGTCTCACTCAGTAGTTTAGCCTGTTCTTTTTGATCCTTGCTTTGAGCAAAGATCTTATCAACCCCGTCATCGATCATTTGGTTGGTGAGTTCGCGAACTCGATCAACTAAGGAATCAGATTTGAGGATCGCATCACGTTCACTATACAGAAAGTTTCGTTGCTCGTTGAGCACGTCATCGTAGTCGAGGAGGTGCTTACGAATCTCGAAGTTTCGATCTTCAACTCGCTTTTGGGCTTTCTCAATTGCGTTGGAGAGCATTCGATGTTCGATCGGCTCGCCACTTTGCATCCCGATTCGCCCCAGAATGAGGCGAACGTTATCGCTGGCAAAAAGGCGCATCAATGGATCATCCATGCTTACGAAGAACCGACTGGTACCCGGATCTCCCTGTCTTCCGCTTCGTCCGCGCAGCTGGTTGTCGATTCGCCTTGATTCATGGCGTTCAGTTCCGAGGATATACAAACCCCCGAGTGATTTGACCTCTTCGTAATCTTTCTTCCACTGAGGAGTAATCCTCTCTAGGGCAGCTTGATACTCTTCCTTTGTTGCATCGGATCCAACTGCGGCTAATACTCGACCCTCCAAGCTTCCGCCAAGTTTGATGTCGGTACCGCGGCCGGCCATATTCGTTGCGATCGTAACTGCACCCTTTGCTCCGGCATTTTCAATGATGAGCGCTTCACGGGCGTGGTTCTTGGCGTTAAGCACTTCGTGGCGAATACCCATTCGCTTCAAGAGGGTAGAGAGTAGCTCACTTTTTTCAATTGAGATCGTTCCGACGAGGATCGGTTGACCGGTTTTGTGGACGCGAGCGATCTCTTCACAGATCGCTTGGAGTTTGAACTGCTCATTGTAGAAGACAAGGTCGGGGTAATCTTCTCGTTGAATCGGTCGATTGGTCGGGATGACGATGACATCAAGACCGTAGATCTTGAGGAACTCCGGAGCCTCGGTATCGGCAGTACCGGTCATTCCGCTGATCTTATCGTACATCCTAAAGAAGTTCTGGAAGGTGATCGTGGCCAGGGTCTTGTTTTGACCGAGAACCTTGATTCGTTCCTTTGCTTCAATCGCTTGGTGAAGACCTTCACTGTAGCGCCGTCCGTGAAGAACGCGCCCGGTAAACTCATCAACAATTTGAACTTGTCCGTCGACGACCACGTAATCTACATCGTCGTGGTAGAGCCTCAGGGCCCGAACCGCTTGGGTTACGTAGTGAACGTACTCAAAGTTTTGACCGTCATAGATCGAACCCTCGATCACTTTGTGTTTGTTCAAGAGCTCTTCGATGTGGATCAAGCCTTGGTTGGTGAAGGTAACTCGTTTTTGTTTCTCATCGAGTTTGTAGTCACCCTTCTCATCAAATGCGGGGGCACTTCGATCGAAGCGGGCCAGTGGATCGAGTTCGTAGTAATCGTCGGTAGCTGGGTCCTTCTCACATTCAACCAAAAATGAAGCGATCTTACTGGCGCCAAGAACCTGAGCGGAATCATCTTCACTCTGACCGCTGATGATCAAGGGGGTTCGGGCTTCGTCGATGAGGATCGAGTCGATCTCGTCGATGATCGCATAGTGGTGCTGCGGTTGAATCTTCTCCTCTTGCGCCCACTTCATGTTGTCGCGAAGGTAATCAAAGCCAAACTCATTGTTTGTTCCGTAGGTGATATCTTTGCTGTAGGCGGAGCGTTTTGCTTCATTGTCCATGTTGGAGAGGATCACTCCGACATTCAGACCAAGGAAGGAGTAGACCGGGCCCATCCACGAAGCATCCCGCTCGGCAAGATAATCGTTCACTGTAACGATGTGAACGCCCCGCTCTTCCAATGCGTTGAGGTAAGCAGCGGGGACACAGGTGAGGGTTTTACCTTCACCGGTTTTCATCTCCAAGATCTTGCCTTGGTGAAGGACCATCGCTCCCATGATCTGCACATCATAGTGGCGCTCACCGAGGACACGGAAAGCGGCCTCTCGGGCAAGAGCGAACGCTTTGGGGGCTAACTCATCCAATGTTGCTCCCTGTTTCAGCTCATCCTTTAAGATCTGGGTTTGAACGGGGAATTGCTCATCCGTGAACCCTTTTGCCCACGCCTCAAGTTCGTTTACTTGCGCAACGATCGGGTAGAGGTGTTTTAAATCTTTCTCTTGCTTGGTTCCAAAGAGAACCGATAGAAATGAACGAGCCATATGATATACCTTCCTTGGTAAGAGTATACTCATTCTACAGATTTCCGAATAGGGAAAAGGAAGAATTGGGACAAATATACCCATGGGGGTCAAAGTGATACAAAACCTAGTATACGAACACCCATGAAGGTGGTATGCTGAAACCATGGTTGTATGTTTTACCGGTGGAGGTACTTTAGGTCACATCTATCCTGCTTTGGCGGTCCATGAGGAGTTGGTGAACAACCCCTCATATTCGTCCTTCTGGATTGGGCGAAGAGATCCGCTTGAGCGGCGTGTTGTTGAAGAAGCCGGCCTTATCTACTACTCAATTCCTTCGGGGAAATTGAGGCGGTACTTCTCCCTGAAAACATTCGCCGACCTCTTTAAGGTTGCTTGGGCGATCGGTTCGGCGTATCGGATTTTGAAACGAAGCAAGCCGGATCTTTTGTTCAGTAAAGGGGGCTTTGTCTCCGTCCCGCCGGTTATCGCGGCGTACCTGTTAAAGATTCCGGTAATCAGCCATGAAAGCGACATCACCTCCGGCTTAGCAACCCGGATCAACGCGAGATTTTCCACCCGCATCTGTGTTCCCTTCAATGAAGGCTTTGATAGGTTAGGAAAAGAGAAACTTGTGGTAACGGGCAATCCTGTTCGAAGTAGCCTACTCAAGGCAAAAGAGAGGGGGTTTGTTGAGGCAAAGAACGAGCTTCCACTCATCTTAATCCTTGGCGGATCCTCCGGCAGTGCGGTGATCAATGCCTTGGTTGAGGCAAGCCTTGATCAATTAGCACTTATCGCCTCAATCTACCACCAGGTGGGAAAAGGAAATACTGTACCGGAGCAGCGAAGGAACTATACCGCAGTGGAGTTTATCGACGAAGAGCTGCCTCGCTTGCTCCACCAAGCGGATCTGGTGATCAGCCGCAGTGGGGCGGGTGTATTGGAAGAGCTCAAACTCTTTGGCAAAGCGAGTCTTTTGCTTCCCTTGGGAAGAAAAACCAGTCGCGGTGAGCAGGAAGCGAACGCTCGCTATCTACAAGAGCGGGGAGCAACTGTGGTACTCTATGAACCGGTTACGAATGAAGTGTTTGTTCGGACCGTTGAAGATTTAATTGCTGACGAACCGCGACGAGAAGCGTTGGCTCGGGTAATGGGAAGGATGGGCGATGGATCGGCCGCCCGCAAGATAGCAGAAATCATCGAAGGATGGAGGGGTTTGTGATGGAACAAGTAAGCGTATCGCTCTTTGGTCTTGTGTTTAATCTCGTTGATATCATCGTCTTTGTGTTGATGATCATCGGTGGAATCAGTGGGGCAGTGGTGGGCTTTGCCCAAACATTCAGCCGCCGAGGCGGATACCTCATCGGCTTCTTTACCGCATTGCTCCTCACCCGATGGGCAGGACCACTCTTGAGTGATCGATTAGGCCTGAATGCGTTCTTTGGCAGCCTGATTGCCTTCGTCATCCTCTTTGTCATCGGCTATGGGTTGATCCGAATAGTTGGCTCGATGCTCGAAACCGCTTTTGAAGCGGTTGGCCTGGGGGGACTTAACGCATTTGTGGGCTTTCTCTGGGGAGTTGCCGAATTGGTCATCATCTGTGCGTTTATTCTCTACTTCCTCTCTTCGATCAACATAGCTGAACTTTCCCCCTATTTGCACAACAGCCAGTTTGTTCACAGCTTTGTTCTTCGTTTTATGCCGGATACGGTTCAGGCCCTTAAGGAGACGATTAGGTAAGGTATGAGTTCTTCAATTTCTCGCTATCAACCCCACGTAATGACCCTTTTGAATGAACAAATTCAAAAAGGGACGTTCAGCCAAGTCTCCCTCTTTGGCGGTGATCGCTTCACCTTGCGAATGAGTGCCGCGATCGAATGTGCCCGAGTCCTCTCCTGTAAGAGCGGGGCAGAGGCGAGTTGTACTTGTTCTTCATGTATCCAATTTGCATCGCTCTCCTATAGTGATCTGCTCATCGTCAGTCAGCGGGATCATCGCCTCAGGATCGAAGCGGCGCTCAACGCCTTTGTCCAAGAGCCCAACGGAGTGTGGCGGAATCGGCTCATTCAAACAATTCGCATCCCCCTTCTTAGTTACCACCCGGTTCTTCTCGAAGATGCCAATGCAAGTCAGCAAGGTCTCGCCGCTCGCGCATTGGCGACGAGTGATCTCTTATATGATTTGCTGGGCAAAGGAGAACTGACTCAAGAGAGCGCTGAAGTATTTGCTCGATCATTGCGGAAAGCCTTGAAGGACTTATATGCTTCATTTCCCAAGTCAACAACCGTCACGATCCGAGAGGTTCGAGCAGTTGATCGATGGGTTCACCAAACAAATATCTCAGGCCAACTGCGTTTTGTTATCTTGGAGGGAATCGAGCAGACGAACGTTGCCGCTCGAAACGCCCTCTTGAAGCTTTTGGAAGAACCCCCGAAGGGAGTGTATTTCTTCCTCATCAGTGAACACCCTTCACGAATCATGGAAACAATCCTCTCGCGCAGTCGGCGCTACCTCTTCGCTCCGCTCACAAAAGAAGCGGAAAAGCAATTCATCGCCTCCTATCGGATTGGCGGAACGTATGAGAATCTTCAATCTTTTTATTTGACTCAAAGCGGAGTAAACATCCACGACAGCACCCTGATAGTTGAACAAGTGCTCGCTTCGTTGATCGGAGGGCGAGCTCTTGATTCAAAGACAGTAGCAACGATAACCGGCGAGATTGAGAAAGCGGGGAGTTTGGAGTATGTGTTGACGCTCTTAGGCGAAGAGATCAACAAGAGTGTCCTTTCACAAAAGTATCGGATGGATGCTGTCCGCTTGATCAGTGAAGCGTACAGCATCGGTCAGCTCTACAACCAAAACCAGCGCTTTACCTTTGAAGCGTTGTACTACCGATTACTGGAGGAGCGATGAAAAACTTTGTCCGCCGGGCGATTGAAAAGATCGACCAACTTGATTCAAAGCAGATTGTTGAGATCCTCGAAAGCCAAAGCCGGGAGATGGAGATGCTCGAGGCTACCTTGGAATCGATCGAGGACGGAGTCATTCTCTCCGATAAGGAGCTTCGGATCCTCTATGCAAACTCGGTAACCCCGACGCTTGTTCCGATGCTCCGCCTCAAAACCTATGAAGGAGTTGGTTTAGATGAGGTCCTGCACGACTCGCATGTTCTTTCCTTTATTACCGCTCGTGTTGCGGGCCGCGAGCTTGAGGATGATGAATTCACTTTCCAAAAAGGTGACCAGCTTCAAACGATAAAAATAGCTGTCTATCCCTACAAGGATACGACAAGTAG
>CAYUHP010000003.1:0-13303 GCA_964444595.1 uncultured Sphaerochaeta sp. | reverse complement strand
GGCCGCATTACTTCCATTCTTGATCAAGTATGTGATTTTGTTGAACCGGAGCTTAACGAGGAGCACATCACCCTCAAGCGCACCTATCCTTCAACATTGCCAAGGCTGATGATCGATGAAAATGCGATCAAGCAAGCACTGCTCAATATCATCAAAAATGCGATGAATGCGATCAAAGAGAGCGGTACGATCACCGTCGGAGCAAAGATCGAATCCAACAACGTCGTCATCTCCGTCAAAGACACGGGAACCGGAATCGCCGATGAAGCGCTGGATAAGATCTTTGAACCATACTATACGACGAAGTCCAGCGGAACCGGACTCGGGCTGACTGTCGTCTACAAGATCATAAAAGAACATAACGGGGATATCCAAGTCCACTCGACTCCAAATATGGGGACTGCGGTGCGGTTGATACTCCCGATTCCTTCAGGCGAACATTTGGCTCTTGAAGAGATTCACCTTGGGGAGGTAGATGATGAAGCGTAATATCCTCGTCGTTGATGATGAGAAAAATATTCGTTCCGGCTTGGCTCTGGCCCTTGAGATGGAGGGATATGAAACCTTCACCGCCGAAGACGGCCAAGAGGCGTGGGAGTTAGTCAATAAAAAAGGGATCGATTTGGTGATCACCGACCTTCGGATGCCCCGAATGGGCGGCAATGAGTTGTTGAATCGAATCACCTCCTCGTATCCAAACGTTCCGGTCATCGTTTTGACGGGTCACGGGACGGTGGAAAATGCCGTCGAAGCGATGAGGAAAGGGGCGATCGACTTTTTCACCAAGCCGGTGAACCTCGATCGGCTCACCCTTGTCGTAAAGAAAGCCCTCTCCACCCATGACTTGGTCCGCGAACATGAGCAGCTGAAAGCGGAAGTTGCTCAACTGAAGAGGCGCAATCAGTTTGAACACATCATCGGTAAAAGCCAAAAGATGTTGAACCTGATGGAAACCGTTGGTCAAGTCGCCCCCACCAAAGCAAGCGTTCTCATCACCGGTGAGAGCGGAGTAGGTAAGGAGCTCGTTGCCGATGCAATTCATGGACTTTCCACTCGATCCGGCGGCCCGTTCATTAAAGTGCACTGTGCCGCCTTAAGTGCCACACTCTTGGAGAGTGAACTCTTCGGTCATGAAAAAGGTTCTTTTACCGGAGCGGTTGCCCAAAAACGAGGCCGCTTTGAGCTAGCGGACGGCGGGACGATCTTCCTCGATGAGATCGGGGAGATCGACCTGGCCACTCAGGTAAAACTCCTGAGGGTTCTTCAAGAGCGAACCTTTGAGCGGGTCGGCGGCGAACAATCGATCACCGTTGATGTGCGAATCGTCTGTGCAACGAACCGGGATTTACTTGCCGAAGTCCAGGCGGGGAACTTCCGAGAGGATCTTTACTATCGGCTGAACGTGGTCAACCTTCCCGTCCCCCCGCTCCGGGAACGAAAGGAGGATATCCCCCTTTTGATGACAAGCTTTTTAAGTCAGTACACCCAGGAGAACAACCGACCGATCGAGGGCTTCAGTGCAAGTGCCAAACGAGCTCTGCTCTCCTACGACTGGCCGGGGAATATCCGCGAGCTGAGAAACAGTATAGAATCGGCGGTGGTGCTTGCCCGTGGAACGATCATCGAATTGGAGGATCTGCCGCCGCAAGTCTCCGCTCTTCAAAACTCCTCCTCGGTCACCCTCTCCGTCGGTGTTACCCTTGCCGAAGCGGAGAAGCATTTGATCATCGCCACCTTGGAGCTTGAAGGCGGCAATAAAACAAAGGCCGCCCAAACCTTGGGAATCGGGCGTAAAACATTACATCGAAAGTTGCAGGAATATCACATTGACGAGAAATGACGTAGAAAAGATCTTTGATGCTGGCGGACTCTTGGAGCAGCACTTTCCCCTCTATGAATATCGGGAGGGGCAACTGCTGATGGCTGACTTAGTACGACAGGCGTTTGAAGAGGATGCAATCGCCGCAATTGAGGCGGGAACTGGGATCGGTAAATCCTTTGCCTATCTCGCCGTTGCCCTCTTTGAAGGGCTCCAAAACCCCAATGAACGAACTGTTGTTGCAACCAGCACGATCAACCTTCAACGCCAGTTGGTGGAAAAGGATATTCCCGCGCTCTTTGCCGCCCTCGGAAAGGAGTGCACCGTGGCCCTTGCCGTCGGGCGGGCCAACTACGTGTGTATCCAACGATACGTCCAAGTCAAAGAAGCGTCGCCGCTCATCGCCCAAGATCCAACCAGTGAGTTGTACAAGGTTGGCCAGTGGCTTCAAGGAACCAAGACTGGGTTGTTTGCCGAGTATCCAAACGCTCTTTCCTATGAGCTCCGCAGTGAGATCTTCTGCGATGCGGATCTGTGTAACCCACAAACCTGTCCCTACTTCCACGAGTGCTTTTACTTCAAAGCCCGAGCCCAGTGGTCAAAAGCTCAGATCATCGTTACGAACCACCACTTGCTCTTCAGCGATGCTCGCTCCCGTTTGGAAAGTGACATCGGCTATGACCAAGAACACATCTTACCCTCCTTCAATCGGTTGGTTATCGATGAAGCACACAATATCGAAGCCAATGCAACGGAGTTTTTTACCGACCTGTATTCCTCCAAAGGATTGCTGCATCAAGCAAGCCGAATTCAACGATCCAGTCGCTACACTCCCAATTCTTTACTTGATCAGCTCGCCCCGTACTCAAAAGATCCCTTGGGGGCGGATGGAATCATCGAAGAGTTGGTAAACCTCAACAGTGAAGTCCAGAGCCTTGATCAATACCTGCTTGGAGTGTTTGCCAAGAACCACTACCAACCGGTGTTGGTAACCTTGGAACACCAAAGTCGGTTGGAGACCTTTCGCGAGTTGGCAATGGAAGTTGCGAAGAAAAGCAAAGCTTTGAGCAAACGAATCTTTGAGTTTACCCAGCGCTGCACCGTCCCCGAAGAGTTGGAAAGTCGGCTCAACGAACTGATCGTCCGCGCCAATCGAGTCGATGCGATGGGGGAGGTGCTTACCGCGTTTACCAACTACGCTTCATGGGGGGAGGATGTTCACTGGTTTAACGCTGAGCGGTTCAGAGAGAATATCTCCGTCGAAGTGCGGATAACCCCGCTTTCTGTTGCTCCCTTGATGGTCGAAGCGCTCTTTTCAAAGCTCCAAACCGTCATCGCCACCTCGGCAACCTTGGACCTGCACGATGAGTTTGAGTTCTGGGCAAAACGGGTAGGCTTACCGTATACCGACAATCGGCTCTTTTTAAAAGGCACATTTGCCTCGCCCTTTGAGTATAAAACGAACCTCTTGTTGATTACTCCCGAGGACGCTCCGCTTCCTGCTAAAGAGCTTGAAGAGGAGTACCTCGCCTATATGAGTAAGACGATCTTAGAGGCAACGCTCAGCAGCGGTGGGGGAGCGTTAGTGCTTTTTACCAGCTATAAGATGCTCAAAGAGGTTCAAGAACGCTTACTTGATTCCTATGCCGAAGCGGGTTTGTTGCTCTTAACTCAAGGCGAACTCGATCGCCACACCCTGCTCAGGACTTTTGTCGAAGAGCGCGATTCGGTGCTCTTTGCAACTTCCTCCTTCTGGGAGGGGATTGATGCCCCCGGCGATACGCTGCGTTTGGTGGTTATTACCAAACTTCCCTTCGCCGTTCCCTCTGATCCAGTCTTCAAAGCCCGCTGTGATGCGATCGATGCTGCCGGCGGCAGTGGCTTCTTTGAGCTCTCGCTAAAGAACGCGACGATGAAGCTCAAGCAAGGCTTCGGGCGCTTGATTCGCTCCTCCAGTGACCGTGGAGTTGTCTTGATCCTCGATTCACGGGTGATCCAGCGGCAGTATGGGCAGTTTATGCTCCGTTCGCTGCCCGAATCGTTCCACCAAAGTGGGCCATCAAATTCGATCTCTTCGAAGATCGAAGGGTTTTTATTCCCATAGGATGATAAAAGAGGCACCATCATGGTGCCTCTTGAATACCAGAGAATTGGTCTTACTGGATGATCGCAAGGATATCCTTCATCGAAAGAATTAAGTACTCTTCCCCGTTGTTCTTCACGGAGGTTCCGGCGTACTTGTCGTGCATGACACGATCTCCTTCCTTGACGGTCATCTTAACCTTGTCGGTTCCTTCGCCAACTGCAATGACCGTTCCGATCTGGGTCTTTTCCTGCGCTGTTTGAGGAATGTAGATTCCACTTGCAGTTTTCTCTTGAACTTCTTCAATTTTGACCAGTACTCGGTCTGCCAAAGGCTTAATAGTCATACGTATCTCCTTCATATCTTACCTATCATAGTATCGCGAATCACTCGCCTTGCATACTATAGTAAAATCTGAATCAACAGGCAAGCAACACTCAATCAACACAAACCTTGCCGATTTTATTCGGTGTGAGTATATTCCTTGCATGGATGAAGAACGACGCATTACCCTCAAGAAAGATGAACTATTTCCCAAGGTAGATGCGCCCAAAGAGGAGATCGGGTGTTATTTCTACAAGATGGCTCAACTCTTTGCCAAAGTGAAAGATTTGGAGAAGAGTCTGAACTGTTTCATCGATGCGTTTTTGATCCGAGGGATGGAGGAGCGGTACAAAGAGGAGAAACAGTGGCTTTCCTTCTTCAGTACCCAGTTTTCAATCTACCTATTGGGAAAGAACCATCTATTCTGCTCGTTAAGCGAGGGGGACATGGTCCATGACCTGCTGCGCATGGAGTATGAAGAGTTGATCGAGGAGATTCAAAACAGTGAGTTTCCCTTCCATACGGAGCATATTGACCGCTTCTTTGCCGCTCTTGAACTCGACTTTCCTTGGAATCCTCCCCAAACGGGTCAAATGGACTCATTTGGCTGAATGAATCCATCCACTAGGTCATTTTGACTCACTTTTGGGAGAATTGACCATTGTTTTTATAAAAACCAAAAGGTCGTTTTTATCTGTTATTTCATAACATCTTAACCCATAACAAATTATAACACTCGTATTTGAAGTTGGCACGCCGGTTGCATACTTTCTTGTATAAGGGAGACTACTGATGAGCACCAAACGAAGAATGTTAAGAAACGATGGAAGAAACACCGGCTACGATGAGTCCAATATCCTTTCGATGTACCTTAAAGAGATTAACCAAATTCCCCTCCTCACTGAAGAGGAGGAGTTAGATTTAGCAATTCGAGCAAAGGCTGGCGATGAGTTTGCCCGCAAGCGGATGATTGAATCCAATCTGCGCTTTGTTGTCAATGTTTCAAAGAAGTATCAAAACCAAGGTCTTTCCCTCAGCGATTTGATCAATGAAGGAAATATCGGTCTGATGACCGCCTTGGATAAGTTCGATCCCGATAAGGGCTATCGCTTTATCAGTTACGCCGTGTGGTGGATTCGCCAAAGCGTCATGAAAGCGATCAATGAGAAGAGCAGGGCAGTGCGCCTTCCGCTTAACCGAACCAATGAACTCTTGCAGATTAGGAAAGCGGAACGGATTTTGATGAAAGAACTCAACACTGAAGATCCAAGTGTCGAAGAGATCAGCGAACTTGCCGGTTTAGATCCAGCTTTAGTGAAGGACTTGATGGCGATCAGCCGAGAGTTGGTGAGTTTGGATGCCCCAGTTGTCGGTGATGGTTCTTCGTTAAGTTCAATTGGAGATTTCATCGAAGACGATTCGATCAGCCCGGAAGATTCACTGCTTGATGTTGCCCTACAGGCGGATGTTGATAAGATCCTTGAGTTCTCACTCAATGAACGCGAGCGGGAGATCATCGAGCTGCGCTATGGCTTAAATGGAAAATTCCCGATGTCGCTGAAGGAGATCGGTGAGTTGTATAACTTAACGAAGGAGCGGATTCGCCAAATCGAGAAGAAAGCCCTCGAGCGGCTCCAAGCTCCCGAAGTCACGAAGTATGTTGAGGCGTATATCGCTTAAGCAGATAGTTGTTGATAGGAAGGCGACATGCAGTGCATGTCGCCTTTGCTCATTTAGGCTTTGCGCGGAAATATCCCATCGAATAGGAGATGTTCATTGCACAGCGAACCACCAACGGGGCCATGATCTGAGGAGTCAGTTCCGGTCGTTGGGCTAAAAGCCAGCTGGTGGATAGTGCGGCGATGACTTGACCGCGATAGTCATAAATGGGAGCGGCAACGCAGTTAATCGCTGGTTCCGCTTCTTGGTCATCTACTGCCCAGCCCCGCTTTTTACACTGATGGATGTCTTTGATGAGTGAATCGATATTTGAGTGGGTGTTCGGACCGTGAGGCACGAACTCCTCACCGTCCAATAGCTGGCGAATCTCATCATCTTCCAAGCCCATCAGTAACGCTTTACCCAAGCTGGTAGCGTACAGGCTTTTGCGCTGCCCAATAATCTCATATTTACGAAGGCTAGTAATCTGTTCTTTGCTGTCAATATACACCATTTTAGTACCTTGGCGAATCGCCAAGAAGACGGTGTTGCCGGTAGTGGCGGAGAGCTCCGAAAGATGAGGGGAGCTCTCGGTTTTGAGTTCAAGGTTGTTGAGGTAGTTGGCGCACATTGAAATAAAGCCCGGGCCCAATTGATACCGTCCGTTTTCATCATTCTTTCGAACATAGTCACGACTCATCAACACCCCAAGAAGGCGGTGAACCGTTGATTTAGGCAGACCAAGGTCATCGGTGATCATCGCCAAGGTGCGGCCTTCTTGCGAACCGCCCAAGAGTTCAAGGATGTCAAATGTTCGATCGAGGGATTGTACTTTAGGTTCTTTCGCCACATAAACCTCCGTTGCGGTACTGTATTGCAATTCACGTGCCTTGACAAGTAAGACATGACCATTATAATGGAAGTATGTTCCACTATATGGAATATCACTGACTCGTAATGAACTGCTATAGTATATCATAGTAATAGGAGAAAATTAATGGATATTCGTTATTCAACGGGAAAAGAAGCATTCAAGCGAATGACAACAGATGAATTAAGGAAAGAATTCCTCATTCAGAACATCTTCAAAAGTGATGACGTCACGGGGGTATACTCTCACATCGACCGAATCGTTACGATGGGAGCGATGCCGGTAAAAGAGAAAATCAATCTTTCCAAGAACATCGATCCGATGAAAGATTTTGGCGTGGACTACTTTCTCGAACGCCGAGAACTTGGAATGATCAACATCGGGGGCGACGGAGTCGTTGAGGCGGATGGAGTGGTGTATGACCTGGTTCACTATGACGGGCTCTACCTTCCGAAGGAAACGAAGGACGTTGTCTTTTCAAGTAAAGATCCCGCCAATCCGGCTAAGTTCTACATGAGCTCAACGCCCGCCCACCAGCGCTTTGAAGCAAAACACATTATTTTTGCCGAAGCAAAGCACGTTCCCGCCGGTGACGCTGCTGACTCCAACAAGCGGACGATTCACCAGTACATCCACCCCGATGTGCTCGATACGTGTCAGCTGTCGATGGGATTGACGGAATTGGAAAGCGGCAGTGTGTGGAACACGATGCCGGCTCACTCCCACGAGCGAAGAATGGAAGTGTACTTCTATTTTGAGATTAAGAAAGATCAGACGCTCTTCCACCTTATCGGCGAGCCGACCGAGACCCGTCACATCGTGGTACATAATGAAGAAGCAGTTCTTAACCCCTCGTGGTCGATCCACAGCGGAGTTGGAACGAGTAATTACACGTTCATTTGGTCAATGGCCGGAGAAAACCGCACCTACACCGATATGGACTGGATTGCCACCGAAGATTTGAGGTAAAAAGATGGATTTCTTACAAGATCAATTCTCCGTTTCGGGGAAGGTTGCCTGGGTTACCGGTGCCACCTATGGAATCGGTTTGAACATCGCCTTGGCGTACGCCAAGGGTGGGGCAAAAATTGCCTTTAACGACATCAACCAAGAGTTGGTCGACAAAGGCCTCGCTGCGTACAGGGAAGCGGGCTTTGAAGCCAAAGGCTATGTATGTGACGTAACCGATGAAGCTGCCGTCCAAAAGACCGCCAAACAGATTGAAGCCGACCTTGGTCCGGTTGATATTCTGGTGAACAACGCCGGGATCATTCGTCGTACTCCGATGCATGAGATGAGCGTTGAAGATTGGCGCTTGGTAATCGACATCGATTTGACCGCCCCCTTCATCGTCGCAAAAGCGGTGCTCCCTTCGATGATGGAGCGAAGAAGCGGGAAGATCATCAACATTTGTTCGATGATGAGCGAACTGGGTCGGGAGACCGTTGCTGCCTATGCCGCAGCAAAGGGCGGACTGAAGATGTTAACGCGCAATATTGCCAGCGAGTACGGTCAGTACAATATCCAGTGCAATGGCATTGGACCTGGGTATATCGCAACTCCACAGACCGCTCCGCTGCGTGAGAAGCAAGCGGACGGCTCACGCCACCCGTTTGATTCGTTCATTATCGCAAAGACACCTGCCGAACGGTGGGGAACACCGGAGGACTTGATGGGCCCAGCCCTCTTCCTCGGTTCCAAAGCCAGTGACTTCGTCAACGGTCACGTGCTGTATGTCGACGGCGGTATTCTTGCCTACATCGGTAAACAGCCGTAAGCGAGTGGGTTCTTATGATAGAAGGGAAGGGTAACACCTTCCTTTCTTTCATTTTTGGTACAATGTTTTATTTTTGACTTCTCCCAAATAGTTTCTGAACAAGAAATTGAATCTTTATTGATTGACAGTTTCGACAGTAACCTATAGGATTTGTTCGTTATCAAAGTGCAATAATTTTGAGGAGTCATGAATGACGAATAAGAAAAAAAAGTATGTCTATTTCTTTGGCTCTGGAAAGGTTGAAGGAACAACCGAGATGAAAGATCTCCTCGGCGGTAAAGGTGCAAACCTCGCCGACATGATCAGCATCGGTCTTCCCGTACCTCCAGGCTTCACGATCAGCACCGAAGCGTGCGCGTACTACTCTGCCAATGACGGAGCGTATCCCGAGGGCCTTCGCGAAGAAATCCTCCAACACCTCGCTACCTTAGAAGAGATGATGGGTGCAAAACTCGGTGATGACACCAACCCCTTGTTGGTTTCAGTTCGAAGTGGAGCCGCCTCCTCGATGCCCGGTATGATGGACACGATCCTCAACCTCGGGCTCAATCCGACGAGTGTTCAAGGCCTCATCGCAAAAACTGGTAACGAACGGTTTGCTTGGGATAGCTACCGCCGCTTCATGCAAATGTTCGGCGACGTAGTCATGGAAGTTCCCCACGCGCTCTTTGAGGGTGCTTTACAAGATGTAAAAGATGAGAAAGGTGTTGAGTTGGATTCCGACCTGAGCAGCGATGACTTACAGGAACTTGTCAAGCGTTATCAGAAGATCGTCCACGACAACGCCGGAACTGATTTCCCCACCGATCCCGTTGAGCAGCTCTTCTTGTCTGTCAATGCCGTATTCAAGTCATGGAACAATGACCGAGCGATCCGCTATCGCCAGATGAATGACATTCGTGGTCTTCTTGGTACCGCCGTAAACATCCAGTCGATGGTGTTCGGTAACATGGGCGATACCAGCGGAACCGGTGTGGCCTTTACCCGAGACCCCTCAACCGGTGAAAACCACTTCTACGGTGAGTATCTGATGAACGCTCAAGGTGAAGACGTTGTTGCCGGAATTCGAACTCCCGAGCCGATCGAAACCCTTGAGAAAGTGAATCCCGAGGCGTACAAGCAGTTGGTTGATATCCGCCACATCCTTGAGAAGCATTATAGGGATATGCAGGACCTTGAGTTCACGATTCAAGAGGGAACACTCTACATCCTTCAAACCCGAAGCGGAAAGCGGACGGTGTTCAGCTGGCTGCGCAGCCAAGTTGAGATGGTTGAAGAGGGCCTGATCACCAAAGCCGAAGCGGTCAGCCGCGTTCCGGCCGGCGAGTTCGGTAAGCTCTTTGCTCCGGTTCTCGATTCCAAGTACATCACCGAAAATGATGTCAAAGTTGTTACCAAGGGTCTTAACGCATCCCCCGGTGGAGCGAGCGGTAAAGTATACTTCACTGCAGCTCGAGCAGAAGAGATGGCTGCCAAGGGTGAAGATGTCATCCTGGTTCGAAATGAGACCAGCCCCGAAGATATCGGTGGTATGGCCGTTGCAAAGGGAATCGTTACCGCCCGCGGCGGTATGACCAGCCACGCAGCCGTTGTTGCCCGGGGCATGGGATGTCCCTGTGTCAGTGGTGCTCATGATATTATCATCAATGAAGAGAAGAAGTTCCTCGCCGTTGACGGTCTGACGATTAAAGAAGGGGAGTTCATCGCCCTCGATGGATTCACCGGTGAAGTATACGCCGTTGATGTTCCCGTCAAAGCTTCCGAGATCGTTCAAGTTCTTAACGGTCAGATGAAGGAAGAAGACTCCGAGCTCTTCAATTACTACAACAAGTTCATGGAATACGTCCAAGAGATCAAGCGCATGGCGGTATACACCAACGCGGATACCCCCCACGATACCGAGATGGCAGTCCTCTTCGGTGCTGAGGGAATCGGGCTTTGCCGAACCGAGCACATGTTCTTCGGAGAGGGTCGAATCCTCCCGGTTCGCAAGATGATCTTGGCAGAAAACACGATCGAGCGTGAAAAGGCCCTTGAAGAGTTGCTTCCGATGCAGCGCGCTGACTTTGAAGGAATCTACGAAGCATTGGCGGGCCGCCCGGCAACGATTCGTCTCCTCGATCCGCCCCTTCACGAGTTCCTTCCCAATGACCACACCAGTCGCCACGAGTTGGCTCTGCAGATGGGGATCGCCGTGGAAGAGCTCTCTCAGAAGATCAACGCGATGCACGAGTTCAACCCGATGCTCGGTTTCCGCGGCTGTCGTCTTGGAATCATCTACCCTGAGATCCTTCGCATGCAGGTTCGAGCGATCATCGAAGCTGCAATCAACGTGAAGCGCAAGGGCATTGATGTCTTACCGGAGATCATGGTTCCGCTGGTGGGTAACTACAAGGAGTTTGTCTTCTCCAAGAAGATTATCCTTGAAGTAATCGAAGCGATCTTCGCCGAGCAGAAGATGGAAGTTGAGTACAAGATCGGTACGATGATCGAGGTACCTCGAGCAGCTCTGACCGCCGATGAGATCGCCCCGAGTGCTGAGTTCTTCAGCTTCGGTACCAACGACCTCACCCAGATGGCGTGCGGATTCAGCCGAGATGACTCGGCCTCCTTCCTTGGACCCTATGTCAACGATACCGATAAGGGCTTCTATGACTACGACCCGTTTGAGACGATGGACTTTGACGGAGTAGGGAAGTTGGTCCGAATCGCCAGCGACCTTGGTCGCAAAGCAAACCCCGAGCTTGTTTTGGGAATTTGCGGTGAGCACGGCGGAGACCCCAAGACGATTGAATTCTTCAACGAAGTCGGATTGGATTACGTTTCCTGTTCTCCCTTCCGCGTTCCGATCGCTCGTCTGGCAGCAGCCCAGGCTGTGATCAAGCAGAAGTAAGCTATTCTTCCCGGGCCTAAGGCCCGGGATTCTTTTTCGCTAACCGGTTTTGTTTGAATACGATAAGAAAAACGGTCCGTACTTGTATTCAGTACGGACCGTTCTTTGAGAGCCAAAAAAGGGAATTGAACCCTTGACCTGCTCATTACGAGTGAGCCGCTCTACCCCTGAGCTATTTTGGCATAACGATGGCATAATACCGTAGAAGGTGTTTTTTTGCAAGGCGTGGTGCAACTTGACCAGAGTAGAGCTTTGAAGTAGGCTAGCGATGAGGAAATTGATTGAAAAAACGAATGCTTTTTGCTCCGGCAGCACCGCGCGAAGTGATAGAGATACTCATTAACCACCCCTCCCGTTTTGGCCCGACCGTTGGTCAAAGTTGGGATCCGGAGGTGGCTGATTTTCTTATGGAGATGTACCCAGAAGCGATTGAACAAGGCTTTGGGCTGGAAGACATTGCATCGATGGTCGCCGAGGATGAAGGGTTATGAACGTCCTTGGAATCGAGACCTCCTGCGATGAGTGTGCGGCGAGTGTTGTAGTAGACGGAAAAACGATTCTCAGCAATGTAATTGCAACCCAGATCGATGAACATCGAATCTACTATGGCGTTGTACCCGAACTCGCATCTCGAATCCACACCGAATGGATCGCTCCGACGGTAAAAGCTGCGGTTGAAGACGCCGGCGTTGAGATTGACGCCGTTGCGGTCACCAACCGCCCCGGTTTGCTCGGATCTTTGTTGGTAGGCGTAAGCTTTGCCAAAGGCTATGCCGCCGCAAACAAGATCCCGCTCATCGGGATTGATCACATTCGAGCCCACCTCTACGCCCCTCAAATTGAAGAGGAGCTGGCCTATCCCTATCTTGGGGTTCTTGTCTCCGGCGGACATACCGTTATCTGTAAAGTAACCGGCTATGATGAGTTGGAAGTGCTCGGAACCACAATCGATGATGCGATTGGGGAGGCGTTCGACAAAGTAGCCAAACACTATGACCTCGGATATCCCGGCGGGATCGCGATCGATCGACTCGCTCAAAAGGGAAATCCTCTGGCGTTTCGGTTTCCTGGACCCAAGATTCGCGAGAAAACAAACCCCTACGACATCTCATACTCCGGTCTCAAAAGTGCCGCCATCAACCACTTGGATAAATACTGGGATGGTAAGAGCGAGAAATCGAATGAAAATATTGCCGCTTCCTTCCAACGAAGTGCGATCAACATGTTGATCAAGCGGATTCGAGCCGCCTTAGCTGATACTGGTTTGACGCGAATCAGCGTCGGGGGGGGAGTTGCCGCAAACAGCTATTTACGCAGTGAACTCATGCAGTTTCGAAAAGGCGGCTATGAGGTCTCCTTTCCTTCAATGCAGCTGTGTACCGACAATGCGGCGATGATCGCCGCCTTGGCGTACCACTACCTCAAAGACGGAGTTCAAGACGGCTATGATATGAAAGCAAGCGCACGAGTCAGTGCGTTTAAGAAACAGTACACCCCAGGAGGCTGAGTGTGAATATCGATTTGGATCAGGCAATTAGAAAAGTCCCCAATTTTCCCAAAGAAGGGATTCTGTATTACGACATCACCGGCATTCTCAATGACAGTAAAGCATTTAAAGCGAGTATTGATGAACTAGCAAAGAAAGCAGAAGCGTATGAGTTTGATTACATCGCCGCGGTTGAAGCGAGGGGATTTGTCTTCGGCGCTCCCTTGGCGGAACGCCTCGACGTTCCGCTGATCTTGATTCGGAAGATGGGCAAGTTGCCTAACGAGGTGTATACCAAGAGTTTTGCCCTTGAATATGGTGAGGATGTCATCTGCGTTCAAAAACTCGATGTGCACCCGGGAAAAAAGATCCTCTTAGTCGATGACTTGAT
>CAYUHP010000002.1:7227-58546 GCA_964444595.1 uncultured Sphaerochaeta sp. | reverse complement strand
CTGTTGCATTTGAAGGTAGTTCTGTTATGATAATCAACGCTGGTATCTACCAGAGAGGAGCACGGTACGAGTAAGAACTATATCATCTTAGGAGCCGGTCGGCGAGGAATGGGCCTTGCCCGGCAGTTGGTTGCCGAAGGTAAAAACGTAGTGATGCTCGATTCAAGCAGCGAGCGAATCGAGCAAGCAGTATCACGCCTTGATTGTTTGGGCGTCGTTGGCAACGGAACCGATCCGGCAAAGCTGATCGAAGCGGGCATTGAAGAAGCTGAAGCGTTCATCACCCTCACCGATAGCGATGAGATCAACTTGGTTTCCTCTGGCTTGGTCGAAGCATCGTATCCCCACGTGCGAACCGTTGCCGCGATCCGCTCCCTAAGTTACACCGGCTCCAGTGGGTTACGCGAGGGACTTCTTGGTATCGACTATATTGTTAATCCGGCAGCGGAGACGGGCCGGTCGATTCACACCCTCATCGACCAGGGGGTCAATCCAAATATCTTAAGCTTCTCCAACTCGACCCTCCTTCTGTACAATATGCACGTCGGACCATCCAGCTCCTTTATCGGCTCGACGGTCATGGAGCTTCGAACCACCCTCCACGCTGAGTTCATCGTTGTCGCGATCAAAAACAAAGAGGTCTTACAAATCCCCTCCGGCGAAACGGTCATCGGAGAAGATGATATCCTCTCGATTGTTGCTAATGAGGAGGAGGTTCATGAGATCCTCAAAGCGGTCGGAGAGTTGGAAAAAGCACCCAAGCGGATGGTGTTTGTCGGAGCAAGTAAGATCACCCGAGCTCTCTTAGATGATATCCGCCCTTCGATGCGGACTCGAGTTACCTTGATCGACAAAGATCCCGAAGTGTGCAAAGCATTCAGCGAACGCTTTCGGGAGATCTTGGTGATCCACTCTGACATCACCGATGAAGACATCATGCAGGAGGAGCAGTTGACCAACAGCGACTTGCTCGTTGCACTTACCGACAACGACGAGTTGAACGTCATCACCGCCAGTTACGCCAAACGCGTCGGCATCGCTCGCTCGATTGCCCTCATTAAAAACAACAACAACTACATTCGAATGGCCAGGTTCTTGGATATCGATGTGGTCATCTCCACCACCGACACCACCGTCGAATCGCTCCTGCGCTATCTTCGAGGCTCCAACGTCTCGTCGATCCACACCCTCTTTGACGGCCAGCTTGAAATCATTGAGTATATCATCCCTAGCACAAGTCCACTGGTCGGAAAAACCCTCAAAGAGATCGACATGCGAACCAAGGCGTTAGTTGCCGGAATTACGAGCTCAGATGGAGTAAGTCACATCCCAACGGGCGACTCGATCATCGAAGCGAACTCAACACTGCTCATCGTCGTAAAGCTCGAGCATACGGTCTTTATCGAGAACTTGTTTGGACGGAACGGCGATGCTTAATTGGAAATTAGATCTTCGCCTCTTTGGCTTTATCGAACTCTTCATCGCCGCCTTAATGGGGATTCCCACGATCATGGCGGCCGTGCTCGGCGAACAGCTCGCCTTGTATGGCTTTGCAGTCACCTACCTGGCAGTCGCCCTCTTCTGTGCAGCAATTCTCATCGGAACAACCAAACCGGAAACAAAGAACTTCTACGCCCGTGACGGCTTCTTTGTCGTCACATTGACGTGGATCGTTGCCACCGCCTTCAGTGCTCTGCCGCTCTATGTCAGTGGGAGCCTTCCCGATTACTCCTCCGCATTCTTTGAGATCATGAGCGGTTTCACCACCACCGGAGCTACTACCCTCAGTGAGATCGAAACGCTTCCCCTGTCGATTCTCTTTTGGCGCTCGCAGACAAACTGGCTTGGAGGAATGGGAATCGTTGTCCTCTTTGTGGCCCTCCTGCCTGCGTTGGGGGTAACGGGAACGATGTTGGTGGGAGCGGAGAGTGTCGGACCGACAAAAGATAAGCTGACGCCGAAGATAAAGACTACCGCATTATTGCTGTGGACGATCTACATCGGCTTCTCCGTCCTACAAACGATCATTCTCTTCCTCGGCGGCCTCTCCTTGTACGATGCGGTTACGATTACCTTTTCTACGATGAGTGCCGCCGGCTTCTCAACGATGAACTACTCAATCGCCGGCTTTGAATCCAGCTTTGTCGATATCGTGGTAACGATCTTCATGGTGATCAGTGGAGTGAACTTTGCCCTCTACTGGCGCCTCTTTGCCCGTAAAGCCAAGAGCGTGTTTCACGATGCTGAACTCAGAACATACCTAGGCATTTTTGGCACGTCGGTGTTGTTCTCCGCTCTCTATCTGACCTTTTCCAAAACTTACCCCTCCTTTTGGACGAGCCTTCGGTACACCGCGTTTCAAAACGCCTCCATTATGACAACCACCGGCTTTACCACTACGAACTATGAAACATGGCCCGCTTTCAGCCAGATGATCCTCTTCTTTTTGTTTTTCATCGGTGGCAGCGCCGGCTCGACGGCGGGCGGAATCAAAGTGGTCCGGGTAGCCGCCCTCTATAAACTGGGGCGCTACCAACTGAAAAAACGAATTCACCCCAAAGGGGTGTTTCAAGTTCGCCTCGGACAAACAACCCTCACCACCGATTTGATCAATGCGATCACAACCTTTGTCGGAGTCTATATCTTTACCGGTCTTCTTGGCTCGTTGATTCTCTCCTTCAGTGGCGCAGATCTTCTTACCAGCATCAGCGCTTCGTTTTTGTGCTTAGGAAATATCGGAGTGGGCTTTGCCAAAGTTGGGCCGAGGGGAAACTTTGGCTTCTTTCCCCCCTTCTATAAGTGGGTTTGTTCCTTCTTGATGTTGGTCGGACGACTTGAACTGTTCACCGTCTACGTTCTCTTCACGAAAACCTTCTGGAAGCGATGAAAAATCCCATCTTTCTTTTCCTCTCCAATACCAGTACACTAGGGCCTAGCATTACAAATCATAGGAGCTTTGTATGAAACACTTTCTTCTTATTCCCGACTCGTTTAAGGGAACAATGAGTTCTGCCGAAATTTGTGCCATCGTTGAAGAAGGCCTTACAGTCCACTATCCGGATGCCCATGTTCGTTCGATTCCCGTTGCCGATGGCGGCGAAGGAAGTGTTGATGCGTTCCTTCAAGCCCTCGGTGGTGAAAAGAAGTATGTAACGGTTCAAGGCCCATTTGGGGAACCGATGGAAAGTTTTTACGGAGTTCTTCCCAACAATGTAGCAGTCATCGAGATGGCTGCGTGCGCCGGCCTTCCACTTGTCGGTGACACCCTTCGCCCCGATCTGACTACCACCTACGGTGTCGGTGAGCTGATCCTCGCCGCAGCCGAAGCGGGCTGTAAGCAGATGATCGTCGGCCTGGGTGGCTCGGCGACCAATGACGGAGGCTGTGGAGCCGCCGCCGCTTGCGGAGTTGTTTTCTTGGACAAAGAAGGCACCTCCTTTATCCCCACCGGAGGGACGATGCAAAACGTAGTCTCAATCGACAAATCAAAACGAAATCCGGCTTTGGATGGAGTTTCCATCACCACAATGTGCGATATCGACAACCCGTTCTACGGTGAAAGCGGAGCAGCTTACATCTTTGGCCCTCAGAAGGGTGCCGATCCGGCGATGGTGAAAGTCTTAGATGCCAACCTCAAGTCACTGGCAAAGGTTATCGCCGCTGATATCGGCCTTGATGTCCAGTCGATCCCTGGTAGCGGAGCCGCCGGTGGAATGGGTGGAGGAATGGCCGCTTACTTTGACAGCGAACTGCAGATGGGAATCGAAACGGTTCTTGATGCGGTCCAGTTTGATGAACTGCTCACAGAAACGGATATGGTCATCACCGGTGAAGGAAAGATCGACGGTCAGTCCCTCCGCGGTAAAGTAGTTATTGGGGTTGGACGGCGAACGAAGAAGACGGGAGTGCCGGTAATCGCGTTGGTCGGTGACATCGCCGACGATGCCGATGGGGCCTACGATGAAGGGGTCACGGCGATCTTCTCGATCAACCGCCTTGCCATTCCCTTCAAAGAAGCAAAGCTTCGAGCCCAACTCGACTTAAAGAAAACGGTCGACAACCTCGCCCGCTTTTTGAAGATGATGAAGTGGTAACCCTTACGCGCCCAGCACTCGCTGGGCGTTCTTATACCAAAAGTGATCTAACACGGTTGAAGTGAACCCAGCATCGATGAGCGCTGTATTGAGAATATCAAAATCTTGATAACCCCGAATCTCATAGGTCCCTGTGATGCCGTCATAGTCGGTTCCGAGGGCCAACACATCAGAGCCTCCTACTTGGTAGATCTGTTGAAGATGAGCAACCAAACCGCTTACCGAAGCGTGGGAGGCGTGCTCACTGACAAAGGGCGGACAGAAGTTCAGCCCAACCACCCCACCAATATCACTGATCTTTCGAATCAACTCATCGCTGAGGTTTCTGCTGTGTTTGCAGATAGTGCGCGCATTGGAGTGGCTGGCGATGACCGGGCGTTTTGAACAAGTAAGGATATCTTTGACTCCTTCATCGTTGAGGTGCGAAACATCAACGAGGATCTTCAGCTCCTCCATTCGCTGAACGACTTCGTAGCCAAAGGGTTTTAAGTGCCCCCGCTGGTAGTGGGGATACCCCAACTCATTTTCCCAATTCCACCCCACGGTCATCAACCGCACTCCCCAAGTGTGAAGAAGATCGAGTCGGGAAAGATCACCCTCCAACACCCCGCCCTCCTCGACGCTTAAGATGGCGTGGCAGCCATCACCCCCCTTTCCATCGCTTATGTGGGTTATTACTTCTCGATAGGTTTCAAGCTGCTTAAGAAAGCACTCATGCAGTTCATTGACAGCGTTCCAACGCTTGGGGGTTTCTTCGGCATCGACAAACAACGCAAAGCAGCTTGTGATCCTGTGGTGTGTCTTCATCCGCTGAAGGTCCACATCCCCGGTATTTGAAGAGAGGTCTCCACTCGAATAATGGTTGGCCAAGGCGTAGATTGTGTCGATGTGCAAGTCGATGATCGGAGTATTCAAGTTTGTGCCCCCAAGTAGTTGCCGTTAGCAAGTAAATATAGTATCTTACTCAACGAAACAGAATATCAGTACTGCTATAGTACCCAACGTAATAGGAGAATGGAATGATCAAACATGTAAACAAGAGCACATATGAAGCTGAAGTGCTCAAAAACAAGGCACCGGTTATCGTAGACTTCTGGGCCCCCTGGTGTGGACCCTGCCGAATGCAAGGCCCGATCCTCGAAGACTTGGCCAAAGAGTTTGGCGAAGATCAACTGAAGATTGTAAAAGTCAACGTTGACGAAGAAGGTGAACTGGCGATGAGCTTCGGCATCCAGTCGATCCCAACCCTTCTCATCTACAAAGATGGCGAAGTGATCAACAAAGCAATCGGCGTTCGCGACGGTGCTACCTTGAAGAAAGCAGTCGGCCTCGCCTAAGCGATATACCGTAGATTCATACCCCTGCATTGAGTTGTGGGGGTATTTTTATTGGGAAAAAGGAGTTACCTTTTTTGTTTCTTTTTATAGAAACTTTTTTGTAGAATCTCTTGACACTTCGTTTCTATGTACAGTAACATCACAACAATTACGAAGGAGATTTCCCATGGCAAACAAACTGACAAACTCAATCAACACAACTGATCAACCGACCACCGAGGGCTATTTTGGCGAATACGGTGGGGCGTACCTGCCGCCCGACCTTGAAAAGGTGATGACTGAAATCGAACAAGCGTACCGAACGATCGTTGAAGACCCTAAGTTCATCGAAGCATTGATGGATTTACGGAAGCACTACATCGGTCGGCCCTCGCCGATCTATCACGCTAAGCGCTTAAGCGAAGCGGTAGGCGGAGCTCAAATCTTCCTCAAGCGCGAAGATCTCAACCACACCGGTTCTCATAAGATCAACCACTGCATCGGGGAAGTACTTCTTGCCAAAGCGATGGGGAAAAAGAAAGTGATCGCCGAAACTGGAGCGGGACAACACGGCGTAGCCCTTGCCACTGCCGCAGCACTGATGGGCTTGGAATGTGATATCTACATGGGCAGTGTTGACGTTTACAAAGAAGCTCCAAACGTAAGTCGAATGAAGATCCTCGGAGCAAAAGTTGTTGAAGTTACCCGCGGAACCCAAACGCTCAAAGACGCCGTCGATGCCGCCTTTGAAGCCTACTTGGAAGATCCGGTGAATCAGATCTACTGCATCGGCTCCGTCGTTGGGCCTCACCCCTTTCCGATGATGGTGCGCGACTTCCAGTCGATCATCGGCTTAGAAGCAAAAGAGCAGATCCAAGAGATGATCGGACGCTTACCCGAGGCGATCGTAGCGTGTGTTGGCGGCGGGTCGAACGCAATGGGAATCTTCAGTGCGTTCTTGGAAGACACCGAGGTAAAGATCTATGGAGTCGAGCCGGCAGGAAAAGGCTTGGATACCCCCGATCACGCCGCAACGATCACTAAAGGAAGCGTAGGAATCCTCCACGGCTTTAAGAGCCTGCTCCTTCAGGATGAGCAGGGTGAAGCCCTACCGGTCTACTCGATCGCAAGCGGCTTGGATTACCCGGGAGTAGGACCGCAGCACTCCTTCCTCCACTCGATCAAGCGCGTTATCTATGAATCGATCACCGACCGCGAAGCGGTTGAGGCGTTCTATGGCCTTTCTCGAATGGAAGGGATCATCCCCGCGCTTGAATCGAGCCACGCCGTTGCCTATGCGATTAAGCTTGCTCAGACGATGGGCAGCGATGAAGCAATCTTGGTAAACCTCTCCGGCCGAGGAGATAAAGACATCGACTTTGTGATGGAACACTACCCGCTCGAAGAGTATGAGCCGGAAGCAAAAAACGGTCAGGATGGCTTTAAGGAGTTCTTGGCTCACATCCAAACTAAGTAGTTTACGCCTCTAGTAGGAGATGTGCACCCCCGTTGCTTGGCCAATGAGCACGTGGGGTGCATCTTTGTCACCCTTTCGAAGCTTGTCGGTGATAAAGGGACCGAGGAAGCCAAAGCCGGCACCGATCACTGAACCAGCGAGGATATCTTCAAGGTGGTGGGAACCTCCGACCACCCGCAGGGTTGCCGTGGTAGCGGCGAGGGCCCAGTTGGCGATCGCCATCGTTTTAAGCAGGGTTGAATCGGGGTACCAAAGGCTCACTGCAGTTTGGAGGTAGGCAGCGGAGGCCAAGCTGAAGATCGCATGGCCGCTGGGAAAACTCTTCTGATCATCATCACTTAGAGGAGGAGCATCGGGATGGCCCACATAGGGGCGGTCTTTATCGATCACCTCTTTCAGGATCGTTCGAGTGAGGTAGCTTGTTCCTATCGTTGAACCGTAACTGAGGGCCAACGGAAGATACTCGCTCTTCTCTGCTTCAAAAAGAAGGGTTGCCGGAAGCGCCAGACTCACATACATCCCCACATCACCAAGGGTATCCAAATCCTTGTTGTATTCAAAACGGAACGCAAAGAGCTGCGTTGAGAGTAAGAGGAGGATGAGTAACAATCCAAGAGGTTTCTTCATACCCTTACGGTAATTCATCTTCCTCAAATGCTTCAAGTCCTAGTTGGATCTCATAGGAGGAAAAACCCCAAGATCGAAGAAGTTCCCGCAGATCCTTATCAGGAGATTTAAGGTGGGCTCGAGTGATAGCCGCGGCCACGTAGGTGGTGATGAGTTCTTCAGTGAAGAGTTCATCCAACGCCTGTTGGCTCGCTTCTCGGCTAACGCCGCGTTGGGCGAGGCGCTGAGCAACTCGTAATCGCCCCTCGGGAGTTTTTTGCTGTCTTCGCTCGATAAAGAGTCGAGCGTACCTCAGATCACTTAACGAGTCTTCTTCCCGTAAAACCTCGATCGTATGATCGATAATCTCTTTGGAGTACCCCTTCTGATAGAGCTTTTGAGTAAGCCTCAGGGTGGTATGTTCACTTCGGGCCAGATATGAAAGCCCTTGGGCGTAGCACGCCTCCTTCTGACTCTCTTCAAAGAGCTTAGAAGCGAGGGCTTCATCAACCTCTTGGTCAACACTCAGGTTAAACGTTCGAAAGAGGGTCGATGAGATAAAAAAAGGGGAACCCTCGACAGGGAGGAGTTGATATCCTCCCTTGGTGGGCTCCCGTGCAATCCGAGCGTAAGACACCTTATCGCTTGGAGAACTGGAACTTTCGGCGAGCACCGGGCTGACCGTACTTTTTACGCTCAACCATACGTGAGTCTCGGGTCATGAACCCTGCGGCTCGAAGGGCTGGCTTGAAGTTCTCATCGTGAATAACCAATGCTCGGGCGATTCCGTGGCGGCATGCACCAGCTTGGCCGGAGGGACCTCCGCCTTTCACGTTGATAAGAATATCGTACTTCCCATCGGTTTCAGTGGTTGTCAGCGGTTGCTTGACGATGAACGTCAACATCGGGTTTCCGAAATACGAATCGACATCCCGACCGTTAATCATAATCTTACCTTCGCCTTCCCGAAGATATACTCGAGCGACCGCAGTCTTACGGCGACCAACACCATGACCAAGGTCCACTGCTTTATTAGCTTCTTTCTTTGCCATTATTCGCTCCTACCTTAGATTTCGACCTGAATCGGCTGCTGGGCGATTTGCTTATGCTCAGCACCAGCATAGACACGCATGTTGGTAAACAACTTACGTCCAAGCGGACCCTTGGGCAGCATACCCTTTACGGCGTGCTCCATTGGGAAGGTCGGCTTACGCTTGATCATCTCGGCATAACTGGTCTTGCGCAGTCCACCGGGGAAGCCGGAGTGGCTGTAGTACATCTTATCGTTGTACTTGTTTCCGGTGAGAATTGCTTTCTCAGCGTTGACGATGATCACATAGTCACCAAGGTCGTGGAGGGGGGCATACTCAGCTTTGTTCTTCCCGCGGAGGATGCGCGCTGCAGCAACTGCTACTCTGCCAAGCTCCTTTCCCTCTGCATCAATCAGATACCATTTCTTCTGAATCGTCAGCGGTTTCACAAAAATAGTCTTCATCTATTCATCCTGCTCTGCAAGGTTTTCCTTGCCTGTAATTATCAATGCAGTTCCCTGCATCAGTATGGCTTTACTGATCGGAGAGGAAATCCTTACGCTAATGAGCAAATTAGCAAAGATTTCTTACTCGCTGAACGCTTGCTCGATCCAAGGCTTTGGTCTTGAGTAACTCCCTGGGAAAGGTAGGTTAGGAAGGAGCGCACAACTGTGCTCCGACAAGATCCAAAAGGGGCTTGAAAAGAAGTGAATGCGATCAGGTTCTTCCCAGCAAAAACGCCATAGTGTTCAAAAAAATCTGTACCCCAAAGGGCAGACAACGGTAGGCATTGTATAATCTTCCGCCCAATCGTGTCTAGTCTTATTCACCGTCGATCCGATCGAGGTTGGCAAAGCGACTTAAGAACGTTGCTTTTTTCTTGGTAGCAAAGACAACATCGATCGCTTCGCGCTCCCCTTCCCCACGAAGAGCGATTACTTCTCCTTCGCCGTAGGCGTCACTGTACACCCGCTGACCGACGCGAAAGAGCGGTCCATCATCCGTAGATTCATGCTTCACCTTCATTTCAAACTTCTTGGCATTGGGCCCAAAGCCTTGTTGAATGATGTTTGACCCACTACTACCCCACGAGGAGGTTGGCCGACTCCATGAGTCCGGCTTTTCAACGGTGTTGTAGTGAGTGAGGGGAGATCCTTCCACATGAATCAGTTTGGGATCGATCTCACTGATAAACCGACTGGGGTGCTGGAACGTTGTTCGCCCCCAAATGCGGCGTACCTTCGAGGAGAGGAGATACAACTCGCTTCGAGCCCGAGTAACTGCTACGTAGAAAATCCTGCGCTCCTCTTGGATATCCTCATCGCTTTCATTTTGCCGGCCGGGGAAGAGCTCCTCCTCCAAACCGGAAACAAAAACGCGATCAAACTCCAACCCCTTGGTGTTGTGCATCGTGATCAGGGTAACGCCTTCCTTATCCCTGGGATCATCCGTTCCTAACGTAGTCCGATCAAGGGTCAGTTGCTCCAAGAACTCAACAAGTCCTTCAAAAGAGGATTCATACGCCGAAAGAGCGTTTACTAACGCCTCAAGGTTGGCAACCTTGGCGGTGGTGTTGAGGTAGTCTTGCTCTTGGTAGTACTCAAAGAGTCCCGATTCGCGAATCAGAAAGGTAACCCCGTCAACCAAGTTCCCTTCGATGATGAAGCGCCGCCCCTCTTCGATGAATCGGACTACGTTTTGGGCCCCTTGAGCAGCTTTGGCCGATAAAGAGCGAGTATCAACGGCGAGGGTTATTGCTTTCAGTAGATCTCCCTTTGCCGAATCGACAAAGGAGAGGATCTTCTCCACTCCCCCGGCTCCGATACCCCTCGCCGGCTTGTTGATGATTCGGCGGAAGGAGACCTCATCTTTGGGGTTGGTCAACAGATACAAAAGTGCTAACGCGTCTTTGACCTCTTCGCGTTCATAGAACTGAAGGGCTCCCACCACTTTGTAGGGGATCGCGTAGCGCTTAAAGACCGTTTCAAAGGCAACACTTTGGGCGTTGGTCCGATAGAGGACCGCGCTGTTGTTGTAGTTATGATCATTTCTTAGGATCGTCACGACCCGCTTCGCTTCATCCTCTTCATCTTGAACGTAGAAGAGCTTGGGCTTCTCTCCATGCTCGTTGGCACTCCAAAGGTTTTTCTCATGCCGGTCGGTATTTTTGGAGATGACGCTGTTGGCAACGGCAAGGATCTGGGTAGTGGAGCGGTAGTTCTGCTCCAGTTTAATCGTTCGGGTTTGAGGAAACACTGATCCGAAGGTGAGGATGTTCTTCACCTCCGCTCCCCGGAAGCGGTAGATCGACTGATCATCATCCCCCACTACTCCGATGAATGCAGTAGGTCCAACAAGCAGTTTCAAAAGAAGGAACTGCGCGGTGTTGGAGTCTTGATACTCATCGACCATGATCATCTCAAAGCGGGAGTGGACCCACTCCTGCACGTGCGGTGCATCCTGAAGCAGTTCGATCGAACGACCGATTAAATCAGCAAAATCAAGGTTTCCAACCGCTCTCAGCTTTGCCTCATACCGTTCGTACATCTGCTTAAAGAGCAGATCAGCGTGAAAACTCTTCATCGCTTCAGAGGGATTCAGCATTCGATCTTTTGCGTAGCTGATCCGCTTCATTACCGGCTCCAGCTCCCTTCGCTTATAGGAGGGATAGATCGAAGCGAGGAGGGCGAGGGAGTCGGTATCATCGTAGATCGTGAAGTTCGAACCCAGACCAATCTCCGATCCGAACCGTCTTAAGAGCCACGCCCCAAAGGAGTGGAATGTTCGAATATTGCACTCCTTGGCAAAGGGATTATCTCCGAGCATCGTCTCAACGCGTTCTTTCATCTCACTGGCGGCTTTGTTGGTGAAGGTAACAGCTAAGATCTTATACGGGGGAATCTTTAACACCTCGATCGCGTAAGCGATCTTGGTGGTGATCACTCGCGTCTTACCGCTACCCGCCCCGGCGAGCATCAAGAGCGGGCGGCTATTTTCCAGGACCGCTTCTTTTTGAGGTTCGTTGAGTTGCTCAAGGAGATAATCGATATCAGCCATGTACCCCTCCTTGAAGAGGAATTGCTTCGAAATCCAGGCCGTTGACCCGCCTAATTCCACAGCGAACAACACTGCCCGGGGTAAGGTCGCGAGCCAAAACCACGGTAAGACCATCCACTTCCGGTGCTTGGGCGTAGGTGCGACCGATGTAAAGGTCTTCGCCTTTTACCGCCTCTTCGATGAGGACGTCCACCTCTTTTCCGATAAAGGATTCTAGGCGGTTATGGGTAATGGCGAGTTGCAGATTTTCAAGTTCTTTTTGAAATTTTTGTGCCTTGGAAGTAAGTTTTTTATGTTTTCGTTCATTGGTCAGGGTGGCGGCTTTCGTCCCCTCCTCAAGGGAGTAGACGAAGGAGCCGACCCAGTCCAGTTGCGCTTGGCTCAGAAAATCGAGTATTTCACTAAACGAGGCTTCATCTTCACCGGGATACCCCAACAGGATCGTTGAGCGGATGACCGCTTCAGGTAAGACCGCTCTGATCTTGTTGATCAACCTCAGGTGTGACTCTTTTGTACCCCGTCTGCCCATCGATCGGAGAATTGTCTCATCGGCGTGTTGGAAGGGAATGTCAAAGTAAGGAAGGATCTTTTTGTGATCGCGAATGAACTCAATGAGTTCTTCGGGAAACATATCGGGGTGGATGTACAGCAAGCGAATTACAAAGTCGCCTTCCAAAGCAACCAACTCAGAAAGAAGGGTCATAAAGTCGCGCCCCGCTTCTTTTAGATCTTTTCCCCAAGAGGCTAAATCTTGACCGATGAGATTGATCTCTTTGATTCCTTGGCCAACCAACGTCTTTGCTTCATCAAGGATGTGCTCAAGGGGTTTGGAGCGAAGCGCACCGCGAATGATTGGAATTGCACAGTATGAGCAGCGATGGTTACACCCTTCGCTGATCTTCAAATAAGCACTTCCGGGAAATGTCAAAAGAAGGTTTCGCTCATACACGTCTTCTTTTTTACTTGTTGGATAGGGCGGAGTGGATACAACCCGCTCATCTAAGAAGACCTGCTGAACAACCTCAGGCAGCTTTGAGAGATCGTGGTTTCCAAAGATCGCCGAAGCTTCGCCAAGTTCGGTGGCTAACTCATCGGCGTATCGTTGGGCCATGCACCCACTGAAGATAATCTTTGCTTCAGGGTTGGCGGTATGAAGCTCAAAGAAGGAGTCGATCGCTTCGGCCCGAGCCGAGGCGATAAACCCACACGTGTTGACGATGATTAAATCGGCAGAAGATGGATCTTCGACTTGGGTAAACTCCTCTTCAAGGAGGGTAAGCATCACTTCGGCGTCCACTTGATTTTTTGAACACCCAAGGTTTTCAAGGTATACTGTTTTCATCACTGCCCAGAACTCTACCTAAGGGAAGAAGCATTGTCCAGAGTCAGAGAAACTGCTCGTTAACCACTTTTTGAGTTTTTCGGCAATTCTTGCCAAAGCGTGCTTCTTAGTATAGTATCAACAATACCGTTTCAAGACACGTTGATAATGAGGCGGTTCTTCTCGTAAACGAGGCATTGCATGACGAAATACATTATTAACCGGCTCCTGGGGATGATACCAACTCTCTTCATCATCATTACCCTGAGTTTCTTTATCGTCCGAGTAGCACCGGGCGGCCCGCTCTCATCAGAACGTAATCTTACTGATGTTGTTAGGCGAAACATCGAGGCTAAATATCACCTCGATGAACCACTCATCAAGCAATATGGGCGCTACATGTTTGATATGATCCGAGGCGACTTGGGTCCCTCCTTTAAATATAAGGATTACGATGTAAACTACTACATCTTTACCAGCCTTCCCAAATCAATCGTCTTGGGACTTTGGGCGATGCTGATCAGTGTAGTGATCGGGATGGGGATCGGCATCATCGCCGCGGTGCGACAGAACTCTTGGATCGACTATCTCTCGATGGGTCTTGCCGTCATCGGCATCAGTGTACCCCTCTTTGTTATCGCTCCGGTCTTTCAGCTCATCTTTGCGGTAAAACTCAAATGGCTTCCAACCAGTGGGTGGTACACTACCGGTGAAGGATATCTCACCGTTATTCTCCCGGCGGTCTCACTGAGCTTTGAGTACTTTGCAAACATCGCCCGCCTCACCCGCTCATCGATGCTGGAAACTCTGCGCAGTGACTACATCCGAACGGCAAAAGCAAAGGGAATGAAGCGGCCGGTCATCATCTTCAAGCACGCAATGAAGGGAACCTTACTGCCGGTAGTCAGCTACCTCGGCCCGGCGTTTGCTGGAATCATCACCGGAAGTGTTGTTGTCGAACAGATCTTCCGCGTTCCGGGCTTGGGTAAGTTCTTCGTTCAGTCCTCCTTTAACCGGGACTACACGCTGATCGTCGGTGTAGTCATCGTCTATTCGGTCATCTTGATTGTCATGAACTTCCTTGTCGATATTATTTATGCTCAGCTTGACCCGCGCATAACCTATAAGTAGAGGAAGTTGAGATGAAAAAGGTCGTAACAACAAACGAATTTAACCAAGTGGTCGTAGGCAACAGCCTCGGTAAAGACGCCTGGCGGAGATTGAAAAAGAACAAGATGGCGGTCATCGGAATGATCATCGTTATCCTCTATTCAATCTTAGCGGCTACCGCCCCGCTGCTGCCAATCTATCCGTATGATCAGATCATCCTCGATCACCAACACCTTCGCCCCTCCTTTACGCGCAATGCCGGTGATATCATGGTGGAGAACCGAGCCAAAGACCTCTACTTCAAAGCATGGCGAAGCGGCGAGCTTGAAGTAACCGAAGCTCAAAGTGCTCAAATCAAAAAATGGATCGCCGCCAATGATACAAACAAAGTATGGAACTTTGTCCTCAAAGAGGGGGAAGCCCAACGCGAGGCGGGAACCTTTACCTTTAACGCTGCTGACCAACGAGTAATCGATCGCCTCCAAGAAAAGATCGACACGGAGTTCTTAATCAACGTCACCAAGATTACCTTCAGTGAAGAGAAGGGAGCAAAGCGACAAAACCTGAGTAAGATGAGCTATGAGGAGATCACCAAGATCTATGCCGATCTTACCAACACCAAGGTCGAAGATGTCGAGGCTCAAACCCTCAGTGAGGTCTCCAGCCAATTACTCAACTCATTGAAGAGCGCAACGCCTGGTCTCACCGCCGAAGAATATGCCGTTAACTTGGAGTTGGAGCTCCAAACGATCGGGGATAGCGGAATCGCCAAGTTAGGAAAGACGAACTTACTCGGCAAGATCTCAACGACGATCACTCGCCAAGCGGATCGTGATTTGAAGCAAGAGATCAAGGACGGCTTGGCCACGTTCCCCGTCGAACGAATCGTCGATGTGAACAGCCAACTCCAAGCAAAGGTGATGGCAACAAAGAAACATGAGCGCAAATACTACCTCGGTACCGACTATAGCGGACGGGATATGCTCAGCCGAATCATCTACGGAGGACAAGTCTCCATCGCCATCGGATTGGTTGGAACGCTCACCAGTGTCTTGATTGGCATCATTCTCGGAGCGATTGCCGGATATGTCGGGGGGAAAGTTGACTATATTCTGATGAGAATCGTCGACATCATGTATGGGTTACCCTACATGCTTCTGGTCATCATCTTCATGGCGATCTTCGGTCGAAATATCCTCAACCTCTTCGGAGCGCTCGCCCTCGTCTCTTGGCTTACCATCGCTCGAATGGTTCGAGGCCAGGTGATGAGTTTAAAGAACAGCGAATATGTTGAAGCTGCCCGCAGTATGGGTGCTTCCACCGCCCGAATCATCCTTAAGCACATGATCCCCAACTCACTGAGTGTGATCATCGTCTACTCGACCCTTCGAGTTCCCGCATTCATCATGCAGGAATCTTTTCTCTCCTTCTTGGGCCTTGGTGTCCAAGCCCCCTTCGCATCGTGGGGCTCCTTGGTTGGGGACGCCGTTGATGGGATGACCCTCTATCCGTGGCGCCTAATCTTCCCTGCGATTGCAATGACCCTCTTTTTGTTCGCAATGAACTTCTTCGGCGATGGGCTACGAGACGCGTTTGACCCGCAATCGAAGAATGAACTGTAGGAGTACGATGGCATGAGTCCAATCAACGATAGAGAGGTTGTCTTAGACGTTAAGAACCTCCAAACATATTTCAAAACCGATGCCGGAATCGTCAAGGCGGTCGACGGAGTCTCCTTTACCTTGCATAAAGGTCAAACGCTCGGAATCGTCGGTGAAAGCGGCAGCGGAAAAAGTGTTACAAACCTTTCGATTATGCGCCTAATCCCTTCCCCGCCGGGAAAGGTCGTCGGCGGAGAAGCGATCTTTGAAGGTGAGGATATCCTTGCCTTGGATGAAAAGGAGATGCGCAAGATTCGGGGAAACAAGATCTCGATGATCTTTCAAGACCCGATGACAAGCTTAAATCCTTTCTTGAAGATCTCCACGCAGATGATCGAAACGATCCGCCTGCACAACAAAGGGGTAAGCAAACAGGAAGCGCTTCAGCGCTCAATCGAGATGCTTCACCTAGTGGGTATCCCTATTCCCGAAAAACGCATCCACAACTACCCCCACCAATTCTCCGGTGGAATGCGTCAGCGGGTAATGATCGCGATGGCGCTCTCCTGTAACGCCGAAGTCCTCATCGCCGATGAGCCAACGACTGCGTTGGACGTTACGATTCAAGCGCAAATCTTAGAGCTCATCAACGATTTGAGTGAAAAGATGGGCACCAGTGTCATCCTCATCACCCACGACCTGGGGGTCGTGGCGGGGATGTGTGATGAGGTGTGTGTCATGTATGCCGGTAAAGTTGTCGAAAAAGCGGAAACAGAAAAACTGTATGAGTTCCCCGCCCACCCCTACACCGAAGGCCTTATCAAGAGCGTTCCTCGAATGGATACCTCAAAGAAGGGCGAACGACTCTACTCGATCGAAGGCCAACCGCCTAACGTCATCGACCTGCCCCCCTGCTGCCCCTTCCACCCTCGCTGTCCCAAGGCGATGGATGTCTGCCGCGTTGCATACCCCCCGGTCACAGACCTTGGCGGGGGACACGAGGTTGCCTGTTGGCTGTACAACAGCGAAGAGGAAAAAGCAGCGGCGCTGAAGGAGGCTCAATCATGAAGCAACCACTTTTGCAAGTTCGAGACTTGAAGCAACACTTTCCGATTACTTCGGGAGCTGTGCTCCAACGTCAAGTCGGAGCAATCCGAGCAGTCGACGGGATCTCCTTTGATGTATACGAGGGCGAAACCTTGGGTATCGTCGGTGAGTCGGGGTGCGGAAAGTCCACCGCAGTCCGTTCGATTAGTCAGCTGTATAAGCCGACCAGCGGTTCAGTGATCTTTGATGGAATCGAACTAACTACAGCCGATCCAAAGACAATCCTCGCCGCCCGCCGGGATATCCAGATGATCTTCCAAGATCCCTACGCCTCCTTAAACCCCCGAATGACCGTTCGCTCGATCATCGCCGAGCCCTTGGTGATTTATAATCGACGGCATCTCCTTGATCCCCCACTTTCAAAGCTTGAAATTGAGCATCGAGTTGAGGAGTTGATGGAACGAGTAGGTCTGTCAAAGGCGTTTAAGAACCGCTACCCACATGAGTTCAGCGGCGGCCAGCGCCAACGAATCGGAATCGCTCGAGCATTGGCACTGAATCCAAAGATTATCTTAGCTGACGAGCCAGTCTCTGCCCTCGACGTATCAATTCAGTCCCAGATTCTTAACCTCCTCAGTGATTTACAGAAGGAGTTCGGTCTGACCTACCTCTTCATCGCCCACGATCTTGCAGTAATTCAGCACATCTCCACCCGCGTAGCGGTGATGTACCTCGGTAAGATCGTTGAGATCAGTGAAGCGGTAAACCTCTACGACAATCCCTTACACCCTTATACAGTCGCGTTGTTAAGCGCAGCTCCGATCCCCGATCCCGCGGTAGAGCGTGATCGGCAACGGATTATCCTCACCGGGGATGTCCCCTCACCGGATAAGGAACGCTTTGGCTGTTACTTCTATGATCGCTGTCCGAAGCGGATGCCGTGGTGCTCCAACCACATCCCTCCGATGTTCAAACGAGGAGAGAATCATGAAGTGGCGTGCTGGTTGTACGATGATGAAAGAGACTATCACGATGTTTCAATGGAAGAAGCTGAAGCGGACGCCGCCAAAACAAAAGAGCAAACATAACGATGATGCCACCTTCGGGTGGCATCTTCTTTAGAGATCTTTCATCTTCGGTGGCAGGTCCACATCGCGCGGTCGATCGATTTTTGCTGCAAGGTGAGTAAAGCGGGCAATTTGATGAAACGCTGCCTCAACTCGTCCGCTGGAGGAGCGCTCGGGGATGATTTGAACGGTCTTTTGCCGATCATCGGTAAGAAGAAGGGAGAACACCACCATCGCTTTTTGGCGGCGCTTCGGTAGGGCAGTTCCCTCTTGAGCGGAACCTTTGATGAAATGGGCTAAGTCAAGGCGAATAATCTCATCAAAGGTGAATGACTCTCTTTTCACCCAAGGCCCGAATCCCCACCAAGAGGATACTATTTGGGTATCTCGGTCAAAGGACCACCCATCCCGATAGAGGATCCCGGCGACGGTAACGATTAAGAGAAAGATGATGTGACTCATCGACCACACCGAAACACCCTCACTGACATTTAAGAGCAAGCCCCAGAGGAGAAAAAGGGCAATACCAAGGAAAACAAATCGGATATACCGCTTCAGAGCATAGGTGAGCATTGAGTCTTTTTGATAGATTGCATAGTGCAACATGGGGTACCTCACCTCAAGTATAATGATATTGACTGTTTTGTTAAGGTTTATTTATGCACATTCATGCATAACTACTCATATTCCATACACTCAAAGCAGGTCTAACACTATGCTTTTCCCTTGATTCTTGGTAAAATGAGCGTTAAGCTTTAGAGTATCGATTTAGTGAATACCCTAGCGATAAGGAGAGATGTTTATGAAGAAGTTTCTTGTGATTACTCTGTCTGTCCTGCTTATTGGGGCGCTCTTTATTTCCTGTGGAGGAAAAAAAGAAACTCCGACAGCAGTAACACCAACAGCAGCACCCGCAGCAGCACCCGCAGCAGCAGCGCCTGCGCCAACAGCCGCGGCACCCGCTCCAGCAACTACACCCAAAAGTGAAGTTGTCTTCAGGATTACCAACGGAGCCGAGCCGGAGTCCCTCGATCCAGCTCTCGTTCAGGGTGTTCCCGAGCACCGAATCTACATGGCCCTTTTTGAAGGTCTTGTGGCGAACGATCCAAAAACCGGTAATGCCATCCCCGGCGTTGCTGAAAGTTGGGTAAGTAATGAGGACGGGACTCAGTGGACCTTTACCCTGCGCAAAAACGCAGTGTGGTCGGATGGAAAGCCCATCAAAGCTGAAGATGTCGTTTGGTCATGGCTGAGAATTCTCGATCCGGCAACCGGTGGACCATATGCTTGGTTCCCAGCAATGTTCCTTGTCGGAGCTGAAGAGTTCAACGCAGGTATTGCCCCGGCAAGTTCCGTCGGAATCCGCGCTCTTGATGACTACACCTTCCAGATGGATCTGCTCGGACCACTACCGTACGCAGTAGATGCGCTCACGCACTACAGCTTCGCAATCCTGCCCAAGCACACCATTGAAAAGTATGGCGCTGCCTGGACCGATCCCGCTAACTTTGTGGGTAACGGACCGTTCATCCTCGCCGATCGTGTTCCTCAGACCTCGATCACAGCAACCAAGAGCCCGACTTACTGGGACAAGGATAACGTGAAGTTGGATAAGGTTATCTTCTACTCCAGTGATTCAAACACCACGAACTACAACATGTACCTCAATGGTGACACCGACTGGGCGACCAGCGTCCCAACCGACCAGATTGCTGCAGCCGAGATGCGCGATGACTTCCACAAAGCTCCGCAGCTTGCAACCTACTACTACGTCTTCCAAACCGAGAAGGCTCCTTTGGACAACCCGCTTGTTCGAAAGGCCCTCTCCTATGCGGTTGACCGCGAAGCGTTGATCGAAGGCGTAACCAAAGCCGGTCAGATTCCTGCCTGGGGTATCGTCCCTGAGATGGCTGGATATGATGCTCTTGAGCTGCCGTTCAAGTCGATGGATGAAGCGATTGAAAAGGCCCAGAAGATGCTTGCCCAAGCGGGTTATCCCAACGGTGCTGGCTTCCCGACCGTTTCAATCCTTTACAACACCGACGAAGGCCACAAGCAAATTGGTGAGTTCATCCAACAAGAGTGGAAGAACAACCTTGGAATCAACGTGGTTCTTGAGAACCAAGAGTGGGGAACCTACCTGAATAACCGTAACGTCGGAGACTTCCAGATCTCCCGCGCCGGTTGGGTTGGCGACTACCAAGACCCGAATACCTTCTTAGATATGTTCATTACGGGAACCGAGATGAACGGTGGTAAATACTCCAACGAGATTTACGACATCCTGATCAACGAAGCTGCTCGAGTCACCGATCCTGCCGATCGTTTCGGAGTCCTCAGGACCGCCGAAGACATCATGATCAATGAAGACCAGGCTCTGATGAACCTGTACTACTATGTAACCCTGAACATGATCGACACGAACAAGTGGGGCGGCTGGTATGGTAACACCATGGACTACCACCCGGTGAAGGATATCTACCTCAAGTAGATTCAAACACATGTAATCATTACCCCCCGACCTTCGTCGGGGGGTTTCTTTAAACTGGAAATTATACTGGTGATTCGCTATAGTGAAACAATGAACTACTACGATTTGCGAAGTGACACGATCACAAAGCCGACAAAGGCGATGCGCCAAGCGATGGCAGAAGCAGAGGTTGGCGATGATGTCTATCGTGAGGACCCGACCACGACCAAACTCGAGACCCTCGCTGCCGAGTTGACCGGCAAAGAAAAAGCCTTATTGCTGAGCTCCGGTTCGATGGGAAACCTCATCTCCCTCTACATCAACGGCGGTCGAAGTAATGAAGTGCTGGTCGCAGATACCAGCCACATTGTCCATCATGAGATTGGATCGGCGGCGGCAATCGCCGGAGTCCTCCCCATTCAAATTAACGCACCACGGGGAGTTCTCAGTGCCGAGTTGCTTCAGGGCAAGGTAAAACAAGGTTCATACGACATGGCCACCACAACCCTCGTCAGTGTTGAGAACACGATCGGCGGGTACTGTTATCCGATTGAAAACCTTGCGGGAATACGAGAGTTTGCCACAAAGAATACTCTTTCGGTTCATATGGACGGAGCTCGAATCTTTAACGCTCAAGCGGCAACCGGAATCACCGTCAAAGAATATTCCTCCTATGCCGATACGATCACCTTCTGCCTCTCCAAGGGCCTTGGGGCTCCGGTTGGAAGTATCCTCTGTGGCTCCAAGGAGTTTATTGACCAAGCCCTGACGGTCCGAAAGATGCTCGGCGGCGGAATGCGCCAAACCGGCATCATCGCTGCCGGAGGCTTATATGCCCTCGAAAACCATGTCGATCGCCTAAAGAATGATCATCAACACGCCTTAGCGATCGCCCACGCCCTTGATAAAGCAGGTTGGGCGAACGTTGATCTTGAGGGCGTTCAAACCAACATCATCTTCTTCACCGTCCCCAACATGGAAGCCAAAGCAGTGCTTCAACAGTTACAAGCCATTGGAATTTTGGCAAACACCGAAGGCGATACCGTCCGGTTGGTCACAAACTTGGGAATCAGTGATGAAGATACCCAAGCACTCTGTACCCTCCTCGCCTCCTTTGAACCGGAGGAACAACGATGAAGCACACCCTTCTTTGTTTCAGTGGTACAGGAAACAGTTACTATGTAGCAAAAAACCTGGCTGATGCGCTTGGGGATGCAAACCTGGTGATGATCCCCAAACTCGTACCAGGAGAAAAGATCGAGCTCACCGAAGCGGTTGGGCTGATCTTTCCCACCCACTTCCTCCTTCCACCGACGATCGTTGCTGAGTTTATCCAAGAGAGGTTTTCTCAGCTTGATTTGACCCCGGTTCAATACCTCTATCTGGTAACCACTAAAAACCTCAGCAGTGGGTGGACCAGCGCCATAACGGAGATCCTCCTTCGAAACCAAGGGATCGCTCTCAGTTATGCCTCTTCAGTACGCTTCCCTAACACCTACATCCCCCTCTTTACCGCTCCGGATTTGCTCCAAATCGAGTTCTACTACAAACGGGCGAATAAGAAGATCGCAAAGATCGTCCAAGACCTTAGGCGCGAGACAATTCGCCCGCCCGTTCGTCCGCCGTTTACCCGCTATATGATCGAGCAGAGAATGGAAGAGCGGTTTGAAAAGACCAAAATAAGTGCTCACGACTCATTTGTGGTCACCAATGCCTGTGATGGGTGTGAACTGTGCTACCGAATTTGTCCCACCGCAAACATTACGATGGTCGATGAGAAACCGACCTTTGGCGTTGAGTGCACCTTCTGCCTGGCGTGCTACCACCGCTGTCCCAAAGAGGCGATTGCATTCAATCGCCGCGTTTCCTCCGGATATTACCCAAACCATGAAGCCCAATTTAATGAGGAGTATCGCAAATGAACTTTGATACACTGATCGATCGCACCCAGACCCTTTCCGTAAAGTGGAACCCTTCAGCGATTACCAATATTTGTAACAACCCCAAGGCTGAGCCATTTTGGGTTGCCGACATGGACTTTACTGTTCCGCCTGAGGTGCATGAAGAGGCAAAAACGCTTGCCGAGCACGGAATCTTCGGCTATCCGGTAGCTACCGATCAAAAAGAGATCTTTCGCTCCTTTGCCAAAGCGCGGCATAAGATGGTGGTAACAGAGGATGAGCTCACCATTACCCAAGGGGTGCTCTCTTCGATCGCGCTGTTGATGGAGCAGCTCACGAGCGAAGGCGATGGGATCATCGTCCCGCTTCCCGCCTACCCTCCGTTTATGCGCCTCATCAAGCTCCACAACCGAACCTTGATTCCTTGGCCGATGATCTATGATAACGAGCAACACACCTTCAGCTTGGATTGGGCCCACCTCGAAACAATCGTCGATGAGGCAAAACTCCTTATCTTCTGTTCTCCGCACAACCCAAGCGGGGCGGTGTTCAGCGAAGAGGAACTACGCCGACTTACAACGATCTGCAAAACCCATAATCTAGCGATCATCAGTGACGAGATCCACGCCGATCTTTCCTTCAAGCCCTTTGTCAGCATCCACTCAATTGCAAAAGAACTTGGTGCTAAAGCGGTGACGTGCATGGCTCCGTCTAAGACCTTTAACATCGCCGGCGAGCACTACTCAGTAACGCTCTTCACTGATCCTCACATGAAGAGTGCTTTCGAAAAACGCCTCCTTCAGCTCTGGATGACTCGCCCGGCAAGTTACGTTACCGCCCTTGCCCGCTCATGTTATGCGCATGGGCTGCCCTGGTTGAAGGAACTGATGACCTACTTGGCGGAGAACGCCACATTCGTGGAGCATTACTTTGCCCAGAACCTGAGCGAATTGATCTTCCTCAAACCCGATGCTTCCTTCATCGGTTTGATCGATGCCACTTCAATCATGGGCCTCATTAAACGGGACGCCCAAGCCAACCCCGAGTTATATGACCCTGCCTTAAGCCCAGACGGCAGTATGCTCTCGCGCTTCTTGGGCCAGCGCGCCCGAGTTGCCTGCAACGCTGGCTCGTGGTTTGGTGGAGAACAGTACAGCTGTTTTGTTCGCTTTAACTTCGCAACTCCTCGTTCACGAATTGAAGCTGCCCTTGATCGAATGAAGACCGCGGTTCGGTTTTTGCAGGAAACCTATCCACAATCTGATGAGCAAGATGAGTAATAAAGGTTGCATTTGGGTGTAAAAACCCATCATCAAATTGATCGTGCACTGAGAGCGTCACCCCATCTAAGAGGGTGATGTTCTCATAAGCAGAGCTTATTTCGCCCAAGAGTTCACCGACTCGCTCAAACGGACCGAAGCTCTGGATCTCTTCATGGTCTTTCCGATAGAGCGGAGTCAAAACGATTATCCTTTGATGGGGATAGATCCGATTAAGATTGGCAAACAATTCCTTGGCATCGGCGATGAACTCATCTTGGTCACTGCGTAGTGACCAATCGTTGGTCCCATAGCCAAGAAGGATATAGTCGATTGGGATTTGAAGGGGAACAACCATCCTTGGGTTGAGTAACGACCCAGCGAGACCTTGGTTGAGAATGTTGAGGTCCAGAAGTGAACCTATCTTCGTGCAGAGACCTTCACTACTGTGGTGAACTCCCACTCCTTGGATGATCGAATCACCGAGGCACAACAGCGTGTACTGCTTCCTTTCAATCGGCTCAAAGGAGCCTTCAAGAGTGAAACCCACCTCGTGGTGATTGGGAAGATAGATCGTAATCTCCTCGCCTTCGGTGAAGTTGATCACCCCCTCTCGGAGGGGGTTGTGAAAAAGGAGCCCATCTACTTCGATGTCGAGAGTCTCACTCAAATCCAAAGGGCGCCCGTACCGCTGGGCAAAGTTGATTTGCCCCTCTTTGGGCAAGAGGGAGGAGGCAAACCGCTTAATCGTCAGTTTCACGCTCCCGGTTCGAATAAACCGAAGTTGAACTGAAGCACTGGTTTTACCCATCGCCGTATATAAAGGATGTTTGCCTAACTCTTCATCCACGCTGGGCGAAAACCTTTTTGCAAAAAAGAGCTGATTATCTTCTTCCACCCTCAGGGCATTGTGAACAATGTTCTTCATCCCTCTCTCCTTCCTTGTTCTTGTTTTCGATACCCCTGCGGGGTGGTGTGATACGTTCGCTTAAAGAGCGTGTAGAAGCGGTGGGGTGATCCAAAGCCACACGCTTCGCTGATCGCTTCGATTGAATCGGTAGTGTGTTTAAGCAATGTGGTTGCATGGTTGAGCTTTGCCTTGGTAATCTCCTTCCAGATTGTACTGCCAAGGATATGTTGAAAGCGAATCTCAAGGGCTCGGCGACAGATTGACGCATCGTTGGCAACATCTGCTGCCGTCAGCCCTCCAGTTGCCCGCGCCTTGATCAAGAGCAGTGCTTTGTTTACGTGCTCATCACCTTCAAAGATCAGGCGCGTTGATTCGCGCTCCACCAATGCACCGGGCTCAATGACTCGGCGCGTCGAGCGATCGGCTTGCCCTTGTAGCAGCTCATCGAGTAAACGCGATGCTTGATACCCAATCTCGCTACATTGGATCTGAATCGAAGAGATCGAAGGGTTTGCCAACTCACACACCAACTGCTCGTTGTCCACCCCCAAGATGACGCACTCATCGGGGATCGTAATCGAAAGGCGCTTGAGCTGATGCTGGACTTTAAGCGCGGAGAGGTCGTTACAACAAAAGAGCGCGACCGGTTTTGGCAATGACGTCAACCATGCTTTCAACCCTTCATCATCTTCATAAAGAGTTCGCCACCAACTCAAGGGTCGAGAAAAGTGATGAACCTCCACCCCAAGGGCAGCCCGATAGCCCCTCAGGCGTTCCTCCGCCCACCTCAGGCCCTCGGCACTGCAGTAACCGAAGTGCAAGAGACCCAATTCTTTTAAGTAGACTCCTGCTCGTTTGCCGGTGAGATAGTCATCGTTATGGACTTGAGCGAGGTTTGGAAAACGAACCGCTGCGGCGATGTCGACCACCGGAATCTGTAAGGATTCGACCTCTTTGGCGCTCTCCTTACTCTCAATTCGGGCAATCAGCCCATCACACGCATCGAGGTGTTCATCAAAAGAGAACCACGGACCTTGACCTCGGAGAACCCAATCGCTCTTGCTGCGAGCATATTGAACGACTCCGCTGGCAACCTCCATATCATACCCGTCTTGGAAACGAAGATCTAAGCCGATGTGCTTCATAGAACTAGCATAGAAGAATTCGCAAAACGATACAAGATATTCGCATATCAAGCATTGTATTCCTGCCACTCTTTGATACCCTTAAGATATGAGAGATCTACAAATTCCTAAGATTGGCATGGGAACGTTCGGCTCTGACCACATCACTGCCGAGGTAATGGCGGCTTCCGTCAAAGAAGCATTAGCGATCGGGTATCGCATGATCGATTGCGCTCGCGTGTATAATAACGAGCGCGAAATCGGCGAGGTAATCAAGGCAAGCAAAATACCACGCAGTGAGCTCTGGCTCACCAGCAAGGTGTGGAATGATATGCACACAAAAGCCAACGTCATCGCTTCGGCGGAGTTGAGTTTGAAGGATCTTCAAACCGACTACCTCGATCTCTTTTTGGTCCACTGGCCATTTCCCAACCACCACCCACCGTTTGCCGATGTTGATGAACGCAACCCAAACGCAGTTCCCTACATCCACGAGCAGTTCATGGATACGTGGAGCGGAATGGAAGAGCTCAAAAGACGAGGCGTGGTAAAACAGATTGGAGTGAGCAACATGAGTGAAGCAAAACTTCGCCTGCTTCTTCGAGATTGCTCGATTCGGCCCACCATGGCGGAGTTGGAGCTCCACCCCACCTTTGCCCAGAAAGAGCTCCGCTCCTTCTTAGAAGAGGAAAAGATCCTCCCGATTGGTTACAGCCCCTTAGGCAGTCCCAATCGCCCGGAGCGTGATCGGACCGCCGAAGATGTGGTTGATATGGCTCACCCGATCGTCGTTGAGCTTGCAAAGAAGCACAACGTCCACCCTGCTTCGATCTGCTTAAAATGGGCAGTAGGAAACGGAATCATTCCGATTCCCCTCTCCACGAAGGTGAGCAACTTACGATCAAACTTTGAGAGTGTACACTCCGATCCTTTAACGGATGCAGAGTTAACAATGTTAGAAGAAGTCGATTCCAACAACCGCTTGATCAAGGGTCAGGTGTTCCTCTGGGAAGGGGCCACATCCTGGCGCGATCTATGGGATGAAGACGGAACGATTACAGGAGGCCAGTCATGATGAAAGCAGCGTATTTACCGGGAAACTCCACGGTGGAGTTCAGAGAAGTTCCGATCCCAAAACCGGGACACGGTCAGGTCATCGTTAAGACAAAAGCCTCAACGATCTGTGGCAGCGACATTCGGGCGATCTACCGCGAGCACCTCGGCAAAGGCCCCGAAGGGTATCAGAACGTGATCGCCGGTCACGAACCCTGCGGTCAAATCGTTGAAGTGGGCGAAGGGATGCGGCGCTTCAAAAAGGGTGACCGAGTCATCGTCTACCACATATCCGGCTGTGGAGTTTGTTATGATTGTCGCCAAGGCTATATGATTAGCTGCACCAGCGAGCTTCGAGCCGCCTATGGGTGGCAGCGTGATGGGGGCATGGCCCCATACATCCTCTGTGATGAAAAGGATCTGGTTCTTCTTCCCGATGAACTGACCTACGCCGATGGTGCTCAAGTAGCATGTGGCTTTGGTACCGTCTACGAAGCGATTGAAAAAGTGGGCGTATCGGGCAACGACGCAGTCCTTGTTGTGGGCCTCGGCCCCGTAGGCATGGCCACGCTGATGCTCGCCAAAGCGATGGGAGCAACCAAGCTCATTGGAATTGAGACCAACGAAGAGCGAATCGAACTCTGTAAGGAACTGGGGATCCTCGATCATGGCTTCACCCCTTCAGCAACGGTTGTTGAAGAGATTAAAGCCCTTACCGGCGGACACGGAGTCGAACGCGCGTTCGATTGTTCGGCAAACGACCAAGGTCGGGCGACCGCAGTGCGGGCAACCCGCAAATGGGGAAAGATCGCCTTTGTTGGCGAAGGCGGATCGGTTACCTTCAACCCCAGTGAGGATATGCTGCATGATCAGAAGACGATCTACGGCAGCTGGGTTACCTCAATCTGGAAGATGGAAGACCTCGTTGAACACCTCGTTCGCTGGAACATCCACCCCGAAGACCTCATCACTCACCGCTTCAGCCTCGATGATGCCGATAAAGCCTACGAGCTGATGGCCAGCGGTAAATGTGGGAAGGTATGTGTTTGCTTTGATGAAGAGTTGAAGTAAGATGATTAAAGAGGGTGGTAATCACCCTCTTTTTTCAATCTATGGGAGTGATCATGAATCTGGTGTTGGGTGTAGACTTTGGAAGTGGGAGTGTTCGTTCGATTGTTGTAGATACTGAAAACGGAGATCTTCTCGGTAGCGGTGAATACACCTATCAACACACCCCATCCTACCCCGACCCCTTAATGGTTCGTCATCACATCACCGATTACCGAAGTGGTCTTGAGATCTCAATCAAGGAAGCGATCAAGGACGTTGATCCCACTCAGATCATCGGCCTTGGTCTTGGCTCCACGGGATCTACAATTCTGCCCGTCCTTTCTGACGGCACTCCCTTAATGGACATAAGCGTCCATAGTGAAAACCCCAACGCCCACATTTGGTTGTGGAAAGATCACACCCCGATTAAAGAAGCTGAGATCATCAACACCCTGATCCACCAAAAATACCCCCACTACCTCAAGCGCATCGGCTCCACCTTCTCTTCGGAGTGGTATTGGTCTAAGGTCCTTCACTGCCTTACCGTCGATCCCGTTTTCTTTGGTGAGGTCTATACGTGGATCGAGATTACCGACTACCTCCTCTTTCTGATCAGCGGAAAGGATCACATCGATGATGCAGTTCGCAACATCTGCACCGCAAGCCATAAAGCCCTCTATGATGAAAAACAGGGTGGCTACCCGCCACTTTCCTTCCTCAGTGCGTTGGATGAACGCCTTCTTCCCCTCGGCCAATCCCTTCATAAGAGCCCGGTACTACCGTGTGATCAGGTTAGTGGAAAACTGAGCAAAGAGTGGGCCGAGAGGCTGGGGCTCCAAGAAGGGATTACTCTTGCTACTGGAGCGCTTGATGCTCACTTTGGGGCGATCGGATCAAACGTGGGTGAGCATACCCTCGTGAAGATCCTCGGGACCTCCTCCTGCGACCTTACCGTTGTCACTACTCCCCCCGCCGAAGGATCTGGCCTAGCAGGGATTGTTGAAGATTCAGTCATCCCGGGGATGTGGGCAATTGAGGCGGGTCAAAGTGGTGTGGGTGATATCTTTGGGTGGTATGTCGACTCCTTCCTCAAAGGGAGCCACGCCTCACTCATGGAGGAAGCAGCCGCACTGAAGCCCGGCCAAAGTGGCTTAGTGAGCCTCGATTGGCACCATGGTAACCGGTCGATCTTGCAAGACCAAAACCTCAGTGGGTTACTCCTTGGCCTCACTCTCTCCACCACCGCCGCCGAAGTATACCGCGCCCTGATCGAAGCTACTGCGTTTGGCGCAAAGGTCATCCTCGATCGAATAGAGGAGTGCGGAATCCAGATCGACGAAATCATTCTTACTGGTGGAATCCCAAAGAAGAACCCGCTGCTGGTTCAAATCTACGCCGACGTTCACGACCGGCCGATCCTCCTCGGCGAGTGTGAGTATGCCAGTGCGCTCGGCAGTGGGATTGCCGCCAGTGTTGCTGTGGGTATCTACCAATCGATTGAAGCCGCCCAAGAACAGATGGTGAACAAGCCAAGAACCGTTGTCTATCCGAATAAAGAAGCGACGGTAATCTACCGTCGCCTGTACACGCTCTATCGGCGCCTTCACGACGGTTTTGGAGTTGCCGACACCCAGGCCGATCTCTACTCCGTCATGAAGGAGCTCCTCGCCCTTAAGAGCGAGGGGTGAACGTTTTAACTTTGTGAAGGGTTCGAATCAAATCCCGCCCAGCTTGTAAGGAGGCGAGTTCGCCCGTTGCCCAACTCTGAACCAGTAAGTTTCCAAGGGCGGTTGCCTCAACTGGGCCGGCGAGAACCTTCAAAGAGGTGGCATCGGCGGTCCATTGGTTGAGGATCTCATTCTTTGATCCCCCACCGATGATATTCAACGAAGTAAAGGAGATCCCCAATACTCGTTGAAGGTCGGCGATCGCGTTGGCATACTCAACGGCCAAACCTCGATAAATAGCGACCATATACTGGCCTTTATTCGTTGGCTTTGCCATACCGTGTTCACTGAGATACGCATCGATTCGATCGACCATCAGATTGTCGTAGGTATTGGGTTTGAGGAAGCGAAGATCATTGACGTCGATTGCGCCTTGGTAGGCCCCTTCAGCGATCGTCTGCTCATCGAGTTCCTTCCACGTAATCTCTTCGCCCTGACTCTCCCAATGGCGGACACACTCCTGTTGAATCCACATTCCCATGATGTTCTTGAGGTAGCGGATCTGCGAGTTGGCGGCCACTTCATTGGTAAAGCCACTTTCCATCGCTTCTTTGGTGGTCAGCGGCTCGGCAAGTTCACTGCCAAGCAGTGACCACGTTCCGCTTGAGATGTAGAGAGGAACCTCTCCCTTTTGGGAGGGCACTGCCGCAACGGCACTTGCTGTATCGTGGGCGGCGGATGCGATTACCACCACATCCTTTGAAGCACCGATTTCATGACGGACATCGGCTGTCAGCGGCCCCAACACGGTCCCGCTGTCAACGATCTCGCCAAAGAGGGAGCGATCAAAGCCAAGTTCATCGATCAAGGCCCACGCCCAGGTTTTGGTTTTCGGGTTATACAGCTGGGTAGTCGAAGCGTGGGAACGTTCATTCTTCATCACCCCGGTAAGCCAAAACGCCAAAAGATCCGGCAGGGCAAGGTAGTGCTTTGCAACACCGAATACCCCACCGCGATCGCGCTTGTGCGCGACCAATTGGTAGATCGTATTAAACGGCTGGAAGGCGATTCCGGTCTCTTCAAAGATCCGCTCCTTTCCTCCCAGCTGCTTACTTACTTCTTCGATTAAGTGATCAGTCCGCCCATCGCGATAGTGGTAGCAAAGCGAAACAAGAGAGCCCTTCTCATCAACTAAGGCGTAGTCAACGCCCCACGTATCGATTCCAATTGAGACAATCTCATTCGGATAGAGAGAAAATGCTTTCTTCATGCCGGTTTTAATCTCAGCAAAAAGAGCCTGAATGTTCCAGTAGAACTCACCGAGTATTTGGTCGTTGTACGTGGTGAAGCGGTGAACCACTTCAAACTGTTCCACATTTCCAACAAGAACTCGTCCATTGCTTGCGCCCAAATCGATCGCGATGTGCTTCTTCATCCTTAACCCTCAATCTTCATCGTGCAATGCTCCATGAGGTACTCCTCAGCTTCAGCATTCCACAACCCATTGTGCTTCTTCACCAACTCATCGAGCTTAGCGAAGAGGGGGTACTCTTTACCCTTCTCTTCAAAATCTTCCAATGCGGTGAGTGGGAAGTCAAGGTGCGTATAGATCATCTTCTTTCCGCCGGGAATCGAAGGAAGGTCGATGACCGTCTGAGGAACGGAGGAGAGGCCTCCGATGTGGGTGACCATTCCGGCGGGGTTGATGAGCCCCTGCTCCATCAGCTTCAAGGACTCACGGAGGTCGTCGGTGTTACCGCCGCTCGTTCCGACAATGTGAGTCGAAGCATAGTGAACGTTGTAGAAGTTCAAGCTTGCGGTGAAGTCGGTGCGCTCCGGACCGGCAAAGAAGTTCAAACAGCCATCTTTGGCGAGGATCGCATCAGCTTGTTCGATCAGCATCTTCACCGGGGCCATCACAAACACATCGTTAAACCCTACGCCCTTGGAGAGCTCCATCAGCGCTGCATTGGGATCTTCAAGGTTGCGAGTGTTAAGGTAGTGCAGTTCAACACCATTTTTCTTGGCGTGTTCAACGGTGTAGAGCATTGCCGCACGATCGAGGCGGGCTTGGTCGATATCCGTTACAACCAGAAGACCGGGTCGACGGTCGGGGTTGTTGATTGCGTAATCGATCGCTCCCATTCCCATCGGTCCAACTCCGGCGAGAATCGCGGCATTTCCGCCCTCGACGATTCCCATGTGGTGGACGTAACTACCGGCAGTGGTGTGGTACATCGCGTGAAAGGTTCCAACGACACAGCTCAGCGGTTCGGCCAAACTTCCGAGGAAGTAGGAGGGTCCGCCGTAGGGAAGCACACAGTCCAACTCCATCAGCATGTGCGGAAGGATGATGTACGTGGCATCACCGCCGACATACGGGAAGGAGTAACCGGGGGCATCCAACGTGCCCTTGTAGTTCATCGCCGGCTGAATCGTGAAGCGCATACCCTCTTGATATTTGTCCTTCCACTTCTTTCCGACTTCGATAATCTCACCGCACAGCTCATGACCGAGCATGATCGGGTTCTTGTCGATATCCTTGGGGATTCGCTTGTGGTTGGGACCTTGGGCGGCGGCTTTGTGGTCACTCATACAGATACTATTGGTGATCACCTTCGCCAAAATTTCATCATCTTTAATTGCGGGAAGTTCAAACTCTTCGATCCGCATGTCATTGATACCGTACAATCTTACTGCTCTTGTTTTCATGGTAATTCTCCTAATTCAACATGACCTGTCCACCGGCGACCGGTACTGCCTGTCCAGTTTCGTAGGTCTGTTCGACTATGTAAAAGATCGCCTTCATCACATCCACTGTTGTGCAGCCGCGATTCATCGGCACCTTAGCTTCATAGGCCCGTCTCACGTCTTCAATCGTTTTAGCCCCCGGAACTTTATTGGTCTCGAGGTATTGGACAAAGAGTCCGCGCTTTGGATCGGACCAAAGCGGACCATCGAGGAAGTTTCCGGGACAAACCGCGTTGACTTTAATATTGTCTTCGACCAGCTCAAGGGCAAAACTTTGCGTCAAGCCGATCGTTCCGAACTTTGCGCCGGCGTAGGCGCCGTTCTTATTCGATCCCTCAAGACCCGACTTACTGCTGATCGTAACGATATCGCTAAAGTAAGCGTTTGAGGGAATGTTTTGGATCGCCATCACTTGGGAAGCGAACTTCGTACAGATAAAGAAGCCGGTGTAATCGACATCGGTAACGAAGGCGAAATCCTTCAAGCTCATCGTTTTGACGGAACCAGCTCGAAGTACTCCGGCGTTGGAGATGAAAAGATCGATCCCTCCAACCTCTTCAATGATCGTGTCGATCATCGCCTGAACCGAAGCTTCATCGGTTACGTTTACCGTTACCGCTTTGGCAACAGTGATTACCGCCTCGTAGTTTAACTCTTCGGCAAGCTTTACCGCTCCTTCACTGTTCATATCGGCGATGTAGACAAACGCACCGTTCTCCACGAGGGAGCGAACCATTCCTTCGCCGAAGCCTTGGGCTCCGCCGGTGACCACAACGACCTTGTCACGAACCACATCGTTGCGGTTGAGCGTTGGAGGCAGCGTGGGAAGTTTGCTCACTCCCTCACCGCGACAGGCTTCATCGTAGTTAGTTCCAAGCCCGTAGCGCAGCTCCCCGACAGCGATCGTCGAAGGATACACCCGCTCCTTCTTCACATACTCATCAAAGAGTGTTTGCCAAGTTGCGGCAACCTCCTTCATCGAGTCGCCTTTCTCTGGCTCGGGCAAGCGTAAGGCACTGGGCCCCGCTTCGAGGGTGTGCACGATTAAGCCGAGCGAACCGTCATAGCTGAGGCCTCGGATGAGCGGAGGAATCTCGCGCTTGAGTTCTTCAAAGACTGTCATGATTTGACCTCCTCAATCATAGAGTACGGATGATGCACATCACTCTTTCTTGCGATCGCTGCATAGCGAGCGATTCGCTGATTCAGCGACTCCTCTCTATACGGGTTCTGCGGGTGGAAGAGCCCGTAGACGGGGTCAACCGATGCGAGCTTTTCATGGGCCACCAACGCCCACGCACTATCGATGAGGTGCTTGGCGTTCTCCTCCAAGAGCTCGGGACAGCTGAAGGTTTGCCGCGAAGAATTAATATCCACCCCGCTGATCTCCATCAGATTCCGCGCTTGGGCGAGCTGCTGAATCCGCAGTAACTGCTCCTTGGTGTTTCTTGGGGGCATATAGGTGATCGCCACAAACCCGATCTCAACAAGAAGATCGAGCAACTCCGCTAAGAAGCTATCTTCAAAGTGCTCAGCTTTCTTATCACCGGTGGGACTTGAAGCTACATCCCCAAGGTAGGCATAGGCGGCAATAGCACCGATCGAGTTGGCAAAATTAACCGCTTCTCGAACATCAATCGATTCCTCTTTTGAGGGCTGAATAAAGAATGAGGGTAAGAATGCACTCTTGAGCACTCCCAAAAGATCATACTCATAGTGGGGGTTTTCCAAATCAAGAAGAAACTCCTCGACTTTGGAAGGAATCTCCAGCTTCAACTCACAGCACAGAAACCGAAGCAGGGTCTCCCCTCTTCCGTATGAGTTAATCATCTTCTTTGAAAGAGCATGGAGGATGTGCCGCTCGGTGATCGAGCCACCTTCACTTGCGCGGGAGAGCGGAAGCACATCGGTCTCAAAGTCAACAACAATTCCATACGCCTCCAAGAGGGAGTTCAACTTCTCAATTTGGCGGATGTTTCGTTCATTGCGAATCGCTTGAAGCGGAGCGAGGAAGGATTTTACTTCTTCGATCCGCGTCTTTGGCACTCCGTGGATGCAGATATATACAATTCCCTTACTATCGGGGTTGTTAATCTTCTTATCTGCCAAAGGAGTGTCCAAGAAGCTCACCCGCAGTTCAAAACCGACCGTTGAGGCGATTCCGATGAGACTCGCAGCCTCAACCATCTCCTCAGCCGCAGAAATAGAGTCATGATCAACGGAACCGACGATCCCCAAGCCCGCCCCCCACGCCGCAAATGCAGCGGCGGCGGGTTCATACGGGCTGAAAGAGTACGTTGTGTGAACATGGTTGTTCACCTCCGCTGAGGGAGTGTTCCGCAGCACTCCCTCCTCGATCGCCTTTCCCAAAACGCGGGCCGCGTTGAGGCGAGTGGCTTTATCGGGATCATTGATCTTGATCTTGGCATCGGTGACTGTCAAATCAGACCCCCTCTCCACTGGTTCGATAGAAGTGAGCATCCGTGTAGTTCTGCTGCACAACATAGTTTGGCAACACCATCACTTGCTCATGAATCGCATCAAGAACCGTCGAAGCCTGGGCAAAGTAGTAGTCTTCCATCTCCGCCGGTGGGGTGATCCAGTTCTTCGATCCCACCACTACTGCCGGTCCGTCGAGGTACTCAAAGGCCAAGCGGTTGAGGTTCGAGGCAACGGTGTGCAGGTAACTGCCCCGCTCCGCTGAATCGGTTACCAATACAACCTTACCGGTCTTCTTGACACTCTCAACAAGCAGTTCATACTTCAGTGGGTTGATCCATCTGAGGTCGATTACCTCAGCGTCAACGCCGAGTTCAGCAAGTTTTTCACTGGCACTCATCGCGGTATACAGCGAAGGTCCAAGGGCAATGATCGTAATGTCCTTTCCTTCCTTACGGATGACCGGCTCGCCTTCGGGAATTTCGTAGTACCCCTCGGGTACTCCTTCCTTCACAAACTGCTCCCCGATTCCGTACAGCTTCTGGCTCTCAAAGAACACGACTGGGTCCGTTCCACGAAGAGCATAGTTCAACATCCCCTTCACATCGTACGGGGTAGCCGGGTACATCGCCTTCAACCCGGGTACCGAACCAACCATCGCGGTCCACTCCTGGGAGTGCTGGGCTCCATACTTGTTTCCAACAGAAACGCGGAGGACCAACGGCATCGTTAACTGCCCGCCGCTCATCGCCTGCCACTTTGGCATCTGGTTAAACACTTCATCACCAGCACAACCAAGGAAGTCACAGTACATCAGTTCTACAACTGCTCGACCACCGGCGAGGGCGTAGCCTACTCCACTACCGACGATCGCCGCTTCACTGATCGGCGAGTTAAAGAAGCGTGAAGGAGGAAGCAGTTCGGTAAGACCGCGGTAGGCGGCAAATGCTCCACCCCAATCGCGGTGGTCTTCGCCGTAGGCGATCATCGTCGGGTCGATCGTAAAGCGGTGAGTCATCGCTTCGAAGACCGCATCGCGGTATTGATAGAGCCGAGCTGCGGGATACATCTTCCCATTCTCGTCATACGCATAGCGGTTTCGCTTGGCGATCTGCTGAACACGGGGGTTCTCTTCCAAGCTCTGCAAAAGGGCCACCTCAGCGGTATCAAGCTTCTCAACACTGCCATTGCTGAACATCACCGACTCGATGAATGCTTCATCAACCATCGTGCTGATCGCCGGATCAACGGTGATCTCAAGGGTCTTTCGCATCTTCTCTTCAAGAAGACCGTCATATGCTTCGAGTTCACTTGCCGATACTACTTTGTTATCAACCAAGTACGCCCCAAACGCTTCGATCGGGTCTTGCTCGCGGAACGCATCCACTTCTTCCTTAGTGCGGTAGGTCATCGCATCGCTTGGGCTGTGACCGCTGTAGCGATAGGTGATCGTATCAAGCATCGCCGGGCCTTTGCCCTCCAAGAGGAGAGCCTTTTTACGAGCGGTTGCATCCGCCACGGCAAGGGGGTTAAAGCCATCGACGCGTTCGGTGTGCATCGAGTCACGATTGATTCCTGCTCCCATTCGAGCGGCAATGTCGTAACCCATCGTCTCACCGGCGGGCTGACCGCCCATCGCATAGAGGTTGTTAAAGACGTTTAAGAGGAAGGGCGGGTAGCCGGGGTTGTCATCCCAAAGGGTCGAGTACTGATCCATGGAGGCGAGGACAAGTGCTTCATACACCGGTCCGCGGGCAAGCGATCCATCACCGATGTTGGCGATGACGATTCCGTCCTTGCGGTTGATCTTCTTGTACAAGGCAGCGCCGACGGCGATCGTTCCCGATCCGCCAACGATTGCGTTGTTGGGCATCGAGCCAAATGGTTTGAAGAAGGTGTGCATCGATCCACCAAGGCCGGCGTTAAAACCGTTCTTCTTGGCGTAGATCTCAGCTAATGCTCCGTAGAGCACAAAGTTCTCAGCCAAGTCTTTTACGTTCTTGCCATTATGGTGTGCTTCAACAACCTTGAAGGCGTTTCCGCCCATGTATGATTCCATGATCGCAAGAAGTTCCTTCTCACTCAACTGAGCGATCGCACTCATGCTCTTGGCTAAGATCTCGCCGTGGCTTCGGTGTGATCCAAAGATTTGGTCCTCTACCTTGAGGGCCATCGCCTGACCGACTGCGGCACTTTCTTGACCGGCAGAGAGGTGGGCGGGACCGAGGTGGTTGTAGGAGATCCCTTGATACACTCCTTCCTTCTTGATCACATCAAGCATCGTTTCGAACTTTCGAATCAAGAGCATATCGTAGTAGGCTCGGATCAAGCGATCCTTGCCGTAGGTCTTCAGCTCTTTCTTAATATCACTTTCATAGTGGTTGATTGGAATCTCGGGTAACACAAGGGTGTCTTTCTTCCTCAGTGTTGCGGGGTCAAATGGAATCTGTCTAGCCATGACGTATCTTCTCCTTATCTTTACAGGCTCGAATCGAGCGCAAATACTACATCTTTGAGTAACTCGGCGACACTTGGGTGAGGGAAGACGATCTCTTTGACGTCTTGGATCCGCAGTTCTGCTTCCAGCAAAGCTGCAACTCCCCAAATGATCTCACTGCTGTAGGGTCCGAGGAGATGAACTCCGAGGATAACCCCACTCGCTTTATCGGCAATTACTTTCACCATCCCCGGTGCTCGTTTGCCTTGTTCGGCTAAGAACCGGCCGCTTTGACGAGCTTGAGCACTGTGGACCAGCACATCGAGACCACGCTCTTTTGCTTGGGTTTCCGTTAAACCACAGCCGGCAATTTCAGGGTTGGAGTACACAACCCAAGGGATCGCATCGTAGCGCATTCGCATCCCCTTGCCGAAGATCGTTGAAACAGCGACGTCAGCCATTCGGCTTGCACTGTGGGCAAGCAGTGACTTTCCGTTCACATCCCCGATCGCATACACGGTCGGAAGGCTGGTGCGTAGCTGCTCATCCACAACCACGACTCCTCTTTCTGTCTTCAAGTTTAAAGCTTCCAAGCCCTTTATGTTCGGTTTGCGACCGACGCTCATAAGAACCATTGTTGCAGGCAGCTCTTTTTGCTCGCCTTTGGCGGTGGTGTATACAACACCATCGGAAGTAATCTTCTCAACTTTACACCCAAGGTTGAAGGTAACGTCCTTCAGTGCTCGGCGAGCAAGTTTGGCGAACTCACCGTCGGCCATCGGAAGGATCTCATCCAACATCTCGATGACCGTTACCTTTACTCCTACCATCGAGAAGAAGGAGGCAAACTCAAGACCGATCACTCCCCCACCAATGATGACAAGTTCAGAGGGAAGCTCATCAAGTTCCAAGATCTCATCACTACTCAGAACGTGGGGTAAGTCGGCGCCCGGAATCGGCGGGATAAACGGCGACGATCCCGTGGCGATAATCAGGTAAGAGCCTTCATACACAGTTTGATTGACTTCAACGCGGTGGGCATCCAGTGCTTTTGCTTCACCGAAGACCGTCTCTACGTTGGCACTCTTCATCAAAAACTCAATGCCTCCACGAAGGGTTTCAACGGTGTCTTGCTTGTGAGCCATCGCGCCTTTGAGATTAAAGGAAATATCCTTTGCTTCTACTCCGATGAACGATCCATTCTTTGCATGGTCATACGTCTTTGCACTGTTGAGTAAGCTTTTGGTTGGGATGCACCCCTTATTGGTGCATACTCCGCCGTAGTACTCTTTCTCAATGAGAAGAACGCTCTTTCCCAAACTTCCGGCGCGCTGGGCGGCGACATATCCGCCCGGGCCGCTTCCGATAACAATCAGGTCATACTTAGCCATTGCTGCCCATCCTTATGAGGAGATGATCAAGCGTTGCGATTTGATCGATCAACGCCCGCATGAAGCGAGCGGCGTCTGCTCCGTCAACCGCTTGGTGATCCATCGTCAACGAGAGTCCGATGTGTTCGATAAACTCAACTCCGCTCTTGGTTGCGATCGGCTTTAAGACGATCGTTCCAACACCGAGGATCGCAACCTCGGGGATATTTAACACCGGAGTAAATGCTTCGATGCCGAAAGCTCCAACGTTTGATACGGTAAAGGTAGATCCGGCCAACTCATCCGGCTGAGCCACGCCTTCGCGGGCTCGGTTTGCCATCACTTTGGTTTGAGCGCTGAGCTCAAGAAGGCTCATCAGGTCCGAGCCATGAATGACTGGTACCATCAAGCCTTTGTCGGTGTCGGTGGCTACTCCGAGGTGGACGTGCTCAAAGTGGCGAATTGTTTCGCCAAGGTAGTGGGCGTTGAAGGCGGGGAACTCGGCAAGGGTTTTAATAACGGCAAAGTTAACCAAATCACCGATGGTGATACCGCTGGTTGCCTCATCTGCTTTAAACGCAGCACGGAGGGTTTTTAAGGCTCGAGCATCTGCCCAGGCGTGAAGACTCAGCTGACTGGTTGTCTGCAAGGACTCGACCATGCGCCGTGCGATCACTTTCCGTATTCCACGAACGGGAAGATCAGTATGCGCGTTAAGATCAACGGCAACAGTCGAAGCAGGCTTACCCAGGTCTCGGGCAAGAACTCGTCCGCCCATTCCACTGCCGGCTGAAGGTGGTGCAATGCCACCACTCAACGCTTGAGCTTTTGCAGCGGGAGAAAGCGGAGCGCCGGCCAGAGCTTGGATATCTTTTTCAACGATTCGGCCCTTCGGTCCGCTTGGTGTGGCGGCACTGAGGGGAATACCCAACTCTTCACTGAGCATTCGGGCCCGGGGGCTTGAACCGCCAAAGGTGCTCACCTGAGGTTCTACAGTCGGTGTACTTACCACGACTTGAGGCTCTTCTTTAACCGCTACCGGCTCTTCAACCGGAGCGCTTTTTGTTTCAACTTCAAAGGACTCACCCTCTTCGCCGACTACGAGAATGGGTTCCATCACCGGAACGTCATCTCCCTCCTCCCAAAGGCGGGCAAGGACCACACCCTCGGCTGTGGACTCAACATCGATCGTTGACTTATCAGTTTCTGCTGAGAGAAGGATATCTCCCACAGCAACTTTGTCACCAACATTGACGTTCCACTCTACGATAATGATCGATTCGACGGTGTTCCCTTGTTTGGGCATCAATACCTGTTCTGCCATCCGTTTGCTCCTATTGTACGATCAGGACTTCCACACCGAGCGCTTCAAGCTCGGCTACTAAGTCCTGGGGAAATTCACTGTCAGTTACGATCGTATCGACGTCACTGACGGGCATGATTCGAACAAAGCCCCGGTTGCCAACTTTTGAGGAGTCGACGCACAAGACTCGTCTGGTAGCTTGGCCACACATTCGTTGAACCACCTGGGCGTTCTCGACCAAGCTCGTGGTAAGACCATGAGCGAGGGTGAGCCCATCAGTTCCAAAGAATGTTGTGTGGACATGATAACTTTCTATATGTGAGATTGCGGCAGGGCCAACGAGCGCTTCCGCTTGCGGGCGGTACTCCCCGCCCACGAGGGTAATATTCAAATGGTTGTTTGCTCGACCATAGGGTAAGAGCAAGGTGGAGTTGGTAACAACCTTGATCGATTGCTTCCCAAAGAGGTAACGGGGGATCAAAGAACACGTCGAACCGTTGGTAATCATGATCGAATCACCGTCTTTGACCAGCTTCGCCGCTGCTTTCGCAATTGATTCCTTAATTCGAGTGTGGGAGTCATCACGCATTCCCACCTGAGGAGTGGAGGCAACAACAGCTTTTCCGTGAGTTCGGACGATAAGTCCTTTTGTATCCAAACTCCTTAAGTCAGAACGAATTGTAACGGCAGAGACCCCCAACTCTTCAGCGAGGCGGGTCACTGGGTATTCTTTACCACTTCTGAGTAACGTGAGAATCTCTTCTTCCCTCGGACTCAAGCCAAACACACTATCGCTCCTTGTTTCTTTTCACTTTCGGAACGCTTTCGATTCTATATCACATCAAATAAATATGCAAGAGTATACCTGAAGAATTTTTAGTCTAAGAAAGAAGTTCAGTAACCAACTTACTCTCGTTTAAGCCAAGCTCTTTTTAATGCCCTGGTAATCCCCAAGCACTTGCATGGTCATTTACGCGGCCACTTTGATATGCGCTTAAGATAGGCAGCTCTCTATGTATTGATCTTAACAAGTCCTACGGCAGGTAGAAGACCTCGCGAAGGGGGATTGAAACGGGACTGTTGTCGGCGTTGGTTTCCATGATGTCTGCCATGTACTCCCACCACTTCTGCACGACTGGGTTTTGACCAAGGTCTTGGGAACCATGACCGCTGGTGTGTTGGAAAGCAAAGAGCTTGCCAGTTTCTTTCTCCAAGAAGATCGAGTACTCGCTCACTCCACTCCCTTTGAGTAGGGTTACCAATTCAGGCCAAATCTCATTGTGCCGCCTCTCGTATTCTTCTTCATATCCTTTCTTCAGTTGCATCACAAACGCTTCACGCATACCTTCCCCCTATCGATGACCGTGCTGTTGCCGAAGTTTCCGGTTAGCCTTGTAGATGTCGAGGAGCCTTGGTAAGAGGACCGCAACGATTAAGAGGGTGCCGATAACGATCGTCATCAACGTTCCACTCATCTTCATTAAGCCCATGCCAAACTTCAAGTAACCGACCAAAAGTGAACCGAGGAACACTCCCCATACCGTTCCCCTACCACCGGTAATAGAAACTCCACCGAGAACCACTAAGGTGATGATCTCCAAATCCCACCCCGTTGCGATGTTTGATCGGACCGAGAGGATTCGAGAAGCCAAGAGAATCGCAGTAAGACCGCTGATAAAGCCGGTGATCGTAAAGTTAATAATTCGCATCCGCTTCACGTTGATTCCGCTGAACCGAGCGGCTTCGGCACTGTTTCCAATCGCGTACAGTCTCCGCCCATAGGTGGTCTTATGAAGAACAAACGCGAAGATCAGCATCAACACCAAATAGAGAACGAACTCAAAGGGAATCGTGGTGCCCTTGATGAACTCCTGACCAAAGAACCCAAAGTTTTTGGGAAACTTTGTCCGGGCTTGGTCACCGAGGAGCCCAATGGAGATCCCGCGGAAGATCGACTGGGTTGCCAACGTTACGGCGATCGCCGGCATCTCCAGGAACGTTACCATAAAACCGTTGAAGAACCCCGCCAGCGTTCCTACCGCTAAAGCGATGAGAATCAAGGTTGGAATCGAAGCCCCGCCGGAGGCAGCATTACCCACCGCATACGCACACAGAGCGATGATTGACGCAATAGAGATGTCGATGTCCCCGCACATGATGATGAAGATCATCGGCAGCGCCATAATCGCTTTCTCACTGAACTGGAACGTGGCGTTCATTAAGTTGAACCAATCAAGGAAGTACCGAGTTTGGGTTGAGAAAAAAATAATTACGAAGATGAAGATGATCGAAAGAAGGACCTCCCACATCGTAAAGAAGGTGATCATTCGCTCTTTTAAGGAGCTCTCGTCAATAAGCCTGGTCTTTGCCACCAAGTCACGTTTCTCGCCCATTATGATGCCCTCCTCTGCGCCAACAGCTTCGTATGTTTTCTGCGATCACTGAGGGTATTTAAGGTGAGCGCGATAAGAATAATACATCCTTGAACAAAGGTTTGCCAGAATACCGAAAGATAGATAACCGGTAGTGCATTGGTGATTACACCCAAGAAGAGGGTGCCTAACACCACGCCGGTTATTGCTCCCGCTCCACCGGCAAAGTTTACCCCACCGAGGACACACGCTGCGACCGCCTGCATCTCAAAACCGGTAGCCATCTCATTGACCGCCGAAGCGTAGCGGGCGGTCCAAAGAGCCCCAGCCAAACCACAGAGTGTTCCGCTGATCGCAAAAGCAACCATCCTGATCTTACTCTCACTGACTCCGACAAACTTCGCTGCGGTAGGGTTACCGCCGATCGCGTAGATCTCTCTGCCTGTTCGGGTAAAGCGGCTGAAGTAATAAAAAACTGAAATTACGATGAACGCGATCCAAAGCAGGAGCGAGACCCCTAAAAAGGAATGTCTCGGGAATGCGATATAGGAAGGAGAAAGCTCGTGGGCAGTAACCCATTGGTTTCCGCTGAGTAAGAACGTAAGACCGCGGTAGATGTTTACCGTCCCCAGCGTAGTGATGATCGGGGGAATCTTACCGTAGGCAACGAGCACTCCATTGAACAGGCCCATGACAAGGCCGATTCCCATTCCGACGAACAAAAGCGGAACCGCCCCGACGACGGGGTTTGCTTCATTGATCATCCCGCACGCCATTCCGGTAAAGGCGATGATCGATCCGACGGACAAATCGATTCCGTTGGAAAGGATGACGAAGAACTCACCGATTGCAACAATCGCTAAGATCGCCATGTCATTGAGGATCGTTGAGATGTTCCTTGCCGAGACGAATTGAGGGGAGCGAATGGTAATCGGAACTAAGAGTACTGCCAACAGGATAACTAACGTAGTTTCACGGCGAGCAAAAATCTTCTTGACAATCTTGTTAGGCATAGGCCATCTCCTCTGTTGAGATCGCCCAGCGCATCACCGATTCGGCATTTGCATCTTTGCGATCGAGAATTGCGGTCTGTTTACCCTCATGCATTACGAGGATTCGATCGCTGATTCCCAACACTTCCGGCAGTTCGCTTGAGATCAAAATGATCGCTACCCCCCGGCTTGCCATCTCACATATAAACTCGTGGACCGCCGCCTTTGTAGCGACATCAATCCCCTTGGTGGGCTCATCGAGGATGAGAATCTTGGGAGTTGTTCCAATCCACTTTGCCAGAACAACTTTTTGCTGGTTTCCTCCACTGAGTGTTTCAGCATCAACATGGTAGCCGGCAGCTCGAATCTCCATCTTCTGTCCGTGCTCAAGCACATATGTTGCTTCATCTTTCTTCTTGGTGATTGAACGCTTCCAAGAAAGAGTCTCCAGAACCGGCAATGAGATGTTGTGGGTTAAACTCATCTTCAATATGAGGCCTTGGCGCTGGCGATCTTCGGGCACGAGGGCGATCCCTCGCTTCATCGCATCAATGGGACTTTTTGGGGCAAAGGTCTCGCCTCTAAAGGTAATCGTTCCGCCGGAGGCTTTATCAATTCCAAAGATCGTCCGAACCACTTCACTGCGGCCCGCTCCGATTAAGCCGAAGAGACCGAGGATTTCTCCTTCACGGAGGGTAAAGGAAACATTCCGAAACGCACCGAGTTGGCTCAAGGAGTCGACTCGGAGGATCTCTTCACCCCAAGAGGGGGTGTGGTCTGGATAGAGCTGATCGATCGAGCGACCGATCATCATCTGAATAATCTCATCTTCACTGGAGTCGTTAATGGTACCTTCACCAATATATTGTCCATCTCGAAGGACGGTGTAGTAATCACAAATTGTAAAGATCTCCCGAAACTTATGGGAGATAAACAAAATCGCTTTGCCCTCAGCTTTAAGCTGGCGAACAATTCGATAGAGGTCTTCAACCTCCCGGTCGGTAAGAGCGGAGGTCGGCTCATCCATGATGACCAGTTTGGCATCAAGACTCAGCGCTTTGGCGATCTCAACCATGTGCCGTTGGGCAACACTGAGGTTTTTAACTAAGGTATCGGGATTGATCGAAAGCTGCATTCGGGCAAGGAGCGCTTGCGTCTCTTTGCGCATCACCTTCCAATCGAGGGTTCGAGTTTTGGGATGGCGCACATGGTGGCCCATGTAGATATTTTCCATCACACTGAGTTCGGGAAACATCGAAGCTTCTTGGTGGATTGCAACGATTCCCGCCTCTTGGGCATCAATTGCATTTCTGAAAGAAATTTCTTCACCTTCAAGGATTGTTTTTCCACTGGTGGGATGATACACCCCGGTAAGAACTTTTACGAGGGTAGATTTACCCGCTCCGTTCTCTCCGATTAACGCATGAACTTCCCCACTACGAATCGTGAGTTGGACATCATCCAACGCCCTAATTCCGGGAAATACTTTTGTCAGGTTTTGGACCTGAATCAATGGCTGATTCACTCGTTCCTCCTCAGGCCAACAAACACGTAGTAATGATTGGGCTCGACACTCAGTGAGGAGCCCAATCAGGGTCCAACTTAGAAGATAGCAGCGAACTGCTCAATGTTGTCCTTGTTAAAGACGTACGGTGTACTCATGTAAATGAGACCATCATTTTCAACTTTAACCGTTCCCATTCGACCGGCAGGAATTACATCACCAACATCACCCTTCTTGGAGCCATCGATGAGGGCATTAAGAATATAGGTAGAGGTGTATCCAAGGTCGATCGGATTCCACAGAGCCATTTGGCGGCAGGTACCATCGAGGATGTATCCCTTCATTTCAGAGGGAAGTCCAAGGCCGGTAACTTCAACAACACCGGTCTTTCCTTCATCCTTCACAGCCTGGGCGGTGGCCAAGAGTCCAACGGTGGTCGGGCAAATGATCGCCTTGAGGTTCGGGTACTTCTTCATCAGTGCAACAGCTTCGCGGTAGCTCTTATCGGGAAGGTCATCACCATAGACAACTTCAACGAGCTTCATCTTTGAATACTCAGCTTCCTTGATCTCTTCTCTCATCCAGTCGATCCAGAGGTTCTGGTTCGTTGCCTGAGCACTGGCGGAAAGAACTGCAACGTCTCCGGCATAGTTGGCCAGTTCAGCAGCAAGTTGAATCTGCTGGCGACCGATCAACTCGGCGTTTGAGGGAAGAAGGTCAACGATTCGACCACCAACGTTAATTCCGCTGTCAAAGCTGATTACTTTGATTCCGGCGGCCATCGCTTTTTTGGCAACAGGAATCAGAGCATCGGCGTCGTTTGCGCTGATCGCGATTCCGTCAACACGGCGGGCGATCAACGATTCGATGATCTCAATCTGTCCTTCGGCGGTCGGTTGGCTGGGGCCCATGTACACGGTTTTAATCCCATCCAGTTCAGCTGCGGCTTCCTCACTTCCTCGGAACACAGCGTCAAAAAATCCGTTACCCATGTTCTTTACAAGAATAACAATTTCCTTTTGAGCTTTCGCTTCTTCCTTGGTTCCGGCCGCAAAGACGGTACCGATGGCCAAGCCGATGATAAGCATTACCAACAATGTCTTCTTCATCTTATTTCTCCTTTTTTTCTGCAACGCAGATCTATCTTGTTCTCCTGATCTTCAGGCTAACTTACTTTGCTATCGTCGAGCGATACTGCTCCACTTCCCATGTTCGAATGAACTCAATCAACTCATCGGTCATAAAGAGCGGGCCGCCGAAGCTTTCGCTGTAGACGCTGACTCGAACCGTATCGATAAAGAGGGCAAGAGGTTTTTCGCCGTTGGCGAATACTCCAACATCTTGGACGCACACAACTTTTGGTTTCTGCCCATACTCCTTTTCAAACGCGGTGAACTGCTCGCTAATCGACTCACCGGTGGATACAAACAATGGTTTGAAGCCGGCGTAGACGATGTGATCAGGGGTGAACGAAGAGGAGATCGGGTAAAAGCTCTCCTTGCTTTGGAGGTAGGTTTGCGTATCTTTTGTATGGAAGTACGCAACCTCCCCCTCAAACAGACCCTTCAACTCTAGGTTAACCGAATCAAAGACTGCCGAATCGATAGAGACGGGAGTTTCATCCACTTCGCGCTTCAGATTTGCCTTCAGGGTGGTGAGGACCTCCTGGTAGAGAGCTTCAATCTCCTCCAGGCTTGCCCCACCGACAAAGATCCCATGGTTCTGAAGAACGATCAGGTTGGGGGCAACCTCCAACGGCTCGATCGCCAACCGAATCCGATCGGCAAGGATGAACCCGGGTTTTACCAACTCGATCCACAGTGCTTGGGGAAAGAGCTTCTTCGTGTATGTCTCGCCCTCTTGGGCACACGTCAAACCGTTGACGAGGGCGGGGTGCAGGTGTACGACATATTCAAATGGTAGCAGCGCATGCAAAAGTGCTTCCACTGATGGGCGGGCGTGCTCGCCATCGAGACGCGCGGCCATCATCAGCTGAAGGACCTGTTCTTCGCGTACTTTGTCATCAGATGAAAACTCTTCCTTCCACAACGCATCAAGCTTGGAGCGATCCATTCGAACAAAGCCACTGGCATCGATCGTCCCAAGGGCATGACCGCTTGCTTTCACATAGAGGATGTTCCCCTCCTTGTAGGAGGTGTTCCCTCCCCCAAGGAGAACAAGATGCGGGTCGCGCCCATATCGTTGGGAAGCTTTGATCAGAGCTTCTAAACTCATACTCGCTCCTGAAGGATTACCTTCTCATAGTCAGCGACTCGAGCAATTAACTCACCTTCAAGCGGTGCATTATTGCGCCGAAGGAACTCTGCCCACACTTCACCAAACGGCAGTACCGAAAGCTGTTCACTTAAGGCCATCGCCGCATAGCCGTTACCGATCTCTTCATACTCGATCAACTGCTCGATCGGTTCTAATAGAGCAAACAACAATGCTTTACGCATCGAACGAGTTCCGGTAACCCATGCACCGACTCGGTTGATCGAAGCGTCGAAGAAATCAAGGCCGATGTGGCTCGCTTCCAGCTTTCCGCTGCGCACCAGTTCCTGAGCAACCCTTCGGGTCTTGTCATCGAACAGAACGACGTGGTCACTGTCCCAGTGCATTGGCCTGGAGACGTGTAAAAGAACTTCATCATCGAAGAGAAGAATCGAACTGAGTTTATCAGAGAGATCCTCTTCAGTGTGGAAGTGGCCCATATCAAGACAGAGCATCTTGTTGTTCCGGGCGGCGTAGTTCATGTAGAACTCATGCGAGCCGACGACAAACGCTTCACTGCCAATTCCAAACAACTTGGTCTCCAGGGCATCACGCATATGTTCCGGTGAATACTCAATGGCGAAGATCTCATCAAGACTTGCTTTAAGGATCTCTCGATACCCCATCTTATCGAAGGAGTAGTTCTTTGATCCGTCAGGGATCCAAGTATTTAAAATACACGGCGATCCTTGTTGTTTGCCAATCCATGCCGCGATCTCCCGACATCGTTTGGCGTGTTCAATCCAAAACTGCCGAATCTCTTCATCCTTGCTTGCAAGGGTGTAACCGTCGTTGGCTTTTGGGTGACTGAAGAAGGTGCCGTTGAAATCTAGCTTAACGTCGTTTACCTTCGCCCAATCGACCCACCCTTGAAAGTGCTTAACCTCAATCTCATTGCGATCAACAAACTCAGAACCAAATTCGCCATAGCTGGCGTGGAGGCTGAGGCGGTGAGGGCCGGGAACCATCGAAAGGACCTCTTCAAGGTCGGCTCGGAGTTGAGCGACTGTTTGGGCTTTGCCGGGATAGGAGCCGGTTACTTGAATTCCACCGCCGCTAAGCTCGGAATCGGGAGATTCAAACCCACCAACATCATCGCCCTGCCAACAATGAATTGAAATCGGAATCGCACTCAGGCGCTCGATTACCGCATCGGTATCCACGCCGATTTGGCGATATTGTTCTTTTGCATTCTGATATGAAGTGGTTTCCATAAACTCCTCCTGACTATAACTGTAACCCCTATTTTGTGAATTTGTCTTGACAGAACGACCATATTTTAGCACTATTTTGTCAATATGGGCATTATTCTTCGATCTTCCGACTATTTTTACGATCCCTCCTTCCCGATTAAGGTACTTGAGCGGGATCCCGAGATCCCCTATCCCCTGCACAGTCATGACTTTTGGGAGCTCATCGTAATCGTCTCAGGAACGGGAACCCACTTTGACAGTGCCGGCTCCTTTGGTCTGTCGAGTGGCAACGTCTTCGTCATTCCTCCCGGCTTTAAACACGGGTACCGTGATATCCATAATTTACGGCTCTTCAACATCCTCTTTGATATCGCGATCTTTGAAGAATCGTTCTACGACCTGAGAAACATGAGCGGTTATCAAGCTCTCCTCCGAGTCGAGCCCTCCTACCGACATGATGGATCGCTTTCCACGTTGATGCAGCTTACCCCCGCCCAACAAGCTCGGGTCCTTCCTCTTTTGGAACACATGCTCATTGAGTCCGATTCCACCGAGGGGGAGATCGGGGCTAAAACTGGAGCGTTTGCGATCCTTGCTCAACTGCTGGTGATGCTCTTTCGGATCTACGCCGAGCAACCGCGTAAAGACAATCAAACGGTCATGCGGATCGCCGATGCCCTCAGCTTCTTGGAAGCTCACCCCGATCGGCCCGTTTCAACCGGCGAACTGATGCAGCTGACCAATATGTCAGCGTCCACCTTAAATCGCCACTTTAAGAACGCAACTGGTCTCTCCCCCATTGAATTCCACATTCAACGGAGGATTAAGCATGCTTGCAGGCTGCTGCGCTCAAGCGATTTGGCGATCAGTGAGATCAGTGAAGCAACGGGATTTGAAGATTCCAACTACTTCAGTCGACAGTTTCGCAAGGTGATGGGGATTACCCCCCTTGCCTATCGAAAGAACCGCTCGATCTGGTATCGTTTTCCTTAAAGCACAACGCCTTTTTTAAGGATGATGTTGGCGTACAACGAACTCTCGCTGGTTGCCACGATCGCGTACGCCCTCTTTGATTGTTCGTAGAAGGCGAAGCGTTCGACAAAGGAAAAGCCTTTAAAGCCGGGATCCCCTTCTTGAGCGATCTTCTCATACGAGGTCCAAATGGGTGTCTCTGCTTGATCACCGGGGACCTTTTCCATCAAGAAGGCATTAGCAGCGTAGGTGTCCAAGGGAAAGAGTTGCAGGATGGCTTTTAGGACTGCTTCTCCACCGTGACCATCCAAGCGGATCACTCGATCATTCATTGCTGCGGCGGGAAAGTTTCCGTCCCCGATCACAAGCTCATCACCGTGGCCCATCTCCATAAGAACTTTTAATAACTCAGGACTCAAAATCGAAGGAATTGTTTTCAGCATATGCTGCTCCTTTATGCGGGATATTTCCGTTGCAATCGCTTCAATGGTGTGTAATACTGAAAGCATGTAAACGATTACAAAACCATCATACACCAAGGAGAACGAGATGGCAAACATTCTTGATATCAAACATGTAGGACCAGAGAAGCGCTATGCTTCAGCACTTCCGAAGATTGGAATCCGTCCGGCAATTGATGGGCGCCAACGAGGCGTTCGTGAGTCGCTGGAAGAGCAAACGATGAACATGGCCAAGGCTGCCGCGAAGCTCATCAGTGAGAACCTTAGGCACACCACCGGTGAACCGGTAGAGTGCGTCATCGCCGACTCCACGATCGGTGGTGTTCGCCAAAGTGCCGATTGCGCCGAGAAGTTCCAAAAGGAAGGCGTGGCCGTTACGCTGACCGTAACTCCCTGCTGGTGCTATGGGACCGAAACATTTGATGCCGATCCTATGACGGTAAAAGCCGTTTGGGGCTTTAATGGAACGGAGCGCCCGGGTGCGGTCTATTTGGCAGCAGTACTTGCGGCTCATACTCAGAAAGGTCTTCCCGCTTTCGGTATCTACGGTCGGGATGTCCAAGACTCAACCGATACCTCCATTCCGCTCGATGTGCAAGAGAAGATCCTGCGCTTTGCCAAAGCGGGGTTGGCGGTTGCCGAGATGAGGGGCAAGAGTTACCTCTCGATCGGGGGGATGTCGATGGGAATCGCCGGCTCATTGGTCGACCAAGATTTCCTCCAAGCCTACCTCGGCATGCGAACCGAAGTTGTTGATATGAGCGAGATCGAGCGTCGAGTCAGTGAAGAGATCTACGATCCCGTTGAGTTTAAGAAAGCACTCGATTGGGTTCAGAAAAACATCAATCAAGCTGAGGACACCGTAAACGACCCCGCAGCTCGTAAGAGCCAAGAGGAGTTGGATAAGGACTGGGAGTACGTCATCAAGATGGTAATGATCGGTCGCGATCTGATGATCGGAAACCCCCGCCTCGATGAGCTTGGGTTCAAAGAAGAGTCTTACGGCCGAAACGCCATTGCCGCCGGCTTCCAGGGCCAACGCCAATGGACTGACCACTGGCCGAACGGCGACTTCATGGAAACGATGCTCACCACCAGCTTTGACTGGAACGGCATCCGCGAGCCGTTCATCATGGCAACGGAGAACGACCACCTCAACGGCATCAGCATGCTCTTTGCAAAGCTGTTGACCAACCGAGCCGTTATCTTCAGTGATGTGCGAACATACTGGAGCCCAGATAGTGTCGAACGAGTAACCGGGTGGAAACCCACCGGATTGGCAAAGGATGGTTTCATCCACTTGATCAACAGTGGAGCAACAACGCTCGACGCCGCCGGTCAGATGACCGATGATAAGGGCGAAGCTGCGATGAAACCTCACTGGGAGATTACCGCTGAAGACGTCCAAAAGACGTTGGATAACACCCGCTTCAGTGTCGCAAACTTCGGTTACTTCCGCGGTGGCGGTTTCTCCTCCACGTTCTTAAGTGAAGGCGGAATGCCGGTAACGATGCTGCGACTCAACATGGTCAAAGGCGTCGGTCCAGTACTTCAGATCGCTGAAGGATGGACTGCCGATGTTCCTGAAGAGGTATTCGATACGATCAACAAGCGAACTGACCAAACCTGGCCAACGACTTGGTTTGTTCCCCGCCTCGTTGAGCACGATGGTCCCTTCAAGGATGTCTACTCCGTCATGGCTAACTGGGGTGCCAACCACGGGGCAATCGCTTACGGACACGTTGGAGCTGATTTGATCACGCTCGCTTCGATGCTTCGAATCCCGGTAAACATGCACAACGTCGCCGGTGACGATATCTTCCGTCCCAGTGCCTGGTCGATGCTTGGCATGGACAAGGAAGGGGCCGACTTCCGAGCTTGTTCAACATTTGGACCGTTATACGGCAAATACTAAAACGCAAACCAACACCACTGTGGAGGCTGGATTACCAGCCTCCCTTCTTTTGCCTAAACCGCCATATCGGCAATAATACATATTTTTGCCGAAGTGGCTAAACGGTCAATTCGACCTGAGTTTCCTCTTTAAGAAAGCGATAGACCTTCTCATGAACGTTTCTTCTTCGGGCGTA
>CAYUHP010000002.1:0-7127 GCA_964444595.1 uncultured Sphaerochaeta sp. | reverse complement strand
TTTCCTCTTTAAGAAAGCGATAGACCTTCTCATGAACGTTTCTTCTTCGGGCGTAGCGCCTCATCGCTACTTGGTTGATGTAGTACTTGGAGAACATCTCTTCAAAGGCAAATGGAAGATCCCCCTCTGATACCGGTAGCATGAACTTACTTGCAAACAGATCCACAATAATCCTCTCCAGCGGCGCTTGATAGGGGTCTGCTGCTGTCTTTGGAGGCTCGGAGATGAGAGGGTTAATGACGATTCCATCCTTTGTTCCGTAGAGGTAATACTGATCAGTATTGGGCTTTAAGAGAACTTCACCAGGAAACTTCAACTCTAAATCATAGAAGATAGCATCATACCCCACTCGCTCTACTTCAAGAAAGACAGTACTTCTTGCGATAAGAAGGTTAATAAACTCGTTCAGCCAATTCATGTCCCACACTTGAAACTCAAGAAGAGGAAACTTTTCTTTCATCCATTCAATAACTTGAATGGCTCTCTCTGAGTACCAACCTTCATAAAAGGCTTTTGGCTTTTCAAGATGTACCTTTTTGTATTGATCACGTCCTATTCGAACCAGAGCATTAGAGTCAGCCAATACTCCAAGTAGATGCTTAAGTTGAGTCGGTTTGAATGTCGAATCGACTCGCTGGGCAATCTGAAGTATTTCAGAACGAGTTACTACTGAGTCATCTAATTTGCTTATTATCAGCTCTTTGTTGAAGTGATTTATTCTCCTTTGTATTGATTTAGCCATATCGGCAATAATTCATATTTTTGCCGATATGGCTAAACGGTCAATTCGACCTGAGTTTCCTCTTTAAGAAAGCGATAGACCTTCTCATGAACGTTTCTTCTTCGGGCGTACCGCATCATCGCCACTTGGTTGATGTAGTACTTGGAGAACATCTCTTCAAAGGCAAATGGGAAATCTCCTCGTGAGAGAGGAAATATGTCGTCAGCCAAAAGATCGACAATGAGTCTTTCCAGCGGAGCCTTATTTGGATTGCCCTTTGATTTGGGGGCTTCCGATACAAGTCTGTTAACGACGATTCCGTCTCGAGAGCCATAGTAGTAAAGAGTATTGCTATCAGGGAGAACGAGCACTCGTCCTGGGTAGAGATAAGCCAGTTCTCTGAATGCAAACATATACCCATCTTTTTCAACATCCAAGAAAATGATGTTTTTCCCGATTAGGTGGTTGATGAACTCATTCAGCCAGTTGAAATCCCATATTTGGAACGTTAAAAGCGGGAATCTTTTCTCCATGAATGCTTCAACGGCAAACGCCGTCTCAGAGTAGTCGCCTTGGTAGATCTCTTTTTGTGGATAATCACTCGCCTTCTTATATTGATTACGCCCAACGCGAACCAGAAGTTTTGAGGTTATCAGAGAATCAAGAAATCCCCTAAATTGAGTCTCTTTAAACTGAGGCTGAAGCTGCTGGGCAACACTAAGAATATCTGACCGAGAATAAATCCCATCGTTTAGGTTCTTGACTACTAATTCTTTATTGAAGTAACTACCCTCCAAAACGGCGACACACACTAACAGTACTCAAGGCGAATCAGTTTGTCATTAGACATATCGGCAAAAAATGATTATTGCCGATATGGCTAAACGGTCAATTCGACCTGCGTTTCCTCTTTAAGAAAGCGATAGACCTTCTCATGAACGTTTCTTCTTCGGGCGTACCGCATCATCGCCACTTGGTTGATGTAGTACTTGGAGAACATCTCTTCAAAGGCAAATGGGAAATCTCCTCGTGAGAGAGGAAATATGTCGTCAGCCAAAAGATCGACAATGAGTCTTTCCAGCGGAGCCTGATTTGGATTGCCCTTTGATTTAGGGGCTTCCGATACAAGTCTGTTAACAACGATTCCGTCTCGAGAACCATAGTAATCAAGGATGTCACTATCTGGAAGAACGAGTACTCGTCCAGGGTAGAGGTAGGATAACTTCCAAAAAGCAGCCAAATACCCATCCTTCTCAACATCCAAGAAAATGATGTTTTTCCCGATTAGATGGTTGATAAACTCATTCAGCCAGTTGAAATCCCATATTTGGAATGTTAAAAGCGGGAATCTTTTCTCCATGAATGCTTCAACGGCGAACGCCGTCTCAGAGTAGTCGCCTAGGTAGATCTCTTTCTGTGGATGATCACTCGCTTTCATATATTGATTGCGCCCAACGCGAACAAGAAGCTTTGAGGTTATCAGAGAATCAAGAAATCCCCTAAATTGAGTCTCTTTAAACTGAGGCTGAAGCTGCTGGGCAACACTAAGAATATCTGACCGAGAATAAATCCCATCGCTTAGATTTTTAACAAGTATTTCTTTGTTGAAATTACTGCCCTCCCGAATAGCTGTCTGTAAGCGTATGCTAAAATTGTATGCTTGTCATTAGCCGTATCGGCAATCATCCATGTCTTTGCCGATACGGTTAATTCTCCCTTTTAATCTTTTCTAACAACTCAATTGCCTTTACTGTATATGCGAATCCTAAGGGGGAACCATTGCGTAACGAGGACAACTTAGAATATAAAGAATTTCCTATGTTTCTTGATATAAATTCTGGTGGATTCACAGTATGGTCAAATGATGTTTTTGTAAGAATGCATGTGGCAAAATACATAACTCTACTTGCTAGCAATACAGCTGATTCACCGCTACACGTACCTTTGTATACGTGATTTCCTAATCCTCGAATCCCTTTTAAGTAAGCGCTATACTCCTCAAAATCATACAATCCCCTACTTGCGATGCTCACTGCAGCATTAAGCGTATCAGAAAGTACTTCCTCCTTTGTTACATTGAGTCCGCGGTATGCAAGTTGACTTGCTACATGAGACTCGTAGGAGATTATTACTTCTTCCAAAGAATCATGCTCATCAATGAGGGTGGCGACATCAAAGAACTGCTTTGCTATATCCATCGGTTTTCCTTCACTCAACAAGATGCCGGTTGTGTGCGGTGCAAATGCAGCAAGCTTATCACCCAAAATAGAGTTAACAGAAGGAATGGATGATTGATTGGCCGACTCACAATGCTGGGGTATGGATTTGATTCAAAGAGGATATCGAGCAACACATAAAAAGTTCCCCGATGGGCCTGTGAATCGTACGTGAATTTGTAGTGAGACTTTTGAATTCTGTTCTTACCACTTCGATGGTGCTGCTCCATTGTTTTGAATGGAAATATCTTAGCCGCCTTATGTAGGTACATCTCCACATCGGTACCGGGTTCAACAATCAGATCGATATCCGTTGAAAGTCTTCGAGGATTCTTCAGGAGGAGCAACAAACTTGTTCCTCCCTTAAACACAAACGGCATCTCTACCAATACGAGTGCTTGCAACAGGGCCAAGGCAAACACATTCCGTTCCAAGACATTTCCATCAACTTCGTATTGCTGCCTAATCATATGCAGGTGCTCGAAACTAAAACTCTCAGATGTAATCATGTGCTACTCCTTTCCTCTTAAGCGGAGGAAGGTAGCGTTTCGCATTAAAGATTGGAAAATGTTGTTGAACAAAAACCGCCACTTCGGCAAAAATACGAATTATTGCCGAAGTGGCGGTTTAATCAATTCTTAAAGATATATATATTGACTTTAAGACTAGGTACTTTCGTAGTGGATACTTTGTTCTACATCCCGAAGGTACACGATCAGGCCGCGGGTTTTCTTCTTATAGAGCCGTTGGGCTGCTCTGATGTAGGTTTCGATTTGGAAGCGGTGAGCCTCTTCATCGACAAAGCGATCGCTTTTAAAGTCGATGACTACGATTTCATCACCATGATCAACCAATAAATCGATTGCCCCTTCGACAACAACGGTTCGTCCTTCATGCTCCTCGCGACTAAAGAAACTCATCTCGGTTTTAAAGGGATGGTTGAGTACCTCAGTTTTGCACAGCTGACTTTGGATAAAATGGTCGCTGAGTAAGAGTGCATCAGAAAGAACTGATTCTTTCTCACTCTTTGTGAGCTGAGCCTTAAAGGCCTCCTCCATGAAGAAGAGCGGGTCGGAAAGGTCTTCTTTGGCAAGGTGTGCTTCGATGAGACGGTGAACAAAGGTCCCAAAATGAGCACCATACTCTTTTTCGATCAAGAATGAATCACTCGTGATCTCAGGAAGGGCCTTGGTGAAAGAAAATTCGGTTTCGGGGGCTAAAGCAGTTACTGCGTAGCGAAGCGTTTGCCCTTTGTAAGGTCCTTCAACGGTTTCATACCAAGACCTTCGCTCTTCGATGGAGACCTTAGCGGCGGCAGTTCGATAGAACTCCGTTGCAGGGACATCCTCGATGATATCAAAGCTGATCTTATCATGCTCCAGGCTTGGGACATCCGGATCGATTCCCAGTGCTTGCGCGAGAAGAAGAAGGAACGTCGAGCGAGTTCCGTCGATCGAACGATTCTGTCGGTTGAAGGAGCCACTGATGATCAGGTGGGTCTCAGCTCGCGTAACAGCTACGTAGAGCAGTCGTTTCAACTCGGCGTACTCTTGTTGGGCTAAGACTCCCTCATCAAAGAGGCCGTCAATATTCTTCACCTGTTCTTTTTTTCCTCGTTCACTCACTTCAATGGTTTCATCGAGGTAGTTGGGAAGCGTGTATCCGAGAACTGAAGAGAGCGTTGTATCGTCGCCCCGTCCTTTTGAGCCGGCATTGGCCACGATGACGATGGGGAACTCAAGGCCCTTCGATTTGTGCACCGACATGATCTGGACACCCTCTTCCTTCTCCTTGATCAAATCCAACTCTTCAAGACGTTCATTTTGACCAAGGCGCTCGCGCAGGTAGTCGAGGAAGTCACTAAGGGTTTTGCCCTCCTCACCGAATGTTTGGGCAACTCGGTATAAGAGCTCGTAGTGTTCGATGTAGGCGTGGTAGTTTGGGTTTTGCAGGTAGTAGTGCGCGTACCCGCTTTCATGCCACAGCATGAAGACCAACCGCTCCAGACGTTGGAGGGTGGCAGCCTCCTTCAGTTCTTCAAAGAACGCCTTCAGATTCAGGAGCTTCTTTCGATCAATTTCTGAAAGGGAAACGACGGGGGTAAACAGTTCTTCTTGAAGAAGATCCGCGAGGGCGCTGTCGTTGATAAAGCAGAATGGCGAACGAAGGACCACCGCATAGGAGAGGGTATCTGAGGGATACAGTAAAAGCTGCAAGAGTGCGTAGAAGTCATTGGTAATCGCTTCAAGGAAGAGGGAACGAGCCATTTGGACCGTGTAGGGGATCGAAAAGAGCCTCAAGGCTCGTTCAAAGTGAAGCTGGCTGGAGGTGGAGCGCAAGAGGATTGCGATATCGTGCGGCTCGGGTTTTCTCGCCCCACTCCTTGAGGGGATGAGGTACTCATCGCCTTTGAGGATCTCATCGATCTTTTGGGCAAGATAGTACGCTTCAGCAAGGGAAGATTCCGCCACCTCCTCCTCTTCATCATCAGTGCTTACCACATAGGGCTTGATCGCCAAGGTAATCTTTGGGTCTATGCCTTCTTGAGCCTGACGGAACTCAAGGGGCTCAAAGTCTGCTTCAAAGCTTTGCCCTTCGTGGGTCATAATCGAGGGAAAGACCTCATTAAACCACGTGATCAGCTCCGGTTCGCTTCGGTAGTTCTTCGGCAGTTGAACACTCTGCCCTCCAATTGCCTTCAGTTCATCCGAGAGGGCTTTGAAAACCGAGACATCGCTTCCTCGGAAGCGGTAGATCGATTGCTTCTCATCACCAACAAAGAAGAGCTTATCCGGGGCAAGGTTAGCTGCCGTTGGGATGCCATCGCCTTCGTGCCCTTCCTGTTCGGCAAGGAGATATAAGAGCTGCTTTTGCTCCTCGTTGTTGTCTTGGAACTCGTCGATCATGATGTAGCGGAATGTTTCTTTGTAGTACGCGCGCAGTTCTTTGTTATCAGTGAGGGTCTTCACTGCAAGGTGGGAGATATCAGAAAAGCTCACAACTGAAGAGGCTCGTTTCCGCGTTCGGTGTTCTTTAAGAAAACGAGCAACAAAGGCTACAACTGCCCTGAGGTGATCTTCGTTGAGGAAGAATGCGGAGCAAATCGCAAGTTTTTTGCGAATCTCGCCATATTCCTCTTGAGAGTCACGGATCAACACCAGCGCTTCATCTTTGACATTACTTCCGACTTTGGTGAAATATCCTAACCTTCCTGTAAACACTCGCCAAAGGCTCTCTCCCTCCGCTGTTTCGAGAAGCGCTAAGAAGGTGGTGGTAAACTCCGCTATCTTTTGGTGGGTCTTTCCCCCACCTCCGACGGCAAGGCCTTGATAGCGAATAAGGTAGGTTTCGAAGTGATTAAGAAGCGTTTTGTATTCTTCGTCTACGGCCCGGCGGATCTCATCAACGATCTGTTCATCAAAGGTACTACCTAAGGGATAGCGGGTTGAAAGCCTCAAGAGAACATCTTCGATGATGACATCCGGGGAGTAGATACTGCTGAGGATCTTGGCCCCCGGATCTTGCGGGTTCTCTTCAAGCAGTTCAATTGCGACTCTTCGGGCGAGGGTAAGATTCTCCTCATCGTCTACTTTGAACTCACCGCTGAGGCCATATTCGTAGGCGTTGGATTTGACGACTTGGGCGCAGAAGGAGTCGATCGTGCTGATCGGGGCGTTGGAGAATGAGGCGAGTTGGGAACGAATCTCCTCATCTTCCTTGCACCTGAAGAGGTATTCGTGGATTCGCTGATGCATCTCGCGGGCGGCTTTTCTGGTAAAGGTCAGCGTGAGAATTTGGTCAAAGCGAGCTTTGCGCTCCAGGACCAAGCGCACAAAGCGATAGCTTAAGACCATCGTCTTTCCACTACCGGCTCCGGCACTTACCACGCAGTTTGTATCAGCGTTGATCGCCTTTAATTGATCGGCATCGGGATAAAAGGGAACATCGTTAAGAAATTGGTCAAAGGTAATCATCCGGTTGAGTACCTCCTTCGGCACAGTGCGCGGAATGGGCAGTTACTGCACGCTTTATCACTCGGTGTGACCCCAAACGTTCCCGTTTTGACCGCTTCTTTGATTTGGTTTAGGATCGCCTCCAAGGCGATTCGGCAGAACTCTTGTGTCTCGGTTTCGTCGGCTTTGTAGAGGAACTTATACTTACCGTCCTTCACTGAGTAGTACGCAGCTAAG
>CAYUHP010000001.1:55360-66522 GCA_964444595.1 uncultured Sphaerochaeta sp. | reverse complement strand
AAAGTAAGGTTCGGGCGTATGCTCTCTTTGATAGCACGATTCCTATCGAAGGAGGGACGGTAACGGGTCTGAAGCAAATCCACCGCTTTCTTTTTGGGGGTTTGTATCAGGGCGCTGGAAAGATTCGAACGGTAGCAATCTCAAAAGGTGGATTCACCTTTGCCCTACCACAATATCTTGATCAAACACTGCCGAAGATTGAAGCAATGAGTGAACAGACTCTTGATGAGATAGTCGATAAATACGTTGAAATGAATGTTGCTCACCCGTTTATGGATGGAAACGGGCGAAGCACCAGACTTTGGTTAAACCGGATCCTCAAGAAGCGATTGGCAGTATGGGTGGATTGGAGCAAGATTAACGTTGAATCCTACCATTCTGCGATGGAAAGAAGTGTGGTAGATACCGAGCCGCTGAAAGCACTTCTTATAGATGCCCTCACCCCGAAGGTCGACGACCTTCTTACGTATCGGCAAAGTATCGATCAATCCTACGCATATGAAGAACAAGAAGGGGTGTCGATCGACACCCCTTAGGTCTTTAGAACGAATCCAACCCAGCCAGCTCATCAAAGATGATATCATCGTTTTGCGGCAGTTCACTTGGCGTGATCGTCAGCCCTTCATAGTTCTCCAGCCAGTAGGAAACATCATCAGGGTTTTCCAAGAGCGCCGGAAGGCTGATGAGTACCATGTTCTGCATCAACGGAATCTTGAAGGAGCGCTCGTAGACGTGCTCATTCCAGTTTACATCGGTGTAGATCATCTTGACTTTGTGCCTCTGTCCGACGACAAGAGCTTTATCACGAATCCGGGGGGTCATCTCGATGAGCTCACCTTTCTTTCCAATCTGAACATCGGCAAGCTTCAAGGCTTGAAGCTCTAAGCCGTCTCGGGTGACGGTGTTATTATCGATCAACACGGTGTGTTGTCGGCCAATATGAAAGAGGAAGATTGCAAAGAGTATCACAAGAACAATAGCCGCTACTCGGATGAGGAGCGTTCGTTGCTGTTTGGTCATGTTGTTACCTCCTGGTCCTGAGCCAATGCCGTACCGGCCATCCCGCGTTCTCGTTTTTTACGCACTTCATAGAGAACCAAGCTGGTGGTGATAACCCCATAGGAAACAAAGACTCGGAAGTATTCGCCAAGCTGTGCTTGACCGATGAGGCGCTTGCCCGCCATCGGGCTGACGATGAACATCAAGTGGAAGAGCACAACGCCCAAGAAGACGTTTCGGATCTTTGCACTGGCAACCGTCGCACCCCCGACAAGCAACGCTGCTACACTGAACATACCAATCTGCATGTGGCTGTTGTAGGTGTTGAGCGTTCCGATGTTATGCAGGTAGATGACCATCCCATACCCAGCTAAGACCGTGGAGATGATGATACTCATGATTCGGGTGTGCTCGACTCGGATTCCAGCGGCTCGGGCAACTTCCATATCTTGACCGACTGCCCGCATATCCTGACCGAGCTTCGTCTTCTTAAACCATAGGATAAAGACACACAACAAGGCGATGACGATGAACGTTCCGATCGGAAGCGGTACGCCGCCGATTCGAACCATCAAGAAGTTATCCAACGCTTTACGGATTCCGATCAAGTTCACTGTATTACGGATTCCATAGCCGCGGGGAAGGAGTAAGTTCGGTGAGATGATCTTGATCAACGGGCCCATCCCATAGAGCACGACCAACTGATAAATACCGTTCATGAAGAAGCCGATGATATAGCTGGTAACCATCTCCCGACCTTTGGCCATGTTCAGGATCTTTCCCGTCCACCACCCCAAGAGGATCGAAAGCGGGGTGGAGATGATCATCGCCAAAACGATTCCGGGGATTCCGACGATTCCCCAGTCGGTGGTGAAGATCAAGCCGATCTGTCCGGCCATCGCCCCGAGGGTCATTCCGAAGTTCAGCCCCATTCCGGCAAGGATTGGGATGAGGAGTGAAACGATCAAGAAGGAGTTTCGACTCACTCGGCTGACCACTTCTCCGACTAAATAGGTCGGTGAATACCCGCTTAATGGAATCCCGAATGAGATAATCACTACGAAGAGAAGGGGTACGGTATTGTTTGCCATAAAGCGGAGGATCTTTTGTTTTGTACTCAACTCTCTCATCGGGTTGCCTCCGTTTTCCGCGTAAGCGCGTAGAGGATCATTCCGTTGGAGACCACGATCCTGATCACTTCACTCATGTCGGTTTGAATCATTGCATTCATCACACTGGGAGTCATCGTTAGGATCCCCTGGAAGAGGAACGTTCCGATGATCACGTTGAGAATCGAGGCCTTATTCACCGAAGCACCGCCGATGAGAATCGCCGACACTGCCGGAAGGGCCATATAGAACGGTCCCATGTAGAGCTGGATAAATCCAAAGCTTTGCTGATACACAAGAATTCCAATCGCGCCAAACCACGTCGAAAGCACCACACTGAGGGTTCGAATCCGATCAACGTTGATCCCCGAAGCGCGAGCAAATACGGGGTTGGATCCCACGGCGGTCATCGCAGTTCCCGTCTTTGTGTGGAGGAACGCCCACACGGCAAACGCCAGAAGCGCAAAGAAGAGGATCATTCCGGTAGGCAGGGTAAAGTGATCACCGATTTGAATCTTCAGAAAGTTATTGAGCACGTGCAGGTAATACCCTTCCGTTGAGATCGTGGTTCTCAAACCAGATCCGGCATAGCCCCACACCATCTTTGGATTATTAAAGGGAAGCAGGAGCCACATGATGCACATGAACGCCACCGAGGAGAAACCAACGTACGTTGCGATCATCATCTCCCCACCCTTTACCCGGTTAAGCAGCTGACCATATCCCCAGCCAAGTATCAAGGCAAAGGGGGTGGCAAACAGAATTGCCAACCAAAATGAAGCGGGTCCACCCACATCAACTTGCAAGCTGATCGTTGCTCCGAGGAGACCGGAGATGATCCCCAAGGGTAGGCCGAAGTTTAATCCACACCCACTGTGGATCATCGGGACCATCGCCAATACCAATATCGCATTCATTCCAAAGCGGTTGAAGGTATCGGAAAGACTGGTTGCCACATTCACATTAAAGAATGGGGCTAAAATAAATAACGAGAACAAAAAGAGGGCGATAATAATCCTCGGCAAGCCAAAGGAACGCGCCATCTGTCGGCTCTTCGTCAGTAACTGAGTAGCATTCATACTTCTTCTACCTCCTGACCAACCATCAGCAATCCGAACTTGGCACTATCACTGGTTGCAGGAAGGGTTCCGAACACCTTCCCGTCATTGACAATCGCGATTCGGTCACAGACGGAGCGTAGCTCTTCAAGCTCGCTGCTGATCATCACAATCGTTGTTCCGCTCTCTTGGTTATATTGCCTCAGTGCATCTAAGACGAGGCTTTTTGCTCCGATGTCAATTCCCCGAGTGGGCTCACTGACAAAGAGTAACTTTGGATGAACGGCAAACGCTTTTGCCAAACATACTTTTTGTTGGTTTCCACCACTGAGCTCTCGAGCATTCTGCCGAGTGGAAACACAGCGGATCTCTAGCTGTTTCACATACTTCAGCGTCTCCTCTTCGATCGCCTTTTGATCACGCCAGGAGATAAGGCCTTTGAGGTAGTGCTTGAGGAATTTTTCTTGGATTTGCATCGCAGTAAAGGCGATATTCCACTCAAGGGACTCATCCAAAAGCAGTCCCACTCCCCTACGGTCTTCACTAACAAACGCCAGGCCGGCATCCAAAAGGGCGCGGGGCTGGTTAAGCGGAAGCTCGATTCCATCGAAGATTACTTGACCGCCGGAGGGGAAGAGCCCCATCACACCGTTGGGAATACCGAGCTTGCCTTGGCCCGCCATTCCCCCGATGCCAAGGATCTCACCCTTGTACACATCCAAGTCGACGTTTCGAACGGTCTCCCCGGGCATATCAACCCAGAGGTTTTTGAGACTCAAAACAACTTCGGCGGCACTGAAGTCAAAGAATCGGGTATTCTTTTTAGTTGCATCAACTTCCCGGCCAACCATCCAGTGGGCGATATCGGTGACGTTAACCCCTTGAGAGGGAACGGTCTTGATGATGTGACCGTCTCTCATCACCATGATCGTATCACAGACATCGATGATCTCCTGCAAACGGTGGCTGATGAAGATAATTGCAATGCCCTCCTCACTGAGGGTTCGCATCGCTCGGAGCAAACTTTCCGCTTCCTGTTCACTTAAGACCGCAGTGGGTTCATCAAGGACCAAAAGCCTTAAGCCCTCTTCCATCTCGGTGGTGGCTTCTTTACTGAGTTCGCGAGCGATCTCAGTAAACTGCTTATGCCCAACCGGCATCTGTGAAACGAGCATCTTCCCATCCAAGGGAACGCCCAACTTTTTAATCGCTGTATCGGCGATCTCTTCCATCTGAGCCCAATTGAGGGTGTTCATTCGTTCACCGAAGAGTTCGCTGGCAAGCGTATGTTTTAATGGTTCGCGGTTAAGCAGGATATTTTCCGTTGCCGTTGAATCGGGCAACAACGAGAACTCTTGGTGAACCATTCCAATACCACTAGCGAGAGCATCGATCGGCGAAGCGAAGCGTACTTCCTTGCCTTCGATCAAGATCGATCCTCCGTATCCCCCTGTTTGATGGATCTCATCCATGCCAAAGAGGATCTTCATCAACGTTGACTTACCGGCACCATTCTCTCCCACGAGTCCCAAGATCTCCCCTCGCTTGAGGGAGAAGTTGATATCAGAGAGAACTTCATTACCGAAGAAATCCTTGCTGATGTGTTGCATCTCTAAAAGAGGTGCCCCATGTTCATTATTCATTATGTTTCCTTACCATCTATGGGTGTGGCCGATACCTCAGTGAGGGATCGGTCCCAACCATAGGACGCCCAAACGGGGGAGAGTGCCCTCTCCCCCGTGCACTAAGCGCGTTGGGGTCTACTTAATGAAGAAATACTTCTCCGGGACAACTACGTCCGCAGCACCCATATAACCCTTACCCATCATGTAGGTGTCTTGGTAGATCAACACGTGGTTACGGGCAACAACTCCGGTGTTAACGTCGTTGTAGAATGCACCATTCCACTTTGCACTACCGGTGTACTTGCCGTACGCTTTCATGATGTCGCTGAGCTTGGTCAATTCGCTCTCGCCGTTTAAGACGTTGATCGCGTGGGTTCCAAGACCGGCGGTGGTAACGTATCCATAGGAGTACGCCCAAGTTCCAAAGCGACCAGCGCCGCCCTTGTCAACAACAGCTTTCTCAACCTTTGCGAGGATTGCGGCAAAGTCGCCAGCCTCAGCGGAGAGGTCAAGACCGAGTGCACCAGGATATCCCATCAGGGGGCTGGGCAGGTCAGCTTCGATGAAGTATCCGCCATAGGCAAGCAGTTGCTTCAGAAGGGGCTCGGTGTGAGCGTCGTTGGTTACGAAGAATGCGGCGTCTTTGCCGTACTGTTCGAGCCAGGCAGGAACCTTCTCAAGGATGTACTGCTGAGCACCGGCTTGACCGACATCGCTAAGCGGGTCGGGGGCGGTCTCGTAGACGAAGCGCATGCCAAGATCTTTGGCGGTTTCAGCCATAATCGCTGCACGGCGGCTGAGGGTTTCATAACTCATGTGGCGGGGGAAGGAGACGTGAACAAACGTCTTCACACCGAGGTCATGAGCGGTTTTGATGATCAGGTACCCGCGGGAAACAAAGTCGTTATTTACCGCAAGGTCAGCAGCAGTCTGGATTACCGGTGGGTCTTCGTGAGCTTCACCGGCGATCGTGAGGATGTCAGGTCTCTTCTCTTTGATGACACGGAACGCCTCGGTAGTGCCGGGAATCGCCTGGTTGACGATAACAGCCTTCATCAATGGGTCGTCGGCCAAACCAGCGATTACGCTGATCGTGGTCTCTTGCTCCTCCATGAAGTTATCTGGATAGGTAACGTGGTTAATAATTCCACCACTCTTTACATCACCATATTCTTCAATGAGTTTTTCTGCACCGCGCAGGTCGTCTTCTGACTGAGATACCGTACCCGTTACGATTCCAACGTGGAATGCGGCACTTTTAGGGGCGGCTTCTTTAGCACCTGCAGCAAAGACCATGGAAGTTGCAAACAACACGACCATGGCAATAGCTAATGTCTTTTTCATTGCTACTCTCCTTAAGCGGGATATTTCCCTATCCACTCATGATACGTAAAAGCGAGCGAGACTGCAAGAAGAGCGCAAGGGTTTATGCAAGAAGTGCAAAACTGGTGAATATTTATGCCTGTTGGCGTCGAACTTCGTAGAGAAAAATACCGGTAGCAACAGAAACGTTAAGCGAATCGATGTTTCCACTCGTCGGAATAGCCACGACGTGGTCGCACAACTTCTCCGTGAGCTGGCTAATCCCCCTACCCTCACTGCCCAAGACAAGGGCTGTGCGTTTAGGAAAGCGCGTTTTGTGGAGGCTTTCACCACCCATCGCTGCTCCGTAGATCCAAAACCCTTGGCCTTTCAGGTACTCGATCTCGCGGTTGAGGTTTGGCACCACCGCTTGGTTCACATAGTGCGCCGCACCGGAGGAAACTTTGATCACTGTTTGATTGGATTGGGCACTTCGCCGGCTTGGGATGATCACCAAGGAGACGGAGAATTGGTCGGCGGATCGAAGGATCGCTCCAAGGTTATGAGGATCGGTGATTCCATCAAGGATGAGTACAAGAGCGTCATCATCTTCACCGAGGGAGGAACAAAACTCTTTGACGGTAAGCTGCCTTGAGCTCGCCGATCCTTGGCTTTGCTCGCCGAGGACGAGGAGAGCTCCGCGATGGTCCGCACCGCCGGCTAGGCGATCGAGCTCGACTTTGGCGATCTTTCGAACCACGGTCTTTCGATTGATCCGCGCCTGGTTTTCCAACACGTCAACTTTGGGGCCCATACCACGGGCGATGTAGAGAATTGAACCGCTGGGGGCATTTTTCAACCCCTCCTCGATCGCATGAAAGCCGATGATCGTCTTACTCATCCTCTACTCCTCAAAGGTTACGGGATTGGGCTCGGTGGTTTCACCAAGGGCTTCGCTGAGCTCCTGCATCAACTTCTTGGTCTTAGAGTTGAGGCGCTTGGGAACTTCAATCTCAATTTTGACGTACATGTCACCGCGGTCAGTTGAACTGAGGCGGGTTGCTCCATACTGACGGAGCCGAAGCATCTTTCCATGCTGAGTCCCTGAGGGAATGGTGAGTTTAATCTTCTTTCCGTCAATCGTTGGGACCATGATCTCGGCACCAAGAGCAGCTTGGGTCATCGAGATCGGAATTTGAACAAAGAGATTATCTCCTTGGCGAATAAAGTAGCGGTGGGGTTTGACGTTGATGTATACGTACAAGTCCCCGCTTGCCCCACCATTGGCTCCGGCATCGCCCATTCCTCGAAGAACGACTCGACTGCCAGTATCAACTCCGGCGGGAACGGTAACTTTTACCTTTTGCTGCTTGCGCTTTAGGCCGGTTCCATGACACGACTGACAGGGGTTTTCGATCACCTGCCCGTTTCCGTTACACGTCGGACACGTCGATGCGATCGTAAAGAACCCGCCGCCTCGACTGACTTGACCCGAACCGTGACAGGTTGGACAGGTTTTCTTACCCGCCGAGCCTTCACTGCCCGATCCGCCACACACATCACAGCCTACTTGGTGCGAATAGGAGATCTCGACCTTTGTTCCAAAGATCGCATCTTTAAAATCAATTTGAATATCATAACGAAGCGATGCACCCGGTTCCGGACCTCGATGACCATGAGAGCTTCGCCCGCCGCCTCCGAAGAAGGAGGAGAAGATATCTTCAAATCCGCCGCCGAAGCCCGAACCAAAGATATCGCTGAAGTCTCGGTAGACGTTGGAGTAATCGTGGGGACCAGAAGCACCATCCACCCCGGCAAAGCCAAATTGATCGTACATCTGCCGCTTTTTTTCATCGGAGAGGACATCATATGCCTCGGTCGCTTCCTTGAAGCGATCTTCGGCGGCACTGTCACCCTGATTGCGGTCGGGGTGATTTGCAATTGCCAGTTTGCGGTATGCTTTTTTAATCTCGTCCAAGGTAGCGGTCTTCTCCACCCCCAGGACCTCATAATAATCTCGTTTCGCCACAGTTTCCTCGTTCTACACAATCATGTCGGCCGAGGCCGACATGATGAGTAATCAACGTATTCTATCTTCTTCAAGGCCGTTAGTCTACGACCTCAAAGTCGGCATCCTCAGCATCTTTTACCGTTTCCGTAGAACCTTCGGTACTCGCTGCTTCGCCTTGAGGCTGGGCGGCTTCAGCTTGCTTGTACATCTCTTCGGCCAACTTGTACGAAGCTTGCTGGAGGGCCTCCGTTTTGCTCTTGAGCTCATCGGCAGTTACACTCTCATTACCAAGCGCAGCTTTTACCTCATCAAGGGCGGTTTGGATCGCCGAGCGGTCTGCTGCATCGATCTTATCGCCGTGCTCAGAGAGGGACTTTTCGGTAGAGTACACCATTGAGTCCGCTTCGTTGCGGGCATCAATTCGAGCGCGCTCCTTCTTATCCTCTTCGGCGTGTACTTCAGCTTCCTTGACCATTCGGTCGATCTCAGCCTCAGAGAGTCCGCTGGAGGACTCGATTCGAATCTTCTGCTCCTTGCCGGTTCCCAGGTCTTTTGCTGAGACGTGGACAATTCCGTTCGCATCGATATCGAAGGTTACCTCGATTTGGGGAACACCGCGCGGTGCGGAGGGGATTCCCACCAGATCAAAGTTACCGAGGGTTCGGTTCTGTGAAGCCATCTCGCGCTCGCCTTGGAGAACGTGGATGCTCACCGCAGTCTGGTTGTCGGCAGCCGTGGAGAAGATCTGACTCTTACGAGTCGGGATCGTCGTATTACGCTCGATGAGGCGTGTGGATACCCCACCTAAGGTTTCAATACCCAAGGAGAGCGGGGTAACATCAAGAAGGAGAACATCCTTCACGTTTCCACCGAGGATTCCACCTTGAATTGCAGCGCCCATCGCAACAACTTCGTCGGGGTTTACTCCCTTGTGCGGCTCTTTACCAAACAACTCTTTAACCATCGCCTGGACTGCCGGGATTCGGGTCGATCCACCGACGAGGATTACTTCATCGATATCACTGGCACTGAAGCCGGCATCACGAAGCGCACTTTGAACGGGCTTCTTGCTCCGCTCGATTAAGTCAGCAACCAACTGCTCGAACTTTGCTCGGCTCAAGCTCATCTGAAGGTGCTTGGGACCGGAAGCATCGGCGGTGATAAACGGCAGGTTGATATCGGTGTTGCTCGAGTTTGAGAGCTCGATCTTCGCCTTCTCCGCGGCTTCACGCAGACGCTGAAGCGCCATCTTGTCCGTTGAAAGGTCGATCGCGGCACTCTTCTTAAACTCATCGATCATCCACGTGATGATTCGCTGGTCAAAGTCGTCTCCACCTAAGTGGGTATCCCCGTTAGTGGACTTAACTTCAAATACTCCGTCTCCGAGCTCAAGGATCGAGATATCAAATGTTCCGCCACCGAGGTCGTAGACCGCAATGCGCTCTTCGCGGCTTGCGTCTTTACCGAGGCCGTAGGCCAACGCGGCGGCAGTCGGCTCGTTGACGATTCGCTTCACATCCAAGCCGGCGATTCGTCCGGCATCTTTGGTTGCTTGACGTTGGGCGTCATTGAAGTACGCCGGAACGGTGATGACCGCTTCACTAACCGTCTCGCCAAGGTAGTCCTCGGCGGTCTTCTTCATCTTCTGCAAGATCGCAGCACTGATCTCCGGCGGGCTGTAGGAACTGTCACGGATGTCGATTTGAACCTCGCCACCGGGTCCTTCCTTCAGCTTGTAGGGAATCAAGTTCACCTCGGAAGGAATATTCTTATACTTGCGCCCCATGAAGCGCTTAATCGAATACACCGTATTCTCGGCGTTCGTTACCATCTGGTTCTTTGCGGGCTGGCCGACAAGGCGATCGCCTTTACTGGTAAAGCCAACCACACTGGGGGTCGTTCGCTGACCTTCGCTGTTGGAAATAACGACTGAATCGGTTCCTTCCATCACTGCGACACAGCTATTGGTCGTCCCTAAGTCGATCCCAATAATTCTACCCATGTTATTACTCCTCTTTATCTTATCAATTCTGTTTCATTAGGTGTTTGTAAAATACTCATACCCACACCCTGTCGTCAAATGGCTGGGCGCCCAACCTTTACTTTTGAAGGACGCAACACGCGATTATGAAGTTTGTAGCCGGTGACATACTCTTCCAAGACCGTTTCGTGTTCAAGCTTTTCATCTTCAACCACCTGGTACGCCTCGTGCTCATTGGGATCAAACTCTTTCCCAACCGCCTCGATTCGCTCCAAGCCCCAATTCTTCTGAAGTGTCGAATAGATCTGTTCATTGACGAGGACAACCCCATCATGGATCTTTGAAAAATCTTTCGTCTCTTCGGCAGCTTCTAAAGCGCGCTGAAAATCATCAAGCGGTCCAAGAAGATCGTTAATAAGGCGCTCATTGGCAAATCGAATCGAATCTTCCTTGTCGCGGATCATTCGCCGCCGCCAGTTTTCCAAGTCCGCGCGATCGCGGAGATTCTCTTCTTTCAGAGCGGCAATCTCTTCCTTTGCCTCGGCAAGCTCATCTTCAATGCTCTGGAGATTCTCTTCCATCTCCAGCTCTACTTCTTCCTTCTTGATCTCTTCCTTCTTACTCATCCATTCGTCCTTGTATTACCGATTATGTAATCTGTACATAAAAGAGCGGAGCCTTTTCGGCCCACGCGATTAACATACTCATCCGATGGGTAAAGCGTCAAGTCAGAAGAGAATCTTCCATCGCTTTATATGCACTCTTTAACGCACCTTCAAAAGAGGAGGCAAATCCTTGAAGCCGGAAATCAAACTCATCGATCTGGGCGTGGATATCATCGATTTGCTCCTGCCACTGCTTCTGCTCTTCGATCTTCCGATCGATTGCAAACGTCGTCTCCCCCAACTCTAAGAGGGCGCTCCGATATCGCTCGAGGATCGAGGCAAGGTCGCTGAGCTCACTGCGTCTTCGGTCGATCTCCCCCAGATTGACTGCAAGCGCTTCACTGCCCCGCCGTGCTTCCTCGATCACCCAGTTCAGCCGCTCTTCAACACTCTGTGCTTCCTCGCGAAAGAG
>CAYUHP010000001.1:0-55260 GCA_964444595.1 uncultured Sphaerochaeta sp. | reverse complement strand
CAAAATGCTCCGTCGATCAAATCGGCGATTCCTAATGTCGCCGGTTTGTCGGCGATGGGGAAATCTGAGAAGAGGATGATTTGAACTCCTTCGTTCTTTACCTGCTCAAGGGTTTGCCGCAGATGAGCAAAGGGAGTGATTGTTTTGAAGGAGTCCTCCCAGGCTTGGTAGAACTGGCGGTTAATCATCTCCTTCACTGTGTTGATATCTTTCTTATATCGCGAAGCGACCAACGCAGCTTGGCGGTCAAGGAAGCCCGCTCGATTTTCATTCGGTAACGGCTCTTCATCTTGGACCCGCCGAATCTCCTTGCGCGTCCAATTAAACGCCCGACTCAGCGTGATGCTGGGAAAGAGCGAGCGAACCATGCGCGTGTTGAGTTGAACTCGACTGTACAGGGTACCGTCGATATCCAGGGCCAAGGTGGTGATGCCCGCTTCCTTCAAATAGCCCATCACTTCTTGCCCTTTCGTTGCTGTTGCTCTTTACTTGCCCGCTTTCGAGCTTTTTCAACCGCAGCTTTATTGCCCGGCTTCACATCCTTCTTTCGAGCCACCGCTTTTCCACCAGTTCGCTTGGCGGGAACTTCCTCCCGCTTCGGTGCGGTACTTTGGATCGGCTTGGGTCCTTTGGTGTTCAACGAAGGCGAACGCTTGCGCTCCTTGAGATCTATTTCAATGGGGATTTGCGGAAAGCCAAGTTCATTTCGAATCTTATTCGTTAAATAGTTGAGGTAGGAGGCGGGAAAATCCTTCTCTCGGTTCACAAAGAGCAGGAAGTTCACCGGGTTGGTCGATACCTGCGTTCCATAGTAGATCTTAAAGTGTCCTTGGGTTCCGCGAGGGATCTGATACTCCTCGCCCCAGGTTCGGAGCGCTTCATTTAAGTGGGCGGTTTCAACTCTTCGATGCAGTTGGCGGTACAAGCTCCACGCCGTGTCCAATAGAGTCTCAATGCCCTTATCCTCGAGAGCACTGATCATCATCACCGGAGCAAAGCCAAGGATTGGGAAGAGAAAACGGATTCGATCCTTGATCGCTTCCATCTCATTGGGGATCCCTTCAAGCAGATCGATCTTATTCAGAACGATTACCACACCCTTACCGCGGCGGACGATGAGCTGGGCGATCTTCTTATCTTGGTCCGCCAACCCTTCGGCGGAGTCGACTACGAGAAAGACGACATCCGCCTCCTCGATCGTTCGAATCGCCCGGTTTACTGAGTAGTACTCAACATCCTCTTCAACTTTGCTCTTGCGGCGGATTCCCGCAGTATCCAGTACATTGAACGTACTACCCTTGTGCACAAAAGAGCCGCTGACCACATCGCGGGTGGTCCCGGCGATATCACTGACTAAGGAGATCTGCTTGCCAACGAGAAGGTTTGCTAACGTGGATTTACCGGTATTGGGCTTACCCATGATCGCAAGCCTCACCGTCGCCTCCTCCTCTTCATCATGCTCAACCTCTTCGAAGTTCAACATCCCCAAGAGGGTTTCCTCTAAATCATCGATCCCCAGGCCGTGGGCGGCACTAATACCAACAATCCGTTCATAGCCGTAGCTGTAGAACTCCCACACCAAGTCTTCGCGCTTCGGATCATCAACCTTGTTCACGGTGAGGACGATTCGATCGCTGTAGGGCCTAAGCGCCTCAAGAAGGTGTAAGTCCTCAGCGGTTACCTCGGTACACTCCATCATAAAGATGATCGCATCGCTACGCTCCAAGAGCGAGAGGCTTTTGGCACTGACCATCTCATCGAGGGAAACGCCCTCCATCTTCACACCCCCGCTATCAACGAGGGTCACTGGGTTTCCTGCTAAATACCATCGCTCGGGAAGCAAGTCCCTTGTCACCCCAGGGGTGGGGTCGGTAATTGCTCGGCGTTTGCCGATCAGGCGGTTAAAGAGGGTCGACTTTCCTACGTTTGGTCGACCTATTATAGAAATTACTACCGGATCATCGGATAGTAAGGTCATCGAATCGTTCATGCATCCACTCCCGTACTGCTTCTTCAGTCTTTACATATGAGTCCATCGTCAACAAGTCCGCAACAAGCTTCTCTGCTTCGCTCAGATCAAGGCAACGAATAATCTGGCGTAACCGAAGCAGGGCGTGCGGGCCCATCGACAATTCATCAACCCCGAGGCCCACCAAGACAACGGCATGGTGGACATCGGCGGCCATCTCGCCGCAGACCGCTACCGGTTTGCCAGCCCGGTGCGCTTGATCAACAATCATCTTGAGCAAGCGCAACACACCGGGGTGGAGGGGTTGGTAGAGGTGGGCGATCTTTTGGTTATTGCGGTCAACCGCAATCGTATATTGAATGAGGTCATTCGTCCCGATCGAAATAAAATCCACATGCGGGGCGATTAGGTCAGTTACCAACGCCGCCGAGGGCACTTCGATCATCGTTCCAATCTTAATATCAGAATCAAAGGCTATTCCCTCTTCCTTCAATTGGCGTTTGGCGGTCTCCAGGACGTTCAGAGTTTGGCGAAGCTCCTGCATTCCACTGATCATCGGAAACATAATCTTCAGTTTGCCATACGCCGAAGCCCGAAGAAGTGCTCGAAGCTGCGTGATAAAGATATCTTTGTGTTCCAGACAAAAGCGAACTGCTCTAAAGCCCAGAACGGGGTTCTCTTCTATCAGGTTCAAGCCACTGACGACCTTATCGCCCCCGAGGTCGAGGGTTCGAATCGTTACGCTCTTCGGAGCGACTCGCTCAACGACTTCCCTATACACCCGAAACTGCTCATCCTCACCGGGTAAGGTGGAGCGCTCCATAAAGAAGAACTCCGTTCGAAAGAGGCCGATTCCGTCACTACCTTCCGCCTCAGCGAAGGGAACTTCACTGAGGGTTTGGATATTCGATTGAATGAGGATCTGCTTGCCATCTTTGGTCCGGGCTTCAAGGCTTGCGCCCTCAAGCAGCCGCTCTTCGTGCTCTTTGTACGCAGCGTACCGCTCGGCAACTTTTTGGGTTGCCCGATGGTCCGCTCGGATAATCACTTCACCCCAGATCCCGTCGATGATTACCTCATCGCCATCGTGGGCGGCGTGGCTCGCTAAGTGCGTTTCGATAACGGTGGGGATATCCAAGCCTCGGGCCAAAATCGCAACGTGACTGGCCAAGCCGCCCCCATCCAAACTTAAACCCAGCACCTTTGATCGATCCATCGTAAAGAGTTCGCTGGGTAAAAGCGTATCTGCTAAGAGGATCACCGGCTCATCGAGAATGAGCTGCGGGTGAGCCTTTTTTCCACTAAGGTGTTCGACGATACTCTGACCGATATCTTTTATATCATTCGCTCGTTGGCGAAACAGTTCATCATCGCTCGCTTCAAGGCTGTGGATCACCTCTTGGGTAACCTCTTCGGTAGCCCAAGCTGCGCTGATCAGTTTCTCTTCAACGGTGGATTTAATCGAGGCGATGTAGGTAGGGTCTTGGAGCATCATGAGGTGAGTTTCCCAAATCTCAAGGGCTTCACCTTGAAGATGATCACCCCCTCGTCCTTCAAGAGCACCAACGGCGGAGGCAAACGCTTGGTCAAGGCGCTCGAGTTCCTTTGGGACGTGAGATTTGACAATCGGGTGCCGCTCAATGACAAGAGGGGTATGGCGATAGATTTTTGCCTTACCCTGAGCGATTCCTTCACTGATTGCTAAGCCGGTAAAAATCCTCATATATCGGTATGATACGGAGTTTACTCAGTGATGTAAAGCTGGAAGAAGAGCTAACTCTTTGCTACGATAGGGCGATGACCGAGCCGAGTAAGCCGATTCTTCGGGCACTGAGTATCTTCCTTATCTTCATCCTGTATACCGCGATCATCCTCATCGTGGCGTTTCCCAACGTCCGACAGGCGGTGAGGGAAAGCGGGGTACTTGAGATGATCACTGCCCCAAAAACAGAGGTCCAACGCTCTTCGACCCTGCGCAGTGTCCGAGTCGTTTTTTCACCAAAAGGGACCTCTTTTGTCCCCTATACGGTCGAGCAACAACGCTTGGGATCCTCTCTGGCCCATGATACGTTTGAAGCACTCTTAGGCGGTGTTCCCCTGCAAGGCCTTGAAGAGGGAGCTGTTACCTTCATCGCCAAAAATACGAAACTACTTGGTCTGACACTTGCTTCCAATATCCTCTACCTCGATCTTTCAAAGGAGTTTCTTAACTCACCCAACCTCAAGCTGGCTTACCGCCAAATTGTTGAGACGGCAGAGGGCCTTGGAGCAAAGGATGTTGTGTTACTTATTGAAGGAACGCAAGTTGACCTTGAAGCCGTTCAGTGAAGTGCTCAAGTGAGATTCCTTGCCCTTTTTTGAGGAGGGCCAGGAACTCAATATTTCCCTTTGCTCCCTTGATGGGGCTAACCACAAGATCAAAGACTCCAACACCCTCTTCGCCTAGGCGAGTATACACCTCTCCCATCACCTCTACGATCACCGTTGGGTCGTCGATCACTCCGGTAAACGAGGCAGGAGCATTGGCGATCTCAAACTGAGGTTTGATCAAGGCAATCAAGAACGTATCACCGACAAGCCTAAGGATGTGGCTTGCCGCTTTACTGATCGAGCGAAAGGAGAGGTCGCACACCGCCGCCTCAGCGGGTGGGTCGACCTCTTCAAGGTGCATGATGTTCTGTTTTTCATGGAGGATTACCCGCTCGTCACTACGAAGCTTCCAATCGATGAGGTTATATCCCACATCAACCGCATGAACGGTACTCGCTCCATGCTGAAGGAGGCAATCGGTAAAGCCGCCGGTCGAAGATCCGGCATCGATAAAGACTTTTCCCTCGACATCGAGTTCAAAGACATGAAGGGCGTGCTCCAACTTATATCCACCTCGACTTACGTATGTCTGGGTGTGGATTTCAAACTCGGCGTTTTCTGCTACCCCTTGTTTAGGGTCACTGATTAACTCGCCATCGACGTAGACGTTTTTACAAAAAATAAAGGCGAGTAGCTCGTCTTTCGTGTAGGTGGGATAGGTTTTGACCAACGCTTGGAGCAGCGGTAATTTCTTCATACACTGAACCGTCGAGTAAAGCGCTCAATCGAGCGGGCGTTCCCGCTTGTGGTTTCGATCTTCACGATCACTCCCTGAAGCATCGGTGGAGTATCGGCAATTTCACTTCTGAGGGGCATCTGCGAAAGCGAGCGAGCGATAGAAAGAGCGGGATCGGATCCGATCACGCTGTTTGTCGGTCCGCACATCCCCATATCGGTGATATATGCACTGCCTTTGGGAAGGATCTTCTCATCAGCACTTTGGACGTGGGTATGAGTGCCGATGATACAGCTCACCTTTCCGTCCAGATGGAATGCAAGCGCTTCCTTCTCTGTGGTGTTCTCGGCGTGAAAGTCAACGAGGATTATCTTTGTTTGACGGCTGAGGCCCTCGACTTGCTCCGCTCCTACCCGAAACGGGCAGTCGATTGGGTTCATCGATTGACGGCCTTGTAAATTGAGAACAGCAACCTTATGCTCGCGGACCTGAACCACGACACTGCCGTGACCGGGTGCTTGAGGCGGATAGTTTGCCGGCCTCAGTAAACGCTTTTCCGAGTCGAGGAAGGGTCGGAGTTCCTCTTGCTGCCAGATGTGATTCCCACTGGTGACCACATGCACTCCGAGGTTGAAGAATTGATTCATCAAGGAAACGGAGAGTCCGAAGCCGTTGGCGGCGTTCTCTCCGTTTACGACGACGATGTCAGCTCGAGTCTCTTTAATGAGGGTATTCAACCCCAAAAAGAGAGCCCTGCTCCCCGGCTGTCCGCAGACATCCCCGAGAAGCAAGGCTGTTAATACTTTTTGATCCGCCACAATCTTACCTAGCGTACTCAGTCACTCGGGTTTCGCGGATGATCGTGACCTTGATTCGACCGGGATAGCGAAGCTCTGCTTCGATTCGTCCGGCGATTCCTTTGGCGATCTCCTTGGCCCCTTCGTCAGTGACCTGTTCGTTGTTTACCAGAATTCTCAGCTCGCGTCCTGCTTGGATTGCGTATGCTTTCTCAACTCCCGTAAACGATTCAGCGATCTTTTCCAGTGATTCAAGGCGCTTGATGTAGTTATCCAGCGTCTCGCGTCTTGCCCCTGGGCGCGCTGCACTGATCGCATCAGCGATCTGCACGATTACCGCTTCCAGAGTCTTTGGCTCCTCATCGTTGTGGTGGGCGAGGATCGCATTGATCACTCGCGGGTCCTCACCGAGGCGCCGCGCAAGATCCGCTCCGAGTTCGGAGTGGTTTGCATCACTTTCAGTTTCTATTCCCTTACCGATATCGTGGAGTAATCCACCACGGACGGCAAGCTCGCGGTCTGCACCGATCTCACTGGCGATCATGCCGGAGATGATTGCGACCTCCTTGGCGTGGGCGAGGACGTTCTGTCCATAGCTGGTGCGGAAATGAAGACGACCTAAAGCCCGAATCATCTCAGGAGAAACGTTATGAATCCCCAGATCAAAGATGACTTTCTCACCCTCTTCAGCGATGATGCCACCAATCTCTTTGGTGACTTTGTTTACCACCTCTTCGATCCGGGAGGGATGGATTCGACCATCCTGAACAAGGCGTTCAAGCGCTACGCGCGCGATCTCCTTGCGCACCGGGTCGAAGCAGGAGATAACCACTGCTTCAGGGGTGTCGTCGATGATTACATCAACCCCGGTAAGGGTTTCAAGGGTCCGAATATTCCTTCCCTCGCGGCCGATAATCCTTCCCTTCATCTCATCGGAGGGAAGACTTACCGAACTGACGGTAACATCGTTCACAACTTCAGTCGCCAACCTCTGGATCGAGGTTACCACGACTTCACGGGCTTTTTTGTCGGCTGAGAGCTGGGCCTCTTGCTCGATCTTATTGATCATGAGCTGGGCATCTCTCTTCGCATCGTTGTACAAGCTCTCCATGATAAGGTTTTTAGCCTCATCCGCCGACATTCCAGCGATACGTTCAAGTTCCACAATCAGGCTGCCTTCTTTTGCGACAACCTCTTCTTCCTGCTGGGAAAGATTTACTTCCCACTCTCCCAATTGTTTTTTAATACCATCCAGATCAGTTTGCTTCTGCTCGAGATTCTCCTCTTTTTGGAGGAGTCTACGCTCTAATCTTTGTAGTTCAGTTCGTCTCTCTCGTGCCTCTCGTTCCTGCTGTTGCTGTTCTTTCAGCAACTGATCCCGAGTTTCAAGCAAAAGCTCCTTGCTTTTTGCTTCCGCTTCCTTTATTGCTTCCTCGTTGAGGCGAATAGCTCGCTGCTCAACGGAAGTAAGCTTAAATTTCGCAAACAGCCATCGGCCTAACCAACCTAAGATGATACCAACAAGACAACCAAGGAGGATAATGAGTATATTATTCATACACTACCCCCTATCGTATGAGCACAATAATAAGGACGCCTGTCAAAATTGTCAAGGCTTGACAGAATTGGTGAATCTGACTATTTTACGGGGTTATTTGTTTATATACATAAACTTATACCGAGATGATCCTATTTAATTAATCTTCTTCTCGATTACAACAGCGGTACCGCTCACGTTAAGCATGAACATCGATTTACCTGCTCCGGAGAGTTCATCAAAGTCAATTTTCAACCCTACAATAGCATTTGCGCCCTTTTCTTGGGCTATGGAGCTGATCGATTTAAGGGCTTCGGCCCGTAACCGGTTAAGTTGTTTTTGATAGGATTGAGACTTACCACCGAACACATCGGAGAAGCTGGCAAGAAGATCGCTGAAGATATTAGTCCCAAAGACGATACTCTCATAGACGATGTCGACGTACTTTGTAATCTCATACCCCTCAAAGGAGTGGGTCGTGCTCAGTTTTATCATAGTCCGAGTATAGCATAAAAAACCGCCATCACAAGGACAGCGGCTTATTGATTGGTGACTGTGGCGGTTGGAGGCTGTTATCTCTCCGGTGCTCGTCAGTCTTTTTTGGCGGCTTTCTTTTTGGTATCTTTCACCGGCTTTTCAACCAGTTCAAGAATCACCATCTCAGCAGCATCACCGAGGCGGTTACCCGTCTTCAGGATCCTGGTGTAGCCTCCGTTACGCTCGGTAAAGAGCGGGGCGATCTCTGTAAAGAGTTTGTTAAGAACAGCTTTGTCGGTGATATCCCGAGCGATGAGCCGGCGATTGTGTACGCTGTCGGTCTTTGCTCGAGTTACCATCTTCTCCGCCATTCTCCGAACTTCCAGAGCCTTGGCCTTGGTGGTCTCAATCCGTTCATATCGGAACAGACTGGTCACCATGTTGCGCTTCATTGCCTTTCGATGGGAGGCATTTCTGCTCAGCGCGTTAAACCCAATTTTATGCTTCATTCTCTTCTTCCTTGTGCTCAGGTACTGTGATGGCAGTCTTGAGGATGCTGTAGTCGGTCATACCGAGGCTGAGGTTCCACTCCTTGAGTTTCTCCTTGATCTCCTGAAGGGACTTCTTACCAAAGTTCCTTGTCTTGGCGATCTCATCCTCGCTCTTCTTCGTCAAATCCCCGATCGTGCGGATGTTAGCGTTCTTGAGGCAGTTACTTGAGCGAACGGTCAACTCCAACTCCTCAACCGAGGTGTTAAGAATCTTGCGGACCCGCTCCTCTTCCTCATCGACTTCATCGTTGCTGGAGATCAGCGACTCATCGAAGTTGATGAAAATTTGGAAGTAATCTTTGGCGATCTTAGCCGCTTCAGCCAGTGCGTTTTGCGGGACAATCGTGCCATCGGTGTACACCTCAATGGTGAGTTTATCATAGTCGGAGCGATAGCCTACTCGGGTAGGTTCGATCGAATACTTCACTCGGGTGACGGGACTGAAGGTAGCATCGAGGGGAATCGTACCGATCTCCTCAATGTACTTTTCATTGATCTCACTCGGAACATAGCCCCGACCAAGGTCAATTTGGACTTCCATCTCAAGGTTTGCATCATCCATCATCGTAAAGAGCACGAGGTCTTTGTTGATGATCTCCACCTGATCGCGCTCAAAAACGGCTCCGGTAACTACGCCCGGGCCCTTGCACTCGATCAGGAGGTTGGTGCCCTCGGTATCCTCGGGCATTTGGATCTGGAGCTTCTTCAATGCGGCGATGATATCACTGATATCTTCGCGAACACCGGGAAGCTGCTCATACTCACTTGAGATGAGGTGGGGAACACCATCCTCATTAAAGCTCGTAAATTTGATAGCAGTGACGGCATACCCTTGGATTGAAGAAAGAAGGACCCTGCGCAGCGTGTTGCCGATCGTCGTTCCAAAGCCCCGCTCAAACGGGTAGGCGATGAACTTGCCATAGTTCGGCTCAATAGCGCTGTGTTCGAAGGTAATCCCCTTCGGCTTCTTAAAGCCCTTCAGAAGGTTTTTGCGTGCCATGGTTACTCCTTATCGGGAATACAACTCGACGATCAACTGCTCGTTAATCTTCTCGAGTTCAGTTACTTCACTTCTCCTCGGAACAGCAAGGAAGGTTCCCTTCATTGCATCCACATCCAAGTTGAGCCATTGGTAGACTCCACTCTTGGTGTACTCCTTGAGGTTTTCTTTGATGATGAGCATCTTCTGAGCTCGGGGGCTGATCGAAATCTCATCGCCAATCTTCACCCTATAGGAGGGGATGTTCACACGCTTGCCGTTTACGAAGATGTGTCCGTGGTTCACGAACTGAGCAGCTTGGTAGCGACTTGCGGCGAAGTGGAGGCGGAAAACGACGTTATCCAAGCGTTGCTCCAAGAGCTGAATCAAGTTCTCACCAGTCTTTCCGGGGATTCTTGCAGCTTCATTAAAGGTAAGCTTAAACTGCTTTTCAAGCATCGCGTACGTTCTCTTAAGCTTCTGCTTCTCTCGAAGCTGAAGGCCATAGTTAGTTTGTTTCTTTTGTCGGGCACGGGGATCCTTGCCGGGAAGTCCGGTTCGCTTGCCGCTGTTCAGCGGGCACTTGCCGGAAAGGCAGCGATCACCCTTGAGGAAAAGCTTTGTGCCTTCCGCCCTGCAATGTCTGCATTTAGGTCCAGTATATCTTGCCATCTGGTTCTATCTCCTCATTACACTCGTCTGCTCTTGCGAGGTCGGCATCCGTTATGGGGGATCGGGGTGATATCACGAATGGATCGCACCTTCAACCCAAGTACACCGAGGGTTCGAATGGCGCTTTCACGACCAACCCCAGGGCCTTTCACAAATACGTTTACTTCTTGCAGTCCGCTGTCCATTGCAGCCTTGGCGGCTTTCTCGGCAGTGGTCTGCGCAGCATACGGAGTAGATTTCTTTGCCCCGCGGAAACCAAGTCCACCAGCACTCGCCCACGAGACGGCGTTGCCTTGCAGATCGGTCACGGTAACAATCGTGTTATTGAAGGTAGCCTGAATGTAGACGTTTCCTTCATACACTGTTTTCTTTACTTTACGTTTTACAGTTGCCATCTGTGTGTTGCTCCTTACTTCTTCTTACCGGCGACGGTCTTCTTTCTACCCTTACGGGTTCGAGCATTCGTCTTCGTTCGCTGGCCGTTTACCGGCAAGCCCCTTCGGTGTCTGAGGCCACGGTAGCAGCCAATATCCATAAGGCGCTTGATATTAAGGGCAACCTCGGTTCTGAGGCGTCCCTCTACTTTGTACTCTTCTTCGATAACCTTTCGCAGTAATGCGAGGTCATCGTTGGAAAGGGTGTTGATGTTGGTCTCTGGGTCGATCTTTGTTTTCTCACAAATCTCGACAGCCGAGTACCTACCGATTCCGTAGATATAGGTCAGGGCAATTTTCGTTGCCTTGTTCGGCAAATCTACACCTGCAATTCTCGCCATCCATGGCCTCCTGAAATTCTCACAGGGTTATTACCCTACTATTTTTGTCTCTGCTTATGCTTGGGGTTATCGCAGATGACCCGGACTACCCCATTCCGTCTTACTACTTTGCACTTGTCACAAATAGGTTTGACACTTGCTCTTACTTTCATCTTCCAGCTCCTAGTGCTTAGAAATGCTTCGACTTCTTCTTCTGGCCGATCTTAAATCCATCGTAGTGGTGCATCTTCATGATGCTCTCGATCTGGCGCATCGTATCAAGATCTACTCCAACCAAGATCAGCAGCGAGGTACCTCCGAAGAGCATCGCGACTGTCGAGGGGAAGTTAAAGAACTTCTGAACGAGCGTCGGGATCAAGGCGATGAACGCCAAGAATAACGAACCAGGCAGAACAATTCGGTTAAGAATCTTGGTGAGATACTCCTCAAGCTTCTCAGCCCGAACCCCAGGAACGGAACCTCCGTTCTCGCGGATCTGCTTAGCCATCTCGATCGGGTTCATCGACACTTGGGTGTAGAAGAACGCGAAAGCTACAATCAACAGGGCGTAGATGATTAGATAGGGGGTGCCCTGAGGATTTAACCAATTAGCGAATGCGGCAAGCCAGCGAACTTCCGGCCCCAAGGTCGTTGCGATCTGCAAGGGGAAGGAGAGCAGCGCACTGGCGAAGATTACCGGAATAACTCCGGAGGGGTTCACCTTGATGGGGATATACGTTGACTGAGCACCGTACATCTTTCGACCCACCACGCGCTTGGCGTAGTTTACGGGAATCTTTCGGATTCCTTGCTCCTCGTACACAACGAGGGCAACTACGATGAGGAACATCGCCGCAACAATTAAGACAACGATCGGGTTCAGAACACCAGCTTTAATCGCGGCGAACAGTGCGTTCACGGCGGTTGGGAAGCGGGCAACGATACCGGCAAAGATTAACAAGCTGATACCATTTCCAACACCCCACTGGGTGATCTTATTACCGATCCAAATCAGCAACATCGAACCGGTGGTTACGGTAAGCATGGCAACAAGAGTAAAGGCGCCTAAGCCCATCGTAAGCACGCCGGGGATTGACTGTGCGTAGATTGTCACTACATATGATTGGAGCAGACACACCACTACGGTTCCGTAGCGAGTGTACTGCTGCAACTTCTTATGCCCCGAAGGATCGGAGGCAAGCTTCTTCAATGAGGGAAGAACCAACATCAAAAGTTGCAGGATAATCTGCGTGCTGATGTACGGCATAACCCCGAGCATGAAGAGCGAGAAGTTTGAGAACGCTCCGCCGCTGAAGAAGTTCAAGTACTCGGTCAGGCCGATATTCGAACTGGAACTCTGGGCAAGGAAGAATAATTTCAACACTTGCGGGTCGATTCCAGGGATCGGAATCACGGCCCCGATTCTGCTGACAACCAGCAGTCCGAGGGTAATGAAAATCTTCGTGCGAAGACTCTTGATTCTATACATCTCAACTAAGGTGTTTGCCATGACGCCCTTCTTTATCTGATCTCACCGCCCGCAGCTTTAATCGCTTCGATTGCGCTTGCAGAAACCTTCAATCCTTCGATGATTACCTTCTTGGTAAGTTCCCCGTTGTTGAGGATCTTAGCCTGGGTCTTCACGCCCTTCACTACTTCCAGCTCCTTCAGAGCTTCAAGAGTGACCACATCTCCATCGTTGAACACTCGGGAGATATCGTCTAAGGAAACAACCTCATACTCAACCTTGAATGGTTCGTTGGAGAAACCCCGACGAGCAAGGCGACGATAGAGGGGCATCTGTCCGCCCTCAAAACCGGGTCGCGTGCCTCCACCGGAGCGGGAGTTTTGTCCATCGTGTCCTCGTCCGCTGGTTCGCCCTTTGGAAGAAGCGCCCCGTCCGAGAATCGTTTTCTTCGTATTAGCACCCTTAGGTGCGATAATCTTTGCCATCTTATATCTCCTCGACCTTCACCAGGTGCGATACGACGTTCACCATTCCCAGGATGACTGGATTGGAGTCGTGCACCACCGAGCTTGAAATACGTCCTAAGCCGAGGGCCTTTACAGTCCTTCGTTGCTTGGGAAGTGTTCCGGCGAGCCCTCGAACGAGGGTGATCTTAATTTGCTTTTGTTTTGCCTTGGCCATCTCTTACCCCCACATCTCACTCAGGGATTTGCCCCGATTCTTGGCAACCTCTCGAGCATTAAAGAGGTTCTCTAACGCTTCAAACGTTGCCTTGACGGTGTTGATATGGTTCTTTGAGCCAAGCGACTTGCTGAGGATGTCGTGGATCCCAGCCGCATCACAGATTGCTCGCACCGTACCGCCGGCGATAACTCCGGTACCGGGAACTGCCGGCTTCAGCAAGACGCTGGCACCCTTGTAGTTTCCGATGATCTCGTGAGGGATCGTGGAGTTCTTCATCGGGATCTGGATCATTGCACTCTTGGCTCGTTCCACTGCTTTGCGGATCGCCTCGGTGATGTCATTCGCTTTACCGAAGCCATAACCGACTTTGCCGTTCTGGTCTCCGACAACGACGATTGCACTGAAGGAGAACCTGCGTCCACCCTTCACAACCTTCGCTACGCGGTTGATCTTGATCAGCTTTTCGGTCAGACCGTCGCTTTTCTCTCTATCTCTATCTCTTCTGTCTCGGTTCCTATCCACACTGTCCCCCTAGAACTTGATCCCGGCTTTGCGGGCGCCGTCGGCGATTGACTTGACGATACCATGGTAGAGATGCCCGTTTCGGTCGAACACACACGTGTCGATCTTCTTTTCAAGCATCCGCTGTCCAATCGCCTCACCAAGCTTCAGAGCATCGGTGACGTTATTCTTCAAATCCTTGAGCTCCGGTTCGACGGTTGAAGCCGCAGCAAGCGTAACTCCTGCCACGTCGTCGATCACTTGGACATACATGTGGGTGTTGGAGCGATACACACTCATCCGCGGTTTGGCACTGGTGCCGCTGATCCGCTTTCGGATGTGGCGCTTTCGCTGTTGCAGTTTCCGTTGTTTATCGATTACTTTTTTCATCTTATCCTTCCACCCTTATCACTTCGCACCTGCGGTCTTACCGGCCTTGCGGCGGATTACCTCATCCTCGTAGCGGATTCCCTTACCCTTATACGGCTCTGGCTTGCGCAAGGAGCGCAACTCTGCTGCCGTCTGTCCAACCTGTTGCTTATCGATGCCAGAGAGGACAATTTTGGTAGGCGTCTCGACCACAGCAGTGATTCCCTCGGGGACCACAAAGTCGATCGGCTGGGCGTATCCAAGGTTTAAGGTAAGCACGTTGGCTTTTAAATCTGCTCGGAATCCAACTCCGTTGATGATCAAGGTCTTTGAGAATCCCTTGGAAACTCCTTCAACCATGTTTACAACCAACTGGCGATAGAGGCCATGGTAGGCACGAGCGGCTTGCGAGTCATTAACTCGTTTTACCACAACACTCCCCGCTTCAAGGACGAGAGTAACCTCGTCGCGAGTCTTGAAGCTGAGTTTGCCCTTCGGCCCTTCAACTTGAATCATTCCATCGGCAACTGTAACCGTAACTCCCTGTGGTAGGGTAATCGGGTTATTTCCAATTCTGGACATTCCTAACTCCTTACCAGATTGAGCAGATCAGTTCGCCACCGACCTTGTTCTCAGTCGCCTTCTTTCCGGTGATGACACCGTGAGAAGTAGAGACAACAACGACACCGTGGCCGTTGTAGATGCGCGGCATATCCCGATAGCCCGTATAAACACGTCTTCCTGGAGTTGAGATTCGCTCTAAGCCATGGAGGACCGGAGCTTGTTTCTCATCATACTTGAGGAAAATACGGATGTAGGAAATACCGTCCTTTGTTACTTTCTTAAAGTTCTTCACGTACCCCTCATTCTTGAGGATTTTTACGATCTGAAGCTTCATTTTGGACGTAGTCACGTCGACCTTCTCATGTCGCGCCATATTGGCGTTTCTGACTTTGGTCAGCATATCAGCTACTGGATCACTTACAGCCATTTCACTCTCCTACCAACTAGATTTGGTAACACCAGGAATCTGGCCTTCGCTAGCCAACTTCCTAAAACAGATCCTGCACATGTCAAACTGCCGCATATAGCCGCGAGGTCTGCCGCACACCTTACACCGGTTTACCCGGCGGGTACTGAACTTCGGCTCCCTATTGGCCTTGACGATCATCGACTTCTTTGCCATATATTTCCCACCTTACTTTGCGAAGGGCATGCCCAAATTCTTCAACAGAGCATAGCCTTCTTCGTCACTCTTCGCAGTCGTAACAATGGCAATATTCAAACCACTGACACGCTCGATCTTATCGAAATCAATCTCGGGGAAGACGATCTGCTCGGTAATGCCGAGCGAGTAGTTACCGCGGCCGTCAAAGGCGTTGGGCTTCACTCCCCTGAAGTCTTTTACCCGGGGAAGAGCGATACTGATCAGTCGCTCGAGGAAGTACCACATATTGTCTCCCCGCAGAGTAACCATCGCACCAATCTCCATTCCATCACGGAGTTTGAAGTTTGCGATTGACTTTCGGGCTTTGGTCTTCACCACATGCTGGCCGGTGATCTGTTCCAGCTCCTTGACTGCTGAGTCAAGCAACTTCTTATTCAAGATCGCATCACCAACACCAACACTTACTACAATCTTCTCAAGAGCAGGGATCTGCATCTTTGAAGTGTAGCCAAATTCTTTCAACAGCTGGGCAGCAACAGTCTCTTGGTAGTGTTTTTTAAGATTAGGTACAAACTTTTCCATCAGATCACTTCCCCAGTCTTTTTAGCGTAGCGGACTTTCTTTCCGCTCTCGTCGAACTTATAACCAATCTTGCTTGTCTGACCCTTTGAGGTCATATAGGCAACGTTGGAGACGTGAATCGGAGCCTCAAGCTCCACGATACCGCCTTGGTCCTGGGCAGACTTCTTGCGCATCGTCTTTTTGATCATATTCGCGCCCTGGACAATGACCCGTTGCTTGTCATGGTCGATCTTGATGATCTTTCCACTCTTGCCTTTGTCTTTGCCGGCAATGATCAGCACGGTGTCGTTCTTCTTCAACTTCATGTGCAACACTCCTACAACACTTCCGGCGCGAGCGATACGATCTTCATGTACTGGTCACGCAGCTCACGAGCTACGGGTCCAAAGATACGCTTACCGCGCGGGTTATTGTTGGCATCGATGATGACGCATGCGTTATCATCGAACCTGATATAGGTACCGTCAGGTCTTCGATATTCCTTCTTCGTACGGACGATAACCGCCCGCATAACTTCACCTTTCTTGATCGCACCGTTGGGCAGGGCACTGCGGACGCTTACGGTGACGATATCACCTACGCCGGCGGTGTAGCGGTGGGTTCCACCGAGGACCTTAATCACCTGCACCGTCTTAGCCCCGCTGTTGTCGGCAACGTTCATGTAACTTTGCATTTGTACCATAACCGTTTCTCCTTACTTACCGGGCTTTCTCAACGATCTGGACGAGGCGATGGTGCTTGTCCTTACTCAATGGGCGAGTTTCAACGATCCGAACGGTATCGCCGATGCCAGCCTCATTTTGCTCATCGTGGGCCTTCACCTTCTTGGTGCGGGTCAAATATTTCTTGTACAGAGGGTGCAACTTGCGAGATGAGAGCTCGACGACGATCGTCTTCTCCATCTTATCGCTGACCACCACTCCGGTGTAACTCTTCCTTACCTTTTGCATATCAGAGCTCTCCCTTACTTCGCAGCTTTGCGGATCCCGAGTTCAAACTCTCGAATGAGGGTATTCGTTCGGGCAATATTTCTTCTAACGGTTCTTACGGCAAGCGGGTTTTCCACGTGCCCAAGCACTCGTCCCATCCTCAAGTCGAAGTACTCTTTGTGCAGTTGCTCTTTTTTAGCGATCAACTCCTCGAGGGTCATCTCTTTATAGGAATGTTTCATTACAGCACCTCCCGGCGGGAGACGAACTTCGTCTTAATCGGAAGCTTGCTTCCGGCAAGCGCAAGCGCTTCACGGGCGAGCTCTTCGCTGACACCACCCATCTCGAACATGACCGCCCCGGTTTTTACCACGGCGACCCATCCTTCAGGGTTTCCCTTTCCGTTACCCATTCGGGTTTCAGCAGGCTTCTTGGTGTAGGGCATGTCGGGGAAAATCCGGATCCATACCTTACCACCACGCTTAATGTGACGGGTCATCGCAACACGAGCTGCCTCGATCTGGCGGTTGGTGATCCACTTTGGCTCAAGCGCCAAGAGACCAAACTCGCCAAATGCGATTGTATTGCCGCGGGTGGCAATGCCATCAACGGAGCCACGCTGCTTCTTTCTGTATTTAATTCTCTTAGGACTCAGCATTGCTTACAAACTCCTTGCCTCAAGACCTTCATTCCTGCTGCTCTTGCGAACAAGATCACCGGCTTCGTCTTTTACTGGGCGATCGTAGATCTCTCCGTTGAATACCCAAACTTTGACGCCGACGACACCAAAGCTGGTATCGGCAGTTGCAAATCCATAGTCGATATCACTGCGAAGGGTGTGGAGAGGAATTCGCCCCTCTTTCATCCATTCACTGCGAGCGATCTCGGCACCACCGATTCGACCAGAAAGGCGAATCTTAACACCTTGAGCACCGCTTTGCATCGCTTTGGAAACGGCAATCTTCATCGCTCGGCGGAATGATCCACGAGCAACAAGCTGACGTGCAACGTTCATTGCGATCAACTGAGCATCCGCTTCAGGTTTCTTAACTTCTTTAATCTTGATCTGAATCTTCTTATCGGTGAGCTTCTGAAGTCGTTCGCCAAGCTTTTCGACGTTCGCACCTTTGCTTCCGATAATCACGCCCGGACGACTGGTGGTAATAACCATCGTAATGCGCTGGGGCTTTCGGATGATCTCAAGATCGCTGATCTCCGCTCCGGCTGCTTCAGGACTGCCCATCAGTGCCTTTCGGAGTTTCAAGTCTTCGTGCAGCGTGTCCGCATACTCGCGGGGGTCTACATACCACTTGGATTTCCAGGTCTTGTTGATCCCAATTCTCAGACCGATCGGGTTTACTTTCTGGCCCATTTACTTCCTCCCGCTCGCTTTTTCGTCAACGCTGACGGTAATGTGAGACATCCTCTTCAGTAGGATATCTCGTCTTCCGTGGCTCCGCGGCCAAACACGTTTCAGCCGAGGTCCCTCGTTGATTTGCAGATCGGTGATCACCAGATTCTCTTCGTCGATTCTCTTGTTGAGGTACGTTGCGTTTGCAGCGGCACTCTTAAGAACCTTGAGGATCAAGCTGGCGCCCTTCTGTGGCATTGCTTCAAGAATTGAAACAGCGTTCACATAGGACTCGTGTCGCACCAAGTCCGCAACGGGGCGAACTTTCAGCGGACTGACCATCAGATACTTTGCAGTAGCGGTATATCCTTTGTTACCTTCTTCTTTCCTAGCCATTCTTACCTTCCTCCCTTCTTATCGGAGGCGTGGCCTCTGAAGATTCGGGTGGGAGCAAACTCTCCGAGCTTATGTCCAACTAAGTTCTCGGTGATGAACACCGGGACCCACGTCTTGCCGTTATAGACAGAGATCGTGAAGCCTACCATCTCGGGGATGATCGTCGAACTTCTGGAATAGGTCTTGATCATCTGCTTTTGATTTGCCTTCAGGGAATCCTGAACTCGCTTATAGAGCTTCTTTTCAATAAAAGGCCCTTTTTTGATTGATCTAGCCACGTTTTACTCCTACTTCCGCTTCTTGACGATGAACTTGCCGGAAGGCTTCTTCTTCGACCGAGTCTTATGACCCTTCGTCGGCTTGCCCCACGGGGTTACCGGGTGTCTACCGCCGCTGGTCTTACCCTCACCACCACCATGGGGGTGATCGATCGGGTTCATTACAACACCACGCACCTTAGGTCGGCGACCGAGGTGGCGGCTTGTGCCGGCCTTACCAAGGTTGACGTTCATGTGGTCTTCGTTTCCGAGGCTGCCAATCGTGGCAAAGCACTCGCCGAACACCATGCGCATCTCACCGGAGGGCAACCGAAGGGTAACATAGTCACCTTCCTTAGCCGCAACGGTTGCACTGCCACCGGCGGAGCGGACCATCTGCCCACCCTTACCGAGGTTCAGTTCAACGTTGTGAACGGTAAGACCGAGGGGAATCGCCTTCAAGGGAAGCGCGTTACCAATCGTAATGGGAGCTTCAGGACCGCTGATGACCTTTGTTCCGACTTTGATCCCTTTCGGGGCAAGCATGTAGCGCTTTTCACCGTCGGCGTAGAACACCAATGCGATATTTGCGGTTCGGTTAGGATCGTACTCGATCGTCCGAACAACGCCGGGGATACCAACCTTATCACGTTTGAAATCGATGATTCGGTATGCCCGCTTGTGTCCACCACCGCGGCGGCGAACGCTGATGCGTCCGAAGCTGTCCCGGCCGGCTTTCTTGGAAAGCCCCTTGGTCAGTGATTTCTCCGGTTTGTTGGTGGTAATTTCACTATAATCCAGAGTGGTCTTTTGCCGGAGGGTGGGAGTATAGGGTTTATATGTCTTTAAAGCCATGATGCACCTTCTCCTTATACGCCTTCGATGGCCTGGATCGTTTCACCCTTGGCCAACGTCACGACAGCCTTCTTCCAGTCTCCGGTTGTTCCCTTGATGGAACCACCGCGGGTACGGGAATACTTTGGCTTGCCCTTTACGATCATCACGTTGCACTTCACCACATCTACCTTAAACAGCTCACTGACAGCATCGCTGATCATGTGCTTGTTCGCATCGATGTGAACACGGAACGTGTACTTCTTCATTACTGCCTCACGGGCGAGGTTACTCTTTTCACTGAGCACCGGCTCGATGATTATCTGATCTGCTCTCATTTGCTTTGTCCTTCTGCATCACCGTAGAAGGTGTTCAAGTTCTTTGCCGCGCCTTCGAGGACCAAAAGCTTGCGTCCGTAGAGCAACTCTTTGGCACTGAGGCTGTTGTAGGAGAGCACATACAAGTAAGGAATGTTCCTTGCTGCTCGGCGCAAAAGCTCATCATCCTTTCCGATAATGAGGATCGTCCGGCTCTCGTCGGTGACAAAGTTCTTAAGAATTGCGCTCAGATCTCGGGTTTTGCCGCTTTCGATTGTAAAATCTTCCACGACCATCAACCGCTCATCTTGAACACCAAGGCTCAAGAGACTCTTCATCGCAAGACGTTTCATCTTCTTAGGCAACTTGTAGGAGTAGTCTCGGGGCTTCGGCCCAAAGATCGTACCACCACCGGTCCAAATCGGGCTCTTTTTATCACCCGCTCGGGCGTTACCAGTTCCCTTCTGTTTGTACGGCTTGGTGTTACTGTAGTTCACCTCACCCCGCGTTTTCGTACTGGCGGTTCCGACTCGGCGGTTTGCCAGTTCATTGTTCACGGCGTGGTAGATCGTACCGTTGCTCACCTCTCGGTTGAAGACACTATCGTCCAACTCGATCGTTCTGAGCTCTTTGCCGTCAATTGAATAGACTTTCGTTTTCATTTCCCTGCCCCTACTTCTTGACCGCTTTCTTTACGATGACAACACTCTGGGCGGGACCGGGTACTGCACCCTTTACCAAGAGGACCTGCAACTCTTCGTCGACTTTAACGACTTTCAGGTTTTGCACCGTTGTGCGCTCGTTACCCATGTGGCCAGGCATTCGTGTTCCCTTAAAGGTTCGCGACGGGGTAGCTGACATTGCAGTACCACCAATACCGCGGTGGAACTTTGAACCGTGACTGGCACGTCCACCACCAAAGCCATGGCGCTTCACACCACCGGCGAAGCCTTTACCCTTGGAGGTTCCTGTTACATCCACAAAGGAGATTTCATTGAATATATCCACACCTAACACATCGCCAACCTGAACTTCCGCATCAAAATCGCGGATCTCCACCAGGTGCTGTTTTGGTTCACTGACATCTTTGAATTGGCCAGCGTATGGTTTGGTCGTTGTACTCTTCTTTTTATCTATGGAGCCAAGCAGTGCAGCGTTGTACCCGTGCTTTTCTTCACTACGGTTCGCGACTACGACGTTGCCCTCAATTTTGATGACGGTTACCGGTGTGAGGATACCATTGGCATCAAACACCTGCGTCATTCCAATTTTCTTGCCGATAAGCCCTAACATCTCTTACCTCAACTCTCTTACTGTTTAATCTCTACATCCACACCAGCAGGGAGCTCAAGTTTCATGAGGGCATCCATGACACTGGAAGTAGGTTCCAGAATGTCTATTAAACGCTTGTGTGTCCGCATTTCGAACTGTTCGCGCGACGTCTTGTTGACAAAGGGCGATCTCAGGACCGTGTACTTGTTGATACGAGTAGGAAGGGGAACAGGTCCGCTCACTGTGGCGCCTGCCCGGACAACGGTCTCAACGATTGCTTTGGAGCTTTGTTCTACAAGCTCAACATCAAAGCCTCGGAGCCGTACTCGAATTCTCTCTTTAGCCATTATTCCTCCAAAAAACAGGCCTTGCCACTACCCTGTGGCAGTGGCAAGACATTCGGTTGTTGATTACTGGGTAATCTCGACGACCTGACCGGAAGCAACGGTTCGGCCACCCTCGCGAATTGCGAAGCGGAGTCCCTTATCCATTGCGATCGGGTTGATCAACTCGACGATAATGTCGGTGTGATCGCCAGGGAGAACCATCTGCTTACCTTCCGGAAGGTTTACTGTTCCGGTGATGTCAGTGGTTCGGAAGTAGAACTGGGGTCGGTAGCCGCTGAAGAACGGGCTGTGTCGACCACCCTCTTCCTTGCTCAGTACGTATACGGTACCAAGGAACTTGGAGTGAGGGTTGATGGATTTCGGCTTGGCAAGTACCTGACCACGGACAACGTCCTTTCGGTCAACACCGCGAAGCAGAGCACCAATGTTATCACCAGCTTGTCCCTCATCGAGGAGCTTGCGGAACATCTCAACACCAGTACAAACGGTGTCGCGGGTCTCGCGAATTCCAATGATGGAGATCGGATCGTTAACTTTCAGGATACCACGCTCGATTCGGCCAGTAACAACGGTTCCACGGCCAGGAACGGTGAAGATGTCTTCAATCGGCATCAAGAACGGCAGGTCAACAGCACGCTCCGGAAGCGGAATGTAAGAATCCATCGCATCAAGCAAATCGTCGATACACTTCGTTGCTTCGGCGTTATCCGGTTCCGTCAATGCAAGGTATGCAGAACCTGCGATAACAGGGGCGTTTTCGCCATCAAAACCTTGATCAGAGAGCAGTTCGCGCATCTCTTCTTCAACGAGCTCGATCAAATCGGGGTCGTCAACTTGGTCAGTCTTGTTGATGAACACGACCAATGAAGGTACGCCAACCTGGCGAGCAAGGAGAATGTGCTCCCTGGTCTGGGCCATGGCTCCGTCAGTTGCTGCAACTACGATGATCGCGCCGTCCATCTGGGCAGCACCGGTGATCATGTTCTTAATGTAGTCAGCGTGTCCGGGACAGTCGACGTGCGCATAGTGGCGTTCTTTACTCTGATACTCGACGTGTCGGGTATTAATCGTAATACCGCGCTCCTTTTCCTCGGGAGCATTGTCAATAGCATCATAGGCGAGCGCCGTATCACCGAACATCCGTGCGCAGTGCTGGGTGATAGCTGCGGTAAGGGTGGTCTTGCCGTGGTCAACGTGACCAATGGTCCCTACGTTTACGTGTGGCTTTGTCCTCTCAAATTTCTCTTTAGCCATCAGTTCCTCCTTGTGACGCTCCTAGTGAAGTCACAAAAAAATAATTATATGCCATAAAGGCCCAAAGCCTTTACCATTTCCGGCGAGACAAACTGATAGTGAGGGGATTAATAATGAAGAAGGGGTTCCAGAGGTCGGTTGGCACCATGAGGCCCAAGCGACATAGCAATTTGTTTTAAAAAAACAAGCTTTTTAACTGGAACCACCTCATTATCGACCCGCGATAATCGGTTTGGCCCTAACAATCCATACGCAGGCGTACGGACACCTCAAGCAATATATGCGAAAGGGTTTTTTATGTCAAGCGATTGAGGCAAATAAGCCGACCTCATGTGAGGCCGGCGTATCTCTTCTACCATCGGAAGTGGCTGAAGGCTTTGTTGGCCTCCGCCATTCGGTGGGTGTCTTCCTTCTTTTTGAATGCAGTACCGGTGTTTTGGTATGCATCAAGAAGTTCGGCACCGAGCTTCTCAGCCATCGATCGGCCATTGCGATTTCGGGCGGCAGCGATTAACCAGCGCATCGCAAGAGCTTCGCGGCGATTCTCGCGAACTTCAATCGGTACTTGGTAGGTAGCACCACCGACTCGGCGGCTCTTTACCTCGACCAACGGCTTGACGTTATCGAGCGCCTTGAGGAACACCTCAAGAGGGGGTTCGCCGGTCTTTTCTCCAAGCGTTCCCATCGCATCATACATAATCCGCGTGGAGATCGACTTCTTACCGTCAACCATCATTCGGCGGATAAACTTTTCAACAACCGTTGATCCATATACTGGATCCGGTAATACTTCCCGAACCGGGGCTGTGCTTCTTCTGGACATACCCTACTCCCTTACGCCTTTGGCTTCTTCGTTCCGTACTTGGAGCGGCTGCGGCGACGATCATTAACACCGAGGGTATCCTTCGCACCACGAACGATGTGATAACGAACACCGGGAAGGTCCTTGACCCTTCCGCCTCGAAGCAGAACAACTGAGTGCTCCTGGAGGTTGTGCCCGATACCGGGGATGTAGGCTGTGACTTCAATTCCATTGGAAAGACGCACACGGGCGACCTTTCTCAATGCAGAGTTTGGTTTCTTTGGGGTAACAGTCATCACCCTGGTGCAAACACCACGCTTTTGGGGACAACCTTCAAGGGCTGGGGATTTCGTCTTGTGGACGATCCGTTTCCGGCCCTTTCGTACCAGCTGATTAATAGTAGGCATCGTTTCGATACACTCCCTTTACATTATCTGACCCGCTGTTTCTCACTTAACAGGGGTCTGTGCCGCCCAACGGGCGACACTTCATATTTCTATCCGCATCAGCATGTAACCTGCGACGTTTTCCGGCATATGACGAAACTTACTCTTCGTCATCCCCGTATTCGTCACCATAGTCACCTACGGATCTCATAACCTCATCTTCCAGATCGAGTTCATCGCCCTCGATCATCTCTTGGCGGCGAGACTCCTTGACCGCATCAACTTTCTGCTGCAGGGCCAAGAGCTCTTCATCCTGAAGTTTTACGTCCCGATATTTGCGCATTCCGGTCCCGGCTGGGATCAGCTGACCGATAATGACGTTTTCCTTCAATCCGCGCAACTCATCTTTACTACCAGCAATAGCAGCATTTGTCAAGACTTTGGTTGTTTCCTGGAAGGAAGCCGCGGAGATAAAGGAGTCGATCGACAGCGACGCGCGGGTGATACCCAAGAGCAGCGGGCGGGCAACAGCCGGCTCACCACCTTCGGCGATAACCCGATCGTTCTCTTCGAAGAACCGGAACTTATCAACTTGCTGACCGTGGATCAAGTTCGTATCACCGACGTGGGCGATCTCAACTTTACGGAGCATTTGACGGACGATGACACCAAGGTGTTTATCGTTAATGTGAACTCCCTGCATTCGGTACACTTCCTGAACCTCATCCACTAAGAATGATTGCAAGGCGTTTTCACCGAGGATATCCAAGATATCGTGGGGGTCGGTCTGACCATCACACAACGCTTCAGCGGCTTCGACACTGTCGCCGTCTCGAACAAGGAGGTTTCGGCCCATGGGAACCATGTGCTTAAAGTCATGTCCGTACGGATCGGTAACGGTGATCGTCCGCTTACCTTTAACAATATTGCCAAAGCTTACCAAGCCACTGACTTTCGCCAGGATTGCGGCGTTGCGGGGCCTTCTTGCTTCAAAGAGCTCACCAACTCGGGGAAGACCACCGGTGATATCCTTGGTCTTGATCCCCTCTTTAAGGAGCTTAGCCAAGATCATACCCTTGGTAATCTTTGCGTTTTCGGCGATGTGGATGTACGATCCGCCGGGAAGGAGGTAGACGGCGAGCGTGTCGCCCTTGCCCTTCTTCTCGCTGGTGATCTCAATCCGCGGTTGCAGTGACTCCAGACTGTGTTCGGTGATCTTCTTCTCAATATTACCGGTCTCTTCATTGACCTCTTCGATCAAGGTGGTTCCCAGTTTAATATCAACGAAGGTGGCGTATCCGCCCTCTTCGGCGAGAATCGGCTCACTGAACGGGTCAAAGGAGACGATTGCGCCCTTTGCTTCAACGAACTGGCCCGTATCAACGAGCAACTCACTGCCCGCCTTCACGGTATGAGGTGTGGGGTGTCCGACCAAGTACACTCGACCATTGTCGATTCGAACCGACCCGTTCTCCTTGGAGAGGACGTTCTTGTTCTTCTTTGTATAGATCGGCGTTCCCTTGGCAACGACGGAACCATCCTCAACAAGGAGGGTGTCGTAGCTTCCCTCTTCAATGATCGCATTGACTCGGAAGTATTCGATCGTTCCCTTTCGGGTAAACACACTGACCTTATCACTCTCTCGCTCAACTCTCGATCCACTGATCGTTCCGATGATAACGGGGTAGTTAAAGGTAAGCTTGTTCTCCTCAGCGCTCGTCGAGGCGGTTCCACCGACGTGGAACGTTCTCATCGTCAACTGGGTTCCCGGCTGACCGATCGACTGAGCGGCGATGATGCCGACAGCTTCACCGATTACTACCGGGCGGTTGGTCGCAAGGTTGCGGCCATAACACTTGGCACACACCCCGTGCTTCGCCTCACAGGTAAGGACGGTTCTCAGCAGCACGCTCTCAAGGCCCGATTCCTCGATCGTGAGGGCGACCTCTTCATTGATCTCAACGTTTGCCTTGGCGAGAACCTCGCGGCTGAAGGGGTGAAGGATATCCTCGACGGGAACTCGCCCGACGATTCGCTCGCTTAGGGATTCGACGATCTCATCACCGTCCTTAATCGCCCCACGCCAGATTCCGTTGATCGTATTACAATCTTCTTCATTGACCACGACATCCTGGCTGATATCAACCAAACGGCGCGTCAGGTAGCCCGCTTCAGCGGTCTTCAACGCGGTATCGGAGAGACCCTTACGAGCTCCGTTGGTCGAGATGAAGAATTCAATGATCGACAAGCCTTCCTTAAAGTTCGACTTAATCGGGAACTCGATAACGTCACCGCTGGGGCGAGCCATCAAGCCACGCATACCACCGAGCTGGCGGATCTGCGTTTTGGATCCTCGAGCACCACTGTCGGCCATGAGGAAGAGGGGGTTAAAGCCCTGCTGGTCTTTTCTTAACTCATCCATCAACTCATTGGTGAGCTGATCGTTGGTCTGCGTCCACACCTCGATGACGCGGTTGTACCGCTCCTCTTGGGTGATGTGACCTTGGCGATACTGCTCCATGATTCGCTGTTGCTCTAAGCTAGCTTTTTCCATCAACGCTTCCTTTGCCTGAGGAACGAGCATGTCACCAAGACCGATCGTTGCCCCAAAGAGCGTTGCGTACTTGTAGCCGATATCCTTGATCGCATCGAGCATCTCAACGGCGATCGAGTTCTTGTTCGCTTTCAACGTATCTCCGATCAGCGTTCTCAACTCCTTGTCCCCGAGGTTCATGTTTTGGAAGGGAACACTTGCGGGAAGAACGGAGTTAAAGATCACTCGACCGGGGGTCGTGATAACCTTCTCGCCGTCGGCGAGCCGGTAACGGATCTTCGCGTTGTGCGAAAGCAGACCGCTGTCGATCGCATTCTCAATCTCGCCGATTGAGTCGTAGTATTTATTTTCACCGGGTGCTCCTTCGAGCTCCCGAGTGAGGTAGTTAATTCCGAGAACCATATCCTGGGAGGGGTACACAATCGGCTTACCGTTTGCCGGGTCCAAGAGGTTGGTAACACTGAGCATCAGCGTCCAGCTCTCCATTTGAGCGGCGTGGGTCAGTGGTACGTGAACCGCCATTTGGTCACCGTCAAAGTCGGCGTTGTAGGCGTGACACACCAGTGGGTGCAGCTTAATCGCTTTTCCATCCACAAGAACGGGGTCAAACGCCTGAATACCGAGGCGGTGAAGCGTGGGAGCACGGTTGAGCAACACCGGGTGTTCTTTAACAACTTCATCCAAGATTGCCCAGACTGCATCGGTCTCTTCTTCGACCAAGCTCTTCGCTTTCTTGATGTTGTAGACAACCCCGTCTTGGACAAGCTTCTTCATGATAAACGGCTTGTACAACTCGAGCGCCATCTTTGAAGGAAGTCCGCACTGGTGCATCCTCAACTCCGGTCCGACAACGATAACCGAACGGCCGGAGTAGTCAACGCGCTTACCGAGCAGGTTCTGACGGAAACGGCCCTGCTTTCCTTTGAGCATATCCGACAAACTCTTAAGCGGTCGGTTGGACGCGCCTTTGACAACTCGCTTTCGCTTGGAGTTATCAAAGAGAGCATCGACTGCTTCTTGAAGCATTCGTTTCTCGTTTCGGATGATGATATCCGGAGCATTGAGCTTCACTAACCGATCGAGGCGGTTGTTTCGGTTGATCACCCTTCGATAGAGGTCGTTTAAGTCACTGGTGGCAAAGCGACCGCCGTCGAGCTGAACCATCGGTCGGAGATCCGGCGGAATAACGGGAATCACGGTGAGGATCATCCACTCCGGGCGGTTTCCGCTGTCGCGGAAGTTCTCACACACCTCGATTCGCTTCAAGAGGCGCTTGTCCGCTTTATCCGCCTTTTGGCGCATCTGCTCGCGCAGTTCGCGGCTAAGCTCCTCCAAGTTGAGGTTCTTAAGCAGCTTTTCGACCGCTTCCGCTCCCATTCCGGCTTCAAAGGAATCGCCGAACTGATCACGGGCATCCCAGTACTCCTCTTCGGTGAGCAGTTGCTTGGGCTTTAAGGTCGTATCGCCGCTGTTGATGACAACATATTTTTCATAGTACAGAATCGACTGCAGGGAGTTTCGGGTGATATCCAGCAGCATGCTCATCCGCGAAGGAACGGAGCGATAGTACCAGATATGACTTACCGGAGCGGCGAGGCTGATGTGCCCCATGCGCTCGCGTCGAACTTTCGTGTTGGTGACCTCAACGTTACAGCGGTCACAGATAACACCCTTATATCGGATCGACTTGAACTTTCCGCAGTGGCACTCCCACTCCTTCGTAGTTCCGAAGATCCGCTCGCAGAAGAGACCATCACGCTCCGGTCTTAAGGTGCGATAGTTAATTGTTTCAGGCTTCTTTACCTCACCGTACGACCAGCTTCTGATCTGCTCCGGGGAGGCGAGCTTGATCATGATGGAATCGAACTCTTGTATCTCTCTCATCACTCTTCTCCTTAGTTCGCCGAGCCTTGCTTCGAAAGCAACTCTTCATCTCGCTCGGTAAGCGGCACCAAGTTACCATGGGCATCGTAGACCGACATATCCAAGGCAAGGCCTCGAATCTCCTGAACCAATACGTTGAATGCTTCGGGCATTCCGGCAGTGGTTGCCGGCTCACCTTTGACGATCGATTCATAGATCTTCACCCGTCCGTTCATATCGTCGCTCTTAATGGTGAGCAACTCCTGGAGCGTATTGGCCGCGCCGTACGCCTCAAGAGCCCATACTTCCATCTCTCCAAGGCGCTGACCACCAAACTGGGCTTTACCGCCGAGTGGTTGCTGCGTTACCAAGGAGTACGGACCGGTGGACCGGGCGTGCATCTTATCATCGACAAGGTGGTGCAACTTCAAGTAGTAGATGTATCCGCAGAAGACGGGGTTCACAAAGGGAACACCACTCTGTCCATCATAGAGGATCGTTTTAGAATCCTCGGGAAGGCCTGCTTCTCTCATCTTCTCTTCGAGCTGCTCGATCGTCGCACTTTGGAACACCGGGGTGGAATACCACCGATCGAGGGCAACTGCTGCCCATCCGAGCTGGGTTTCCATCAACTGTCCGATATTCATTCGCGAGGGAACGCCGAGGGGGTTCAAACATACATCGAGGGGAGTTCCGTCCTCCATGAAGGGCATATCCTCTTCAGGAAGAATCCGGGATACAACACCCTTGTTTCCGTGTCGACCGGCCATCTTATCGCCTTGGCGCAGCTTGCGCTTCGTGGCGATCAGGACCTTGACGGTCTCCTCTACTCCGGGGGGAAGCTCATCGTTATTGGAGCGCTTGAGGCGCTGAATGTCGATGATCGTTCCCTCGGTTCCGTGGGGAACTTTCAAGGAGGTATCTCGAACCTCTTTCGCTTTCTCACCAAAGATCGAGTTCAGTAGCTTAAACTCCGGAGTCGTATCACTCTCGCTCTTGGGCGTGACTTTTCCGACAAGGATTGAACCGGGGCGAACCTTCGCCCCAATGCGGACGATTCCGTCAGCATCGAGTTGCTCGAGCATCTTCTCACTTGTATTGGGAATATCTCGGGTAAGTTTCTCCGGTCCGAGCTTCGTTTCCCGAATATCGGTCGTGAATTCTTTAATATGGACACTGGTGAAGATATCGTCTTTGACGACTCGTTCACTGATTAAGACTGCGTCCTCATAGTTGTAGCCATGCCACGGAACAAAGCCAACGAGGATGTTACGCCCCAGGGCAAGCTCGCCGTTTTGGGTAGCCGGTCCATCAGCGATTACCTGACCCTCTTCAATACTCTGACCGACTTCGACGATCGGTTTTTGGTTGAAGCACGTGTCTTGGTTGGTTCGTTCAAACTTCTGGATCTCATACACATCAACTTCACCTTCGATCTCCGAAGAAGTTGGGGTGATGATAACCTTGTCGCTGGAGACGTAGCTGACCGTACCACTGCGGTGCGCCTTTACCAGAACACCGGAGTCGTAGGCGGTCTTGCCTTCCATTCCCGTTCCGACTCGGGGAGTCTCAGGGAACACCAAGGGAACCGCTTGGCGCTGCATGTTCGAGCCCATCAAAGCTCGGTTCGCATCGTCGTGTTCCAAGAACGGAATCAAGGAAGCAGCAACACTGATTACCTGCTTCGGTGAGATATCCATGTACTTGATCTCTTCGGGAGCTCGAGTGGAGTAATCTCCGCTGTGGCGAACCGGAACCTCTTTATCGAGGAAGGTGCCCGTCTCATCAAAGGGAGCACTTGCCTGGGCGATAAAGAACTTCTCTTCGTCGTTCGCATCAAGGAAGCGATATTGATCGGTTACCTTGCCGTCAATAACCCTTCGGTAGGGAGTTTCCAAGAAACCGTGGCGGTTGATCCGAGTATAGTTTGCCAGCGAAACGATCAGGCCGATATTCGGACCTTCGGGGGTCTCAATCGGGCAGATCCTTCCGTAGTGTGTGTAGTGAACGTCTCGAACTTCAAAGCCGGCGCGATCACGGGAAAGACCACCGGGGCCCAATGCGTTGAGCCGTCTCTTGTGGGTCAACTCCGCAAGGGGGTTAACCTGGTCCATGAACTGTGAGAGCTGGGAGGAACCGAAGAACTCCTTGATCGCAGCGACAATCGGCTTGATCGAGATCAAGTCCTGAGGTTTGACCGAGCCGGTCTCGAGGTTCATCCGCTCCTTGGCGATGCGCTCCATTCGAGCGAATGCACCGCGCAGGGCGTTCTGAAGCAGCTCACCGACACTTCGCACTCGGCGGTTACCGAGGTGGTCGATATCATCGACGTTTGCTTCGTGGATATATACCTTAATCAGGTAGGTCATTGTGTTGATAATGTCTTGGGGGGTAAGGACGGTCAACTCATCAATGAGGGCGTCATCATCTTCCAAGTCCTCGCCAAACTTTTTATTAAACTTGTACCGGCCAACCGATCCGAGGTCGTAACGGCGGGAGGAGAAGAACATATCGGGCAGGTCTTTTTCGGCCCGCTCGATTGCGATCATCTCACCGGGCATCAACACACTGAAGATCGGACTGAGGACATCTTCCTTCGTCGGCTCGTCAAAGCCTTCCCGGGTATACTTTGCATCTTCAATCTCAAAACAGTTGAGGATGATCTCGCTGTGGAGTGAGCCCTCACCTTTTAAGTCAACGAGATGAAGTTGCTTAACACCGAGTTTGAACGCCTCATCAATTTCGTGGGCGTGAAGGAGATCTCCGGCTCGAAGGACTTTCTTCTCTTCGCCTTCAATTGAGGCATAGACGTCCCGGGCGAGGTAGCGGTTTTCCAACGTTGCTTTCATCTCCGGATCGTCAAGTAAGTCAACGAGTTCGTTCTTATAAAATGCATCGATGATCTTCTCGCGGCTGTCGTAGCCGATCGCCCGAAGCAGTAAGGTTCCGAGAATCTTCTTCTTTCGGTCGATTTTTGCGTGGATCAACGACTTCTTTTCATCAATTTCAAACTCCAACCAGGATCCGCGATATGGGATAATGCGGGATGAGTAAACATCCTTATCGTGGCTGAAGATAACACCGGGGGAACGGTGAATTTGGCTGACGACAACCCGTTCGGCACCGTTGATAATAAAGGTTCCGCGGTCGGTCATCAGGGGGATATCGCCAAAGAAGATCTCCTTTTCGCGCATCTCTCCGGTAGCAAATTCAAGGCTGATCGTAACTTTGATGGGAACGCTGTAGGAGCGGCCCTTCTTTTTGCACTCCGTTTCGGTGAACTTCACGTTGTCATAGTCGATTGTGTAGCCACGATACGTTAAGCGCATCTCCCCGTTGGGGCTGTCGATTGGGAATGTGGATTGAAACACATCCTCTAGACCGAATGACGAATCAGGTTGTAACCCTTTACGAATCGTATTCAGTTGTAAAAACCGCTCATAGGATTCAAGCTGGACCCCAATGAGATTGGGCAGTTCGCACACTTCGTGTGATTCTGTACCGATGTAGGTGCGAGTTATGGACTTGCCGTTGGCAACCATTGTGTACCCTCCAAAGTCAAATGAACAAGCGACTCAAATCCCCTGCATGAGGGGAGATGAGGACACAACATGCCACCGGGGAATACCGGTGGCGTTGAGAATTCAACATTTCGCAGATCTCGCGAATTGTTCTCAAGGATTCTTTCCTTAGTCGACGGGGACGATATCGACGGTACATCCGGCAGCTTCGAGCTTTTCCTTCAGTGCATCGGCATCAGCCTTGCTCACGCTCTCCTTAACGGTAGCGTTGCCGGCTTCAACAACGTCCTTAGCCTCTTTAAGACCAAGACCGGTGATAGCACGGACTTCCTTAATTGCTGCGATCTTCTTGGAAGGATCGGCTGCTTTGAGGACGACGTTAAATTCGGTCGGCTCTTCGACTGCTGCGGCTTCGCCACCGCCTGCAGGGCCGGCTGCAACAGCGGCTGCTGCCTGAACACCAAACTTCTCTTCCATCATCTCGATCAGTTCAGCGACTTCCATTACGGTCATGTTCGCAACTGCTTCCAAAATGTCTTCTTTTTTAATAGTAGCCATATTATCTTCTCCTTAAGATTGTCTTTCACAGTCGTAGCAGGTACTGAGTGAAGACTAAGACTGTGTTATTGTTCTTCTGAGGCTGCGCCAACGGCGTCGCCACCCTTCTCTTTTACATAGGCAAGCAACGTAGCTGCCAACTTCTGAACCGGTGCTTTCATCGTGCCCATTAACGAAGAGATCAGTTCGAGCCGAGTCGGCAACTTACTGAGCGCCTCGATCTGAGCTGCGTCAAAGCGGGCACCATCGATGAGGGCACCTTTTACTTTAATCGGAGCACCATCACGAGCGAGATTGAAGAGGTCCTTGGCAACAAGGTTGGCCTCATCACCCTTTGCAAGGGCGATCGCCGTTGGGCCCATTAAGTGCTCGTCGCTCTCCTTGTCCAAGTTGGACAACGCGATCTTAGCAAAACGGTTCTTTACAACGCGGAACGCAGCATCCTTCTCGCGAAGGTTTTTGCGGAGCTTTGTAATCTGTGCAACGGTCATCCCGCGATAATCAGCGAAGATAAAGCCATTGTACTCTTTGAATTCATCCATCAAAGCCTGGACAGCCTCTTCCTTAGCGGGGGTAACTCGGGTTTTGTAATCCATCTTCATTCCTCCTTAGAGTGAGAAGTCGCGCACATCTACGCGAACCCCAGGACCCATCGTCGAAGCGAGGGTGACGCTGACGAGGTAATCGCCTTTTGCGTCCGCCGGCTTCTTGCGGATAACTTCTTTCACGACTTCAAGAGCGTTCTCTTGAATAAGAGCGGTATCCATTGAAACTTTACCGACTGCCAAGTGAACGACTCCGCTCTTATCAGAACGGAATTCGACTCGACCCTTCATCAGCTCGGCAAGAGCTCCGGTAATGTCATTGGTTACGGTTTGGGTTTTGGGGTTGGGCATCAAGCCTCGGCGACCAAGGATCGGTCCAAGTCGACCAACGTCCTTCATCATATCCGGGGTTGCTACTGCAACATCAAAATCCATCCAGCCCTTTCGGATCTGCTCAATTAACTCATCATCCCCGACGTAGGTTGCTCCCGCGGCTCGGGCTTCATCCGCTTTCTCGCCTTTTGCAAAGACAAGAACTCGCTTCTGAGCACTGAACTGGTTGGGCAGTACTACGGTGTCTCGAACACTCTGACTCTTCTTAAGCGTGAGCTTGATGTGTACTTCAACGGTTTCGTCAAACTTGGCAAACGCAGTCTCTTTTACGAGAGCGGTTGCTTCAGTGAGGGGATAAAACTTCGATCGATCGACCTTCTCGGCCGACTCGCGATACTTCTTTCCGTGTTTCATTACTTCTCAACCTCCACACCCATGCTGCGAGCAGTTCCCGCTACGATCTTCATCGCTGCGTCCAAGTCGTTCGCATTCAAGTCTGGCATCTTGGTCTTGGCGATCTCCGCCAATTGATCTTTCGTCAATTTACCGACTTTGGTCTTGTTGGGGGTACCGCTTCCAAGCCCGATTCCCAATGCTTTCTTGATTAAGACAGCAGCGGGAGGAGTCTTCAGGATAAAACTGAAGCTCTTATCGGCATACACGGTAATGACAACGGGTAGAATAAGCCCAGGTTCGTAGTTCTTCGTCTTATCGTTGAACTCCTGGACAAACTGAGGGGCACTGACACCGTGGGGCCCGAGCGCCGGTCCGATTGGGGGCGCGGGAGTGGCCTTCTGGGCAGGGCACTGCAATTTAATAATTGCAGACACCTTTTTCTTTGCCATGTTCCTTTCTCCTTACACAAGCTCACCAAAATGGCGTCTTGTGCTGGTATTAACGCCTGTCAACGACAGGCTCCCACCTCGTAATGAGGGAGTTTGCACTTTTACATGGACCGCTTATAAAAATCAGAAAACTCTCGAGTAACACCCCGTCCACGGGTCTTACAGAATCTTTTCTACTTGTAAAAAGTCCACTTCAACTGGAGTGGATCGGCCAAAGATGCCCACCGAGACGCGCATGCGCGCTTTCTCGAGGTTGACCTCTTCGATGGTTCCGGTAAAGGATTCGAAGGGCCCATCGACAATCTTGACCTGTTCGCCAACTGCGAACGTCTGTTTTGGTTTGAATACCTTTTCGGCGGGAAGATCACCGGTCTTCTGAAAGAGACTCTTCTCTTCGGCACTCGAAAGGGGTTGGGGTTTAGCACGATCGGTCGGAGTAACAAAACCCGATACACCCTGGATTCGGCGAATCTGCGTGACCCACGTTTTCCAGCTATGCTCTGGTAACTCGAGCTGAACAAGGATGTACCCGGGCAGCAGTTTGCGCTTTACTTCGCGCTTTTGCCCGTCTTTGACCTCAACAACGGTCTCCATCGGCACCTTTACATCGGTGCACACGAGGGCGAAGTCCGTATCGGTCTCGCGCATCTTGTTGATGATGCGTTCAATCTTTTGCTCATACCCGGAATAGGTTTGTACTACATACCAGCCTTTTGCCATGCTTAATCCTATAAGATAAAGAGAATTCCCCTCAAGAGAAGGAAATCTACCAAACCGAGGAATACGGCGACAAGGATCGTGGAAACGAGGACAACCTTGGTCGAAGAAACCACCGCTTCCCGAGAGGGCCAAACGACCTTCTTCAGTTCGAGATATGATTCCTTAAAATACTTGATGATTTTCTTCATCGAACAGGCTCCTTGTATTCAAAGGATCGAGAAGCGAACAGGCCAAGAAGGATTCGAACCCTCAACATCCGGTTTTGGAGACCGGCGCTCTACCAATTGGAGCTATTGGCCTATTAGCTTCTCGATCGCAATATCCTATTTAATCTTTGTCTCGCGATGCAGCGTGTGCTTGCGATCATGCGGACAATATTTACTAAACTCTAATTTGTTCGGGAGATTCCGCCGATTTTTCTCGGTGGTGTAGTTTCTCCGTTTGCATTCGGTGCACTGGAGAGCAATCTTCTCAACAGGACCTTTTTTATCCTTAGCCATACTCTGCTCCTCGTCAGATCCATCCACTTGTAGTGATGAAAAAAGAGCCCCCGAACGGAATCGAACCGTTGACCTCAACCTTACCATGGTTGCGCTCTGCCGACTGAGCTACAAGGGCATCGGGTGTGTAACAGCGACAGTATCATTACACGCAAAAGCAAACTTACCAAAGAGCAACGTTTTTGTCAATATGCTTCGCACTTCTCATTGTACTAGTTGCCCCGATAGGGTCCTTTCGATATAGTTTCAACCATCGTATGCTATTAAGATGTAAGGAGTTCCCATGTCGAACCACCAAAAAACACGATACGGACACACCGTTGCCGATATAACTCAGGACTTTGCCGAGCACCTCAAATACAGTCAGGACGCCGACCAAGTTCATACTACCGATGAAGGACGCTACACCGCTCTTGCCCTCACGATCCGCGATCGAATCGTTCATCGCTGGAATCAGAGCCGAAAAGTCCAACGCCAAGGCCACTCAAAACGGGTCTATTACCTCTCCCTTGAATTCCTCATGGGTCGGGCAATGAGTAATAATATCATCAATCTCGGCGTTGAAGAAGAGGTCCGCGAGGCGCTCGCCTCGCTCGGATACACCTACGAAGAGCTTGAAGCGGTAGAAAGCGATGCCGGCTTAGGCAACGGCGGCTTAGGTCGCCTGGCGGCGTGCTTCCTCGACTCCTTGGCAACGCTGGAGATCCCCGCCTACGGATACGGTATTCGCTATAACTACGGGATCTTCCGCCAACAGATCAAGCAAGGGTGGCAAGTCGAACAGCCGGATAACTGGCTAAGAGCGGGCAACCCTTGGGAGATTGTTCGTCCTGATGTGGTCTATCCCGTTGGCTTTGGCGGCTCAGTGCAAGTGATCCGCGAAGGCGGCAAAGACCTCTTTAAGTGGAGCCCCTCAGAAACCGTCTTGGGAGTTGCGTACGACATGCCGATCATCGGCTATGGAGCCAATACGGTTAACACCCTTCGGCTCTGGTCGGCGAAAAGCCTTGATGAGTTTGACTTCGCCGAGTTTAACGAAGGTGACTACACCGAAGCGGTTCGGTCGAAGATCACCGCCGAGAACCTCAGCCAAGTCCTCTACCCCAATGACACCCTCTATATGGGTAAGGAACTGAGGCTAAAGCAGCAGTACTTCTTCGTCTCCTGCTCCTTAAGTGACATTATCCGTCGCTTCAAGCGCAACGAAAACTACGACTGGAATGCCTTCAGCGACTTTGCTGCAATTCAACTGAACGATACGCACCCAAGCTTGGCTGTTCCTGAGCTGATGCGCCTGCTCATCGACCTTGAAGGGCTTTCTTGGGATGAGGCGTGGAAGATCACCGTTTCAAGTTTGGGGTATACCAACCACACCTTGATGCCTGAGGCTCTGGAGAAGTGGAGCGTGCCAATGCTCGGCTCGTTGCTTCCTCGCCACCTTCAGATCATCTATGAGATCAACCACCGCTTCCTCCAAGAAGCGGTCAGCCACTTTCCGCTTCAACCTCAGATCCTCAACCAAATTTCAATTGTCGAGGAAGCGAACCCGAAGAACATTCGGATGGCCAACTTGGCGATCGTCGGCAGTCACTCCACCAACGGAGTTGCCGCCTTGCACAGCCAACTACTCCGCGATTCAATGTTTACCCACTTCAATACGATCTTCCCCGAGCGCTTTAATAACAAGACAAATGGAATCACCCAGCGAAGGTGGCTGCTTGCCTCCAACCCCGAGCTCAGTACCTTGATCACCAAGGCGATCGGAAATAAGTGGATTACCGATTTCTCTCAGATGGCAAAGCTTAAAAAGTTTGCCGATGACTCAGCGTTTGTCGCCGACTTCGCGAAGATCAAAGCGGCGAACAAAGTTCGAGCCAGCAAGTTCCTTCGCGCCGACACCTCGATCATCCTCCAAGATGACACGTTCTTTGACGTCCAAGTCAAACGACTGCACGAGTATAAGCGCCAGTTGCTCAACGTCTTGAACATCCTCTACATCTACAACGACCTCAAGATGGGCGGGGAAGAAACAAAACTCATGGAACACACTACCTTCCTCTTCGGTGGTAAGGCAGCCCCCGGGTATGTAAACGCCAAGCTCATCATCAAGCTGATCAACAACATCGCCCAAGTGGTTAATGCCGACGAGGAAGTAAATGATCGTTTGGCGGTTCACTTCATGCCAAACTATCGCGTTACGATGGCCGAAGCCCTCATTCCCGCAACGAACCTGAGCCAGCAGATCTCAACTGCCGGAACGGAAGCTTCGGGGACGGGGAATATGAAGTTCATGATCAACGGAGCGCTGACGATCGGGACCCTGGATGGAGCGAACATCGAGATCGCCGAAGAAGCGGGAGCGGAAAACCTCTTCATCTTTGGAAACACCGAACAACAAATCGAAAAACTGCGTCCCTCCTATGATCCGCACTCCTATATCAAGGCCAACCCCAAGATTCAAGCGATCATGGATCTTCTCCAAAGCGGTTACTTCAACGTCAACGAGCCAGGAATCTTCGATCCCCTCTATCGCTCCTTGCTTCAAGAAGGCGATCGCTACTTCCTCTTCGCCGATCTTCAAATGTACGCCGATGCTCACCGAAATGCCCGTGAGCTCTATAAGAACGACCAGACGGAGTGGAACCGCCGAGCGGTGTTGAATGTCGCCAGCGGCTCAAAGTTCTCCAGCGACCGAACAATCGGCGAATACGCTGAAGATATCTGGAAGATCAAGAGCTTACCAGTCAAGCAGAACGGCGATGCTGATTCCGTTCTCGAGGATGCTAAAAAGCACTAATACTGATAAACAGGTCACCTTTTCGTCAAGGTGACCTGTTTTCGTCACCGCTGGACTTCTTTAAGTAATTGCCCTACAAGAAGAATCCGATTCTCTCTTCGAATACCTGCCACATTATCGTCATTTACAATTATCACCTGCTATATTTACAGCATGGAATCATTTTGGAATCGCATCAAATCTCTGCTTAATACGGCTACTGTTGTCGAACTTGCCCAAGTTCTCGATGTGAAACGCTCCACCCTCTCAAGCTGGATTCACAGCGACCGGCGTCCTCCAATGGAAGTTCTGTTGAAGATAACCGAATTGACGGGAATGGACCTTCATCAGCTGGAGCGGGGATTTTCCTATTCATCATTTGACGAAGATGATGAAGTAGCCGAACACCACACCTCATCCAAACGGATCGAAATGATTGAACTTCTCAACTCACTCAATGACGAGGAGTTTGAAGTTGTTTGGGCATTCTTGAAAGTATGTGAAAAACGGATCGTTAAAAACCAAACCCTGAAAAAAGACCAGAAATAGCGGGACTGAGAATCGCAAAGAGTGGAGCGAGAATCATCGCCGGGAGGAAGTTTCCGGTCTTTGTTTTTCGGATATTCAACAGGTTAAAGCCGATCATCAGCAGCAAAATACCCCCGATCGCCCCAAGTTCGCTGATTCCCACCTCGCCAAGGATTGGTTCGATCCATCCTCCGGCAAGGGTGAAGAACCCTTGGTACAAGAGGACAAAGAGAGCACTGCCGATCACCCCTACTCCGTACACCGATGCAAAGATCACTGCCATACAGCCGTCCATAATTGCTTTGACCATGATGAGGCGATAATCCCCGCTGGTTCCCGCTTGAATCGAGCCAAGAACTGTCATCGCTCCGGAGCAAAAGAGTAAGGAGGCGTTTAAAAAACCCAGGGCAAAGTTCTTTGCCCGCTCACTGTCGGAATTTCCCCGACTTGTGAGGCGCTCCATCCACCCCCCAAGGGCGAGGATCCGATCTTCGATCTTCAGCCAATACCCCAGACCTCCGCCGATGGCGAGGGCAAGGAGCATCACAAGGTATGATGAGGTGGCCGCTGCCATCGAAAAACCAAGGACAAGGGTAATCAATCCACTGGAGGTGAATACGATCTCTTCAAAGGAGGGTTTGAGTCGGCTTTTAACAAGAAGGCCGATCAGCGTACCGATGACAATCATCAGGGCGTTGAAATAGGTGGCTATCATAATGATTTCGAGTATACTCAGATTGTATGGAAGGCTCAAGAATGACTCAAAATCTTCTCTTAGCTGCCGGCAGCGGAACGCGCAGTGGTGGTGAAAAGCTCTTTTGGCGTTTTAAAGACAAACCAATCATCTACCACAGTGTCGCCAACTCCCTAGCAGCTCAAATGCCTACCACGTTGGTTCTTGGGTATCGGGCCGATGAGATCCGGGTACTTATCACCGATCTTCTTTCCGATCCACTCTTGAAGATAGTCATCAACGAACACTTCGAACGCGGCCAGGGCTCCTCGACAAAAGTGGGGGCAAAGGAGTTGGACCGAACAAAGAGGTTCTTCATCTCCTTAGGCGACATGCCCCTCATCGAGCCAAAGCACTATCATTTTCTCGCCCAGTTTTCTGAGGCTGTGGTCCGACCAGTTTATAATGGAACGATTGGCCACCCCGTCCTCCACGATCCGCTCTTCATCGATAAGATCCTACTCCAACCGGATTCGTTTACAGTGAGAGAGCTGCTCAGCACCTACGAAGTGAAAAAAATAGCGGTCGATGATTCGGCATATATCCGAGACATCGACACGCTTCAGAACTATCACTCCCTCTTACGAGATGAGTAATTCAGAGCCATCCCATGAAAGGTGAATTGAAGAGCCATCGCTAAATGAACCTTCCAAGATCTTTAGACTCAGCGGGTTTTCAACGATTCGTTGAATCGCCCGCTTGATCGGCCGGGCTCCGAAGAGCGGATCAAAGCCTTCGGCAAAGATCGCCTCTTCAAGGGCGCTGTCCCACTGGAGGGCAAAGCCCCGAGCTTTGAGCCGATCAGCCAAGGTCTTTAGCTGCAGCGCAATGATCTGATGGACCGCCTTGCTGTCCAGTCGGTTAAACACGATGATCTCATCGAGGCGGTTGATGAACTCCGGCTTAAAGGAGGAGTGAATCACCTCATTGACCAACGCCGCTCCCTCTTCATGACTCGTCGCACCAAGCAGCTGTTGGCTGCCGAGGTTACTCGTCATGATGATTACCGAGTTGGTAAAGTCCACAACTCGGCCTTGGCCATCGGTCAAGCGCCCGTCATCGAGCAATTGTAACAGGACGTTAAACACATCCGGGTGAGCTTTCTCGATCTCATCAAAGAGAATCACCGAGTACGGTCGCCTTCGGACCACTTCAGTCAACTGACCGCCTTGGTCGTAGCCGACATACCCAGGGGGCGCTCCAATCAGGCGCGAGACGGAGAACTTCTCCATATACTCACTCATGTCGATTCGGGTAAGCGCTTTCTCATCATCGAAGAGGAACTGAGCCAAAACCTTGGCAAGGAGGGTCTTCCCTACCCCGGTTGGCCCGGCAAAGAGGAAGGAACCCAACGGGCGTCGTTCATCACCGATTCCCGCCTTATTGCGGCGAATCGCCGCACTGACTGCTTCAATCGCCTCACCTTGGCCGATCACCTCTTCTTTGAGGATATCCTCCAAATTTAGGTATTTTTGAACCTCGCTGCTCTTCATCTTGGCAACGGGAACTCCCGTCCACGAAGAGACGATCTTGGCGATATCATCCTCGCTCACCTCCTCCCGAAGGAGTTGGCTTCCATTCTCTTTGGCCAGCTCTTGAGTCCACTTCTGAATCTCTTGCGTGAGGGCTGGAATTTCTCCGTGCTTAATCTGAGCGGCTCGGGCTAAGTTTCCCTCTCGCTCGGCACTCTCCTCTTCGCCCTTCAAGGTCTCAAGTTTCGCTTTTGCTTCTCGAATCTGATCGATCGAAGAGCGCTCCTTCTCCCACTGACTATGCAGAAGGTCCCGCTCGCTTTGCAGGGAGCTTCGCTCTTCTTTTATTTTTTCAAGTCGCTTCTTTGAAGCAGGATCACTCTCGCGTTGGAGTGCTTGCTCTTCAATGTTCAGCTGAAGGATCTTTCGCTCAATTTGATCGAGCTGCTCCGGTTGGCTCTCGATCTCCATCTTTAACTGACTCGCCGCCTCATCGATCAAATCGATCGCTTTGTCGGGGAGGAAGCGGTTGGTGATATAGCGGCTACTTAACACCGCGGCAGCAACAAGCGCTTCATCTTTGATTCGAACGCCATGGTGGACTTCGTATCGCTCCTGCAAGCCCCGAAGGATTGCGATCGTCGATTCGACGCTTGGCTCAGATGTATACACTGGCTGGAAGCGTCGTTCGAGTGCTTTATCCGCCTCGATATACTTGCGGTACTCATCCAACGTGGTCGCCCCGATTGCATGAAGCTCACCCCGACTGAGGGCGGGCTTGATCAAGTTCGAGGCATCGGTTGAGCCTTCGGCAGCTCCGGCACCGACGATCGTGTGCAGCTCATCGATGAAGAGGATGATCGCCCCTTCACTTGAGGTTACTTCTTTGACGACCGCTTTGAGGCGCTCTTCAAACTCGCCTCGGAACTTCGCTCCGGCGATCAGCGATCCGAGATCGAGGGAAAGAAGACGCTTGTTCTTCAAGGAATCGGGCACATCTCCACTGGAGATCCTTCGAGCCAATCCCTCAACGATTGCGGTCTTTCCAACTCCGGGTTCGCCGATGAGGACCGGATTGTTTTTAGTCCTTCGGCTGAGGACTTGCATCACGCGCCGAATCTCTTCATCCCGACCGATCACCGGATCGAGCTTTCCGCTGCGGGCAAGAAGCGTCAAATCTTTACAATACTTTTCAAGCGCTTCATATTGGCTTTCGGGATCTTCACTGTCGATTCGGGTATTGCCTCGAATCGCCTGCAATGCTTGCATAACGTTTTCTTCACTCAAACCCAACTCTTTGAGAATCCGGCTTGCCCCACTGTTGTCGCGGATAATAGATAAGAGCACGTGCTCAGCGGAGAGGTATTGATCTTTGAACTCTGAAGCGATTGAGGTAGCGGCATAGAGTTGGTTGGCCAACGTACCGCTGATCGAGCGCTTGGTGGTCGAACCATATGCTTTACTCAGCTTGCTGGCCGCTTCTTCAAAGCGCTCTTCAACACTTCTTTGTGAAATACCCACTCGCTCTAAAATCGAGGAGAGGATTCCTTCTTCTTGATCTAAGAGGGCTAAGATGAGGTGTTCGGTTGTTACTTCGGCGTTAGAACGTGCAGCAGCAAGGCGATCGGCTTCAGCGATTGCACTGCGCATCTTTATTGTCATTTGGTCCATGTTCATAGCATTGTATGACGCAGGGGTTTGTTAGGCTTGAAGTCCTTCAAGGTAGCGAGTGATCAACTCTTTTGAGGTTTGAATCGAGTACGTATCAAAGAACGCCACTTGGAAGCAGGAAGCTTCGAGCAGCAACATCAGATGATCGGCTACTTTGTCCGCATCGCACTGGATGATCTGTCCATCTTTCATCCCTTGGTTAAGCAAGCGCTTAAAGAGGATCGAAAGCTTGGCGGTCCGCCTGAGGATGATCGCGTTAAAATCGGTTCCATCGCGCTTCATCTGAAGCATCACGTCAACGAGACTAGTTAACTCCCCTTCGTGGTCGTGTGCTTCCTGCATGATGTCGGTACAGATGACCGTCAGGCGTTTAAGATACGGCTGTTCACTTGACCAGGCATATGTTGCGTAGCGGTTGAACATCCGAGCGGTCACCAGCTTGACCGCATAGTAGTAGATGTCTTCTTTATCTTTGAAGTACTGATAGATCGTAGGTCGGGAGATGTTGCACTCGTTGGCGATCAAGGAGAGGTTCGAGTCTCGGTACCCCTCACGCGCAAACACTTTCAGAGCTGTCTGTAGAATTCGCTCTTTTCGCGCTTCGTGATCGATCTTCTTGGGCATATGCAATCTCCTATTTCTTACAATATACCACCATGATGTAGAACTTAACAAGCATTATTGGAGGACCTACCTTTCGGTAAGACCTCCTTTTCTGCGTCTTCTCCTTCTTATTTAATCTTCACTTCGATCGGTTTCGGTTTTTCTACCTTCTTCTTCGGAAGCGTGAGGGTCAACAGGCCATCGGCGAACTCTCCGGTGATCATATCTTCATCGACATCCTCGGGAAGGGTAAATGATCGTTCAAAGCAGCGGTAGCAGCGCTCAGTTACAAGGCGCTTTTCAGCATCCTCTTCGAGGTTGGACTCTTTGGTGGAGCTGATCTTCAGCACATGCTTTTCAACATTAACCGTAACCTCATCTTGCTTATATCCGGCAAGTTCGGCCTCAAGAACGTAGGCGTTCTCCTCTTCGTAAATATCGACAGCCGGCGTGCGCCGAGTCGTGGTTTCCCAGGAGTTCATCAGCTCATTAAAGAGCGAATCAAAGGGGGATAAGCCATACCTTCTTCGTGTTACATATCTCATTTGTGTACCTCCATATCGTAATATTCTATTCACCTATTACTATGCAACAAGCATGCCAGCCTTATAATACTAGCTAAAAGTACATATATATTTCTATTAGACTGTATATTATATGGGACCCGCCTCCTGATGATCAGAAAGCGGGTCAAGGGGAGACGATCCCCAAGGAGGACGGCATTCAACGGGTCAATATGACCCAGCAGGGCTATTATGGCCCTATGTGAGCGTGGCAACCATCAGTGCTTTGATCGTATGCATCCGATTTTCCGCTTGGTCAAAGACCACGGAGTGAGAAGAACGGAACACTTCGTCAGTAACTTCCAACTCCCTCAGGCCGAAGCTTTCGTAGATCTCAGTGGCCACCGCCGTGTTCAGATCATGGAACGCCGGCAGGCAGTGCTCGAAGATCACGTTGGGATTTTGTGAGGCGTTGATGAGGTCCATCGTCACTTGATAATCCTTCAAGAGCTCGATCCGCTCTTTTGTCTTATCCTCTTCGCCCATCGAAACCCACACATCGGTGTAGATCACGTCAGAGCCCTTCACTGCTTCATAGGGGTCCTCAAAGAGGGTTGTATTCTCATTGACCAAGGAGGGCTGCAATGCTTTGGGGGAAGCGATGTGATAGCTCATGCCCACTTGTTTTGCCCCGATCGCAAGGGCATTGGAGACGTTGTTTCGCCCATCTCCGACATAGGTGAAGATCAGTTCATGGGGCCTTTTTCCCGTATGGTCCATTGCGGTTAGGATATCGGCTAGGACTTGGGTTGGATGATCGTCATCGGTAAGGCCGTTGTACACCGGAACGTTGCTATGTAGTGCAAGTTCTTCAACGATTGATTGCTCAAAGCCTCGATACTCGATCGCATCATAGAGGCGCCCGAGTACCTTGGCGGTATCTTCGATCGATTCCTTCTTTCCCATTTGACTGTTAGTAAGGAACGTTACATTCGCCCCCTCATCAAAGGCGGCAACTTCAAAGGAGCAACGGGTTCGAGTCGAGGTTTTATCAAAGATCAGGACGATATTTTTTCCGTCCAGCAACTTTCCTTTCAAATGGGGAGGATAGGCTAATCCACGTTTCTTACAACGAAGGTCATGAGCCAAATCAAACAGATAGAGGATCTCCTCGTTTGTGAATGTTGATAGGGTAAGAAAACTTCGACCGGTAAGACTTTTCATATCGATTCTCCTACCCGGAGTATTGCATAAACATACAAATATCGTCAATAAACATGCAACTATTTTCTGAATACTTTCATTTGCTCGTATATATATACAAAGAAGGCCTCCAGCAACGCCAGAGGCCTCCACTTGTTGTGTTACATGATTACTCGGTTACGAGAACAACCTCACCGTTTTGGTAGTGTTCGGCAACATATGCTTTAATCTTCGCACTACGAAGAGCGGCAACCAAGGCTTTGATACCCGCTTCATTCTCACGTCCGGCCTTCACGGCAAGGACGTTCACGTACGGACTGTCGGCACCTTCAACTAAAAGGCCATCACGGGTAGCGATAAGACCAGCTGGGATCGCGTAGTTACCATTGATGATCGCTCCATCGACGTCCTGAAGGACACGGGGAAGACTTGCCGCTTCGATTTCACTGAAGCGAAGGTTCTTCGGATTTGATACGATATCAAGGGGGGTTGCTTCCAAACCGGCGCCACTGTCTAAGGTAAGCAGTCCGGCACTCTCAAGAAGAAGCAGCGCACGTCCTTCGTTGGTTGGGTCGTTTGGAATTGCGATCGTCGCCCCGTTGGGCAGAGCTTGCAGCGTTGCGTGGCGATCACTGTAGAGGGCAAACGGTTCAACGTGGATTCCGCCAGCGTTCACCAAGTGAAAACCTCGATCCTTGTTGAAGGACTCAAGATACGGGATGTGCTGGAAGAAGTTTGCATCAAGCTCGCCGCTTTCAAGCGCTTCGTTGGGAGTTACGTAGTCGGTGAACTCCTGGACCTTGAGGGTATACCCGCTCGCTGCCAAATCCTCGATGACGAGGTTTAAGAACGCGGCGTGTGGCTCGGGAGTAGCTCCCACAAGGATCGTCTTGGTATCTTTGGCCTCTTTTGCACCAGCGGCAAAGAGAAGAGTTGTGCCCAACACAATTAACAATACAGTTACTAAATATTTTTTCATACTATGCTCCCATCTCCCATGCGGGAGGATTCATTTCTTTGATTAATCTTTTAACGCCGGGCCAAGAGCCGAGCGCTGAGGCGGTTGCCTATGATCTGAACGATCTCAACGAGAACGAGGATGATGATCACTGCAACCAACATAATATCGCCGCGGAAGCGTTGATAGCCGTAGCGGATCGCTAAATCCCCCAGCCCACCACCGCCGATCGCCCCAGCCATCGCCGAGTAGCCGATCAGGTTGATGATTGTCAGCGCGACCCCGCTGATCAACGAGGGCATCGCTTCGGGGATCAAAACCTTCCGGACGATCTGGAAGTTGGTTGATCCCATGGCACGGGCGGCTTGAACGACGCCCGGATCCACCTCCTTAAGCGCGGTTTCAATAACACGCGCAACGAACGGAGCTGCCGCGATCGACAGCGGAACGATCGTAGCGGCAGTGCCGATACTCGTTCCAATCAACAACCTCGAAAGAGGAAACAGTAAGATCATGAGAATAATGAAGGGGAAGGAGCGAAGAACGTTCACGACCCGACCCAGAATAGAGTTCAACAAGGGTAAAGGAATGATCCCGCCTTGCTCCTCTTCACCGGTAACAAAGAGTAACACTCCCAAGGGAAGACCCAACATAAGGGAGAACAGGGTGGAAAAAAAGACCATGCTGAGTGTTTGAAGGGTCGAGCCCCAAATCAAGAGCCAAATTTTTGCACTCATACTCGCTCCTCCCTCTCAACATTGACCCCAAACTCGCGAAGCCGAGCAACAACGGTTGCTTGCTCCTCTTCGTTTCCTTGAATATCAACAATTAACGTTCCAATTTCAACCTCACCACCGACCTTCTGGACACCACCGGCTCGAATATTAAAGTCAATTCCGGTTTCACGGGAGATCTGACTGAGAATCGGCTGGTCGGTGGTTACCCCGCGGAAGCGCAAGATGTACGCCCCACTCTTCGTTGACCACTGAACGATCTTCTCTTCAGTCCCGCCATCGGTTCCAACTAGGTGCGAGAGGAAGTCTTTGGTAACGTCGCTTTTGGGGTTGGCAAAGATATCGGTAACAAGACCCTCTTCAACAACCTTTCCATCATCAAGGACGGCAACAAGATCGCACACATCCCGGACCACTTCCATCTGGTGGGTGATCATCACGATCGTAAGACCCATCTTTCGTTGGATCTCTTTCAGCAGGGAGAGGATTGAGTGGGTTGTTTGTGGATCAAGAGCGCTGGTCGCTTCATCGCAGAAGAGGATATCTGGGTTACAGGCAAGAGCTCGGGCGATCGCAACGCGCTGTTTTTGGCCTCCACTTAAGGTGGAGATCGGGGCTTTGCCCCGGTCACCAAGACCTACCAATTCAAGTAACTCGGCAACTCTGGTTTTAATCTCCGCTTTGGGAGTACCAATAATCTCAAGGGGATAGGCAACATTCTGCTCGGCATTTCGGCTGGAGAAGAGGTTAAAGTTTTGGAAGATCATCCCCACTCGCCTTCGGCGTTGGATCAGATGTTCCTTCTCTAGGTTATCAACCCGAAGATCATCAAAATGAACTTCACCACCATCTGGTTTTTCAAGAAGACTGATAAGCCGAACTAACGTTGACTTACCCGCTCCGCTTTTGCCGATGATTCCGTAGATTCGATTGGAGGGAATGGACAGACTGATCCCGTTGACCGCGTGAAGCGAGCCATAACTTCTTTTCAAGTTGTCCAAGCGAATCTGCATATATATACCTTCCATATCCATACAACGGATTGAGACTATCATAGAGGAAAGGGAGGGCTTGAACAAGTGGAGGGAGGGAACTCCGACTTGGAGAACCTCTACTAAAAAGATATAGTTGATTCCATATACACAACTGGGAGCGGGCATGGATTTGTACCATTATGAGACGCATTTACATACCTCAGAAGCGAGCTCATGCGGAAAGAGCAAGGGGTATGAATATATCCAACCATACCTCGATCGGGGCTACAGTGGGATTTTTGTCACCGACCACTTTTTCAACGGAAATACCGCAATCAAAGAAATTCTGCCGTGGAGTGAGATGGTAAGTCGTTTTGTAGAGGGATATGAGCAGGCTAAAGAAGAAGGTGATCGCCACGGTCTCCAAGTATTCTTTGGCTGGGAACATACCTTCAATCGCGCTGACTTTATCATCTATGGTTTGGACAAAGCATGGCTCTTGGAGCACCCCGAAGTTATGCATTGGGATCTTTCAACCTTGTTTAATCACGTCAACGAAGCTGGTGGGCTTGTCGTTCATGCTCACCCATTTCGGGAGCGCCGTACGATCAGCACAATTGAATTGTTTCCTCACCTTGTCCATGCAATCGAAGTCCTTAACGATGGTAACGAAGCAGAATTTGACCGCAAGGCATTTACATACGCCCGAGCCTTAGGGTTGCCAATAACCAGTGGCAGTGATGTACATGCGATTGAAAAGATAAAAGATCAGCCGATGGGGATGGCTTTTGATACTCCGCTAACCTGTATTGAGGATTTCATAGCACGGGTGAAAAATCGTGATCGAGCCCTCCTTCTTGGCCAAGAAGACCGAAACACCCTTCCCCATTCAGCAGATACAACGATACCGATTCATCTCTATGATGAGACGAATCACTACCGCGAAGTTTCTTTTAAACAAGAGTTTTTGCTACAGATATGAGCTCTGAAGACTGTGCAGTAGCTCGACAATCTTCACCCCTTCTTCCTTCTTAGCGGCAAGCACCTCGAAGCGCAGCACATTGTCTTCACTCTCACTGAGGCGCTGAAAGACTTGGAACCATGAATCCGAGGAGAGCTCCTCAGTTTCCCAGTTTTTCGGAAGATTGAGCCGGTAGAGAACCGCACCAAGGGAGGATCCATCCGGACCTTCTTCATAGCGAGTTGCCCCCAAATCTGTCATTGCTTGATTAAGCTCCGCCAAAAACAGATCACGTTTTTGCCCATTCTTAATCACTACCGCCCACTCCCGTTCCCTGAAGAAACTCTCTTGGAGTTTTTGAGCTTCTTCAAAAAGCGAAGGGTTCTGAGAGTATGCTTTGAGGATGAGAAGCGTATAAAACAGGGTGTTTTCCGAAGGAACCCGAACCCCGTGTTGATCTAACAGAGGGAGTTGATAGTAGTAGTGAGCAGATTCTTCTACCGCACACAAAGCTCCATTGTTCATGATCTGCTTAATCGCTGAATGTCCGTTGCGAACAACCTGAAGCGTGTATCCGCGCCTAATCATACCGCTGATCAGCGGCGGTGATGATTTAACATCAAAAAGTATGACAGGATTCTTGATTTCAGGATTTAGTGCGACGAGCTGATCAACAATGCAATACATAACCATTGAAGGAGATAGTTGTTTCCCCTTATAGATGAGATCCATCCGATCCCCATCACCATCATACGCTAACAGTAACTTTGTCCCCGTGTTTTTAAGATATTCCATGCTCCCTTGCATGCTCTTCTCAATTCCTGGGTTAGGATCGCCTACCGGGAAGTTTCCATCTGGCACACCATGGAGCAGATCGTAGGTAACCCCTGCCTTTTGGGAAGCAAGCCCGATCGCAGGGAATCCAATGCCGTGCAGAAAATCATAGGCTACATGGGTACCACGCAACATCTCCTCTTCTACTCCGGCAAGAGCCATTGATTGCTCAACGAATGAAGCGAGCGTATCAACGAGCACGACTTGCCCACCATCCTTTTTCGCTGACGCAAGATGAGACTCGCCGAAAAGGGTGCGAATCTGCTCTATTCCACCTTTGGGGCCATAGCCCATACTTATCGGTTGGAGGTTTGGTCCAACAAGCTTCATCCCCAAATACGAACCCGGATTATGACTCGCGGTAATCATCACTCCGGCACTTTGGCTTTGCGTCATGCAGATGTGATAAAAGTGGCAACTGCCCACCGGGTTGGGCTCCAAAAAGACCTTCAAGCCCTCTTCAACAAAGACATCTACGAGCCTTTGCATCAGAGCGGCCCCCCCTAAACGGGTATCACGACACACTACTACCGAGTCAACCTTCAGCTCATCGATCCAATATCGAGCCAACGCCAGTGCCAAAACACTGGCTGTGGGCTCTTCAAAACACTCACGTTTGGCCCGAATATCGTGAGCTCGAAACATCGCTTTACTCATCACTCGCCTTGCTTAAAACACCCTGGCCAAGGTTTTCACCATCTTCATGATTAAAAAGGTTAAAAGCCTTGTGTTCAAACCGAAGTCCAACCTTACGCCCTATTTCAAAGTCCAAATCACCAAACACAACGGAGTGGAGTCTAAACCCATGAACATCTAACGCAATAATTGTTTCCATTCCTGAAGGAAGTGATGAAATAATCTCGCCGGTAACCATCGGTTCCTTATCACTGATAATGATGTGCTCGGGGCGAATACCCAACAGGATCTTCTGGCCCTTCGTAAGGCTCATCGCCTCATTGGGCGTAAAGCCCAGCTTGAAAGCCTTTGCAAAGGAAAGCATGAGATCCTTATCGTGAAGGATCTCACCTTCAAGCAAGTTAATATTTGGAGAGCCCACAAAGTCCGCAACAAACGCATTTGCTGGCTTTCGATAGATCTCAAGAGGCGGGGCATACTGCTGTAAAAGACCCTCCTTCATGAGACACACTTGGCTTGAAAGGGTCATCGCTTCCAACTGATCATGGGTAACATACACAAACGTCGAATCGGTATCGCGGTGCAGGCGCTTTAACTCAGAGCGCATCTCCATTCGAAGTTTCGCATCCAAGTTAGAAAGTGGCTCATCCATAAACAACGCCTTTGGGCCAGTTGCTAATGTCCGAGCAATAGCAACTCGCTGTTGCTGTCCGCCACTGAGCTCCGATGGGAAGCGCGCTTCAAATTCAGAAATCTTGAGCATCTCCATGAGTTCATTGACTCGCTCTTTAATCGCTTCTTTTGTCCACTTGAGGTTTTCAAGCCCAAAGGCGATGTTCTTATACACCGTCATATGCGGCCACAGGGCATAGTTTTGGAATAAGAATCCGACATCTCGCTTATCTGGGGGAATATCGATTCCCTGCTCACTACAAAAGACAACTCGCTCGTTGATAGTAATTCGCCCCTCGGTGGGGGTTTCCAATCCTGCAATCATCCGTAGTGTTGTGGTTTTGCCACACCCTGAAGGACCCAGCAATGTGATAAATGAGCGGTCGTCGATAACCATATTCAGGTTTTCGACCGCCACAAATTTTCCAAATTTTTTTGTTACATTTATTAATTCAATTTTTGGCATGAACAGCTCCTCTTAGTTGCCCCCGATTCCCTTGTCGATTGATGCTCCAAGGAGCTTATTAACCAACAAATTGAATCCGACGACGATAACAACAATCATCAAGTTAATCGCATTTGCGTATTGGTTCCATCCTTTCTCGTTGTATTGGAAAAGCAACGTGGTAAGGATTCTTGTCGATGGCGTGACGAGTAAGATAAACAATGAGAGTTCGCGCATACAGGAAATAAATGGCAACAGGTATCCGCTGATAAACGTTGTTTTCTGTATGGGAAATAAAATTCGCGTCATTCGCTTAAACCAACCAACACCCATGATAATTCCAGCTTCTTCAATCTCTCCTGAAACTTGAAGCATCGCATTGATTCCGCTTCGAGAAGCGAAGGGAAGATACTTCACAGCACCGACGATGACCAGAAGCCAGAAGGATCCATACAGCGCGGGGATGATCCCTCGCCGAACGGCAAACATCGAAAGGAAGATGGCACCAAATGCCATTGAAGGCATGAGATAGGGAAAGAAGGTCAAATTATTTACGATTGTAGACAACCGCGTTCCCCGAGCTCGTGCAATCGCATACCCTGCAAGAACGCCCAAGGTACCAGCAAGCAAGCTGATCACCACTGAGAGCTTCAGACTATTTTTGAGTCCAAGCCAGATTGATGGATTACGCAACACTCCCGGTTCACTGTTAGCAATCTCCGGTCTTCCGGCACCAATCCAGAACTCGGTGGTCAAGTTACCGATTGAATAGTCCCCAGGCTTCATGATGAATGATTCGATTGCAAAGGAAGCAAGCGGAAGAATTGCTACGAGAGCAAGGAAGACAACCAAAATAACGGTTAAAGGAGTACGCATCCTCCTGAGATTAAACAGACTGATATTTGAGCTTTTACCCGTAATTGTAGTGTAAGAGCGCCTGCGGCCGGTAATCCACTGGTTGATCATAAGGATCGCTACTCCGATGACGATCATCACAAGGGCCATGATGTATCCATATCCGGGGTTCATTCCATTTAGGGTTCGATACATTTGGGTTGTCAGCACTTGGTAACGAACAGGACTACCTAAAAATGAGGGTACGGCAAACGCACTCATCGTTGAGGCAAATACTAGAAGGAACGTAGAAAGCATCGCCGGGCGGACAATAGGAAGGGTAACTTTGGTGAGGATTTGCATTCGGTTTGCGTGGAGCAACATCGCTGCCTCCTCCAAGTTGGCATCCATATTCCGTAAAATTCCCCCGATGAGAATATACGCAAACGGTGCATAGTGCAGGCCTTGGACAAGGACGATAGGAAAGAGGCCATAGGCAAACCAGTTTGGGGGTTCTATTCCGGTCAACACTGTCCATAGCCCCGGTGCTCCACCAATGCGCGAGTTTCTAAAGAAGTTTAACCACGCCATTGCAAGAGTCCATGAGGGCATAATATAGGGAAAAACGAATACGGTCGAAATGAACCCTTTTGCTCGAATATTAGTTCGAGTAACAGTCCACGCAAAAAATCCACCGATTAAGATTGCGACCACACACGAAAGGAGTGCTACAACCATCGTATTCACAAACGGTTCATAGAACGTTTTTTGGCTCACAGGCCCACTGAAAAACACTTTAGTCCAGTGGTACAGAGTGAGAGAGCCGATAGGTTTTCGTACAATTCTCACTTCACTGGAGTGAACGGTAAACGTATCGAACACAATCGTTACCAAAGGGACCAATGTTAAATACCCCAGCACTACGATGAAAATAAGCAAAATAAAGTTATGGGGCTTTTTTATAAAGGTCTTTGCTTGGTTATATTTACTAGCAAATCTCATAGATACGGTTCCTTTTTGAAGTGCCTGCAGGAAACCCTGCAGGCATGTAAAAACATTACAACTCAGGGTTTAGTAGATATATTGGTTCAAGAACTCTTCTACTTCAGCCCGGTGCTCGAAGGTATAATCACCCTCTTCACCTACCAAGAGCGGCTCCCAGACACTGAACGGGAAGTCAATATCTTCGTGAATTGGATTGTTTGGATTGGTGGAATACGTTCCACTATCGACACCCCACGGTGCAAACCCTTCTTCAGAGAAGAGGTATTCAATGAAGAGCATAGCAGCGTGTGGGTTCTTTGCACTGCTGACCATCAACGCATAGAAGTTGTAATAGAACCCGGCAAAAGGCTCCATCTTCATCGCTGGGGCAAGAGCTAAGTCTTTCGTAATCGAATAGCGGAGTTTTGAAAGCACAAAGAGTCCAATCGGGGGAAGTTCTCGACGGGCGTTTTGGCCTTTAATTCCAACGTTTTCTGCGATCGTGGTATCACTCGTACCGACGATCAGATCGTTCGTGTAGATTGCTTTAATCCACTCATATCCGGCATTTGGCGTCGTCAAAACGATATCTTTACCAAAGTATGCCTTATATGCATCGGCTATTTTCTTTGACCAATAATCGTTTGTAATCATCGTCAAGAAGTTAGCGTTTACACCCTCTTGGAACGGGTTCTTAAATTGGAGGACACCTTTGAATTTTGGATCAGCAAACTGCCAAATATTGTAGTAGGGGCTTTCAGTCAATCCTTCATCATTGTAAATAAACACTTTGTTAATGATGAACGTTTGAAGGGGGTTTTGGCGGTCAACAGGAATGAGTGTTTTCACACTTGGTGGAACATAGTTGTAGAGATATCCAGGATCCAGCAATTCACCGACTAGGCGTCCTTCATCTTGAGCAAGAACAAAGTCAGCTCCGGTAACTCCGGCTTGAGCTTCTTTTGTAACTTTCTCAATCAGCTCAAAGTCCTTAAGGTTGGAGCTTTCGACTTCGATACCATATTTCTTGGTAAAGGTCTCAGCTGCTTTAGCAATTCGACTTGTCGTCGAATACACTACGACTTTACCCTCTGCCTGAGCACGAGCTACCAACTCATCGTGAGTAAGATCTTCGATGACCGTGGAGGCTGCTTTGGGCTGTTCTTTTCCACCACCGGCGAATAACGCCAAGGGCAAGAGCACAAGAATCAGCATTACAACAAATACTTTTTTCATAAACACTCCTTAGCTTCTCATTCTGTCTTTTATGTGAAGCGTGAAACAATTGTATCACACCATCAGATCGGAGGGTATTGCTAGATGTAAAACGTTCTTGTGCTTTTCAAGATAAACACCTCTACCCTCCAAATATTTCGAAAGATGAAGTGTTCATAATGTAATCTGAAGCGGACAACTGAAATAGTTTTGGGACTCTATTTCACATGGACATAGAAGCCGAAAAAAGGGTACGTTCTAAGAGGAGTCGATGCAATGTGGTCTTGTATTCGGAACAAATTGCACTTGAATCCCTGTTGGCTACCCTCTGGCCGTACAGCAATAGACAAATATAATGGGAAACAATTATGAATTACCGCTACGAGACTCACCTTCATACCAACCAAGCCAGTGCTTGTGGGATCTCTCCTGGAAAAGCATATATCCAATCCTATCTTGATGAGGGATACAGCGGCATCATCGTAACTGACCACTTCTTCAACGGAAACACCAGTATCTCCTACAACCTTCCTTGGCGCGAACGTGTCCGACTGTTAGCTCAAGGTTATGAAGAAGCAAAGGAGTATGGGGACCATTTGGGTCTTTCGGTGTTCTTTGGCTTTGAATACTCCTACGGTCAAGATGAGTTTCTCATCTATGGCCTCGATAAAGCGTGGCTCCTTGAGCACCCTCAGATCATGGGTTGGAATCATCGCACTCTGTATGAAGAGGTCGATAAGGAGGGGGGACTTGTTGTCCAAGCGCACCCGTTCCGCGAGCGCAACTATTTAAGTCGGATCAATCTCCACCCCTATACCGTTCACGCAGTTGAGGTCATCAACGGCGAAAACGATGATGAGTTCGATCGCAAGGCAAGGAAGTACGCTAAGTTTTACAACCTTCCGATGACCTCCGGCTCGGACATTCACACCGCCAAGAAGATCGGAGTGACAACCAGGGGGATGTCCTTTGAAAGGAAACTAGAAACAATCGACGATTTTATCACTGCAGTAAAGAACAACCAAGGCTACTCAATCGCCGATGATCCACTCCGGTCATTTGTTAAGCCCGAAGATTTTGCGTACCTTCCGATCTACCTCTATGACGAAGAGGGACGAGCAAAAAAAATCCAGGCTTTTGAGGCCTGGCGCTAAAAACATAAAAAATCCGGCAACAACCTACTCTCCCGCCAAAAGGCAGTACCATCGGCGCGAGGGTGCTTAACTTCCGTGTTCGAGATGGGAACGGGTGTGTCCACCCTGCTGTGGTCACCGGACTATATTCAAACACGTAGAGCGACAGGTTGTCGATCGCGTGTTGGAACATATAAGAAAAAAAGAGGCCCGGCAGCTACCTACTCTCCCGCCAGTTGGCAGTACCATCGGC